>JAJECD010000360.1 GCA_022822215.1 Candidatus Poribacteria bacterium | reverse complement strand
TGAAGTGTGGATATACATAGAGAAACCCCCGAGCATCCAAAATGCTTTCTCCATTGTAGGACAAACAAACCGTTTCACATGGGCAGTTCTCGGTACACATAGGGACGGTAACTCTGATGGTGTTGGTGACTCTATCGGTGGCATCCTTACCCAGAATGACAATGGATCTGACGGTATGGTGACTGCACATCTCCCTGCGAAACAGTGGGTGCACTATGTGGCAATCATTAACCGTGGGGTTACTCTCGGAAGTGATGGGCGTATCACAGGAAAAAGTCGAGGAGCACCTTTAGCATTTTCCAACAGCAAACTCGTTATTGGTGGTATCCCTATTTTGACAGAAACCGCTTTCCCACAGGATCAAAAAACCCTCCCTACTACCGGCGTGTATATTGACGAACTGAGAATCAGTCAAGTTGTTCGCTACGCGCCAGGGAAAAAATACACGGTTCCGATGAAAGCATTTACACCTGACACACAGACATTAGGACTCTACCATTTTGACGAAGTATCGACAGAACACTACGAAGATGCCTCGAAACACCAGGTGACGTTAATCCGTTGTGGGATAAACGCTTCGTCGGAATCGGACGATAACGAGGCGCAGCCGTAGGTATTTCGTCGAAGTTCAGGAGGTCGATATGAAATTTCCTTATCTTTTAAGTGTCATTTTGATTGGCGCACTGTCACTCAGTTTTCTTGTGATTATCCACCGGGATGAACTCTTAAATTCGTTTAGAAGGATCGTGCATCACGGGGAAATTTCAGAGGGGGCATCCCCGCCTGGGGAACAGGGCAAAGACAACACAGGCGATCCGGTTCGTGAAGGTGTCAAAGCCGCTTCCGATATGTTTGTTGAGCAAACCCCCGAAGCAAAAGCACTAACACAACTTGTCAATAATCACTTTGAGAAGGCAACTCACTTGTATCAGGAAAGATTAGAGATTCAAAAGCGGCAGCAGCCCAACGGTCGATATTCCCCGCGGGATCAAAAGCGGTTACGGGAAATTCATATCGCAGTGTACTCTCACTTAAAAGCAATTGACGACGAAATTGAAGGTGCCACACAACCTTATCTCTCGCGTCGGAGTGGGAACATAAAATGCGGCTATTTTCTTGAACCAGAGAAACTTAAGGCACGGTTAGGAATTGTTCCAGAAGAATATTATCGCTTTGACAAGGTTATCAGAGCTTTCTGGACGAAACCGGTACAGCTAGAAACAAAATAAGGTCACATAAATGTTTGAAGATATTCTAAGGTTTCTTGACGTATTTGAACATGAAGCCAAGTATTACCTCTTGAACTTAAAAACGTGCGAAGTGCGTGAGATTGACCTTCAGACGAGGCAAGTTTTTCAGTATCTGAAGGACCATCCGAAAGCCATTCTAGATGACATTTTTCAACACTTCTGCCAGATGTATCCTCCTGATATTCTACAAGAGACCCTTGTAGAACTTCGCGATTACCTCATCGGACTGCCTGAAACAAATGACCGGCGATCTGATCGCTTAAAGTTGTTAATTCATGGTCCTAAATCCGAAGACGTTAGCAACTCAGCCGCCGGGGCCCAAATTGTCTGGAACACAATTATGGAGCGGCTGCAGCCCTCCTGTGACATCTACTTTTCTACAACACGGAAAGAAAAATCCGCCGAAGATTCGGTATTTTTTAGTAGGAATGATGCCGCGAGTATCCTCCGGGTTCAGCAAGAAAAGTTTGATGCGGTACTTTGTCCAATACCTATATACGACCCTCAACCCCTCTTACAAATATTGCGTTTTTTGAATTGTCCGCTTATTATTCGAATTCCGAGTATTCGTGGGCAGAACGGAGAGTTTATAAACGCGACGCTCCTCTGGTACGCAGCGATGCGCGACTACGACAGGTTAGTGGTTCCCTCACAAGCAGTGAAAGATTTTTACAGCCGCTTTACCGAAGACAAGGAGATTTTCACATGCATTCCAAACGGGGTTGATAAGACTCTTTTTTATCCCATGGATAAAAAAATCGCGAAGCGACAGGTTGCAAAATTAGTAAATGATGATCGAATTGAAAAAATGCCAGTTATAGGATTCCTCTCTCGTTTCCAGCCTGAAAAAGGTGCAGGATACTATCTTGAACTTGCACGCCAAAACCCTAACTATCTCTTTTTGGTAGTTGCGCCGACACTCGCATCCTACCAACTGCGGGATTTTCCAGAAAATTTCATATTTGCGGGGCAACAAGAGCGTTCACTTCTACGGCTTTTTTTTAATGCCTTTGACATTCACTGTTTCCCATCCGTTGTCGGAGAGGAAGCATTTGGAAACGCAGCACTTGAAGCAATGGCGTGTGGTGTTCCAGTTATTGCGGGACGTTTCTCAGGACTGCCTGAAGTTATCGGAGATGGAGGCGTTTTAGTGGACTGCGATACATTCACGTATGAAATTGGCAGTTTTGCTGGATATATTCCAGTCAATGCCTTGTCCGTTGTGATTCGTGAGGTCATTGGTGATAAATCCAAAAGGGAAACACTTGCCAAAAATGCCTTAAAACAGGCACAGACGTTTGATTGGGATCAGACGTCTGAATCATTCCTGTCATTAATTAAACAGCAGAAACAGCAGGCAGCGCGAATGAATCAAAAAAGGAATCGGACACCCCAGGTAATTTTTTCCGAGTATTATCCGATGAGTGAACAGCAAAAATGTGCAAGATCACATCTATTAAGTCTGATCGGTATTCAAGGGGAAAACCCATTGATGCAATCTGCTTACACACAAGATGTCGAAGAAGGTGTTATTCTGTCGTTCATACAGAACCACACCCCCCGTGAAATTGAGGCACTCGTAGATCATCTTTTCCCTGAGAATGGATTAGATTCGCTCCGTCGAGTGAAGTCATTCCTAAAAACTATAGCATAAACGGTATCCAATTCTATTTTTTTTCGATTTCCCTAAACGAACAGAACGTCTCTATGCAGATTCTATGATGGAGTTTATAAATAAATGATCTTTTCTTATATGATATTTCTTCACGCAGGACTAGCCGTCATTTTCTGTGTTCTCTGCTCTTACACAGATATAAAATTTCGGAAAATACGAAATATCCATATTATATTTATGATTTTGATTGGCATCTACGCGCAAGCCATCTATTACTATTTTGATCTCGTAAGTTATAAGACATGTCTCACGCTCGTCCTCGGGGGGGCAGTGTTATCTTTTCTACTCTATTATTGGGGAATTTGGGCACCAGGGGATGCAAAATTGTGTTTTGCTTGCATGCTTCTCCTCCCACCTATTGGTTCAATATCATCCGCAGTGAGTACTATGACCTACATGCCGATTGTTCTCTTAATCAATATTTTTCTTCCGAGTCTTCTTTTCGTCGTTGTCTTAGCACTCATGAGAACAACGACTAAACAGAAAATCGCAGCGTTGTCTTCGCTCCTAGAGAACAACGCCGAAAACTTGAAAAATAGTGTACTGATGATTCCACTGATGCTCATCGTCTTTGTGGTTACACGGCAAGCTCTGAATAGTACACTGGCACCGATTCTACATGCACTAGAACTTCCGTCTTACCTGTTCTCTCTGCTGTATCTGTCTTTTTCTCTTTTTTTCACAAGAAAAATTTTTGCCGAAATCCAGCAAAAAAAGAGCAAGAAGCATACAATTATATGGGTGATGAGCAGTAGTCTGATTGCGTTGGGATTGGCATTCTTTATCCCGATTTCCATGGTCCTTATCTCCTTCGGATTTCTATTGACTTTTGGTATTCTTCATACCGTGCTCACATCACTGCTTCATACAATCTTTACAGACGAAGTCTCTATTATGGAACTCCAGGAGCATTCGATTCCAATCGTACAAATTACACGAGAGGAAGATAAGAATGGAAAGGTTGAATATAAAGCGGTTTCCCCCAAAGTGCAAGTGAGTCCCGAGAATATCCTCTTGCCTTCGACCACAACCGGCATCCCGAGGGACACTTTGGAAACAGTGAAAAGGCTCTGTGAAGAAGGGGCATTTGAGGATTTTTCAAACGCGATTAAGGTCTGTCGTCCCTTACATTTCGCACCTGTTATTGGCTTTGGTGTTATTCTAACGCTCCTCTGCCAAGGTCCTTTTTACATAAAGGGGTTACAATTATTCACTTAAGCATTGGAGACAAGGTGACCGCATGCTAAACTTTCCATTCGGAACCATCAAAAAGACCTGCCGACTTAGAGAGGGGACACCTCCTGTTGTCATTGATCTTGAAAAAGAGGTTTGTCTTCAAGTCAATCCACTCATGTACCAAATCCTGGTGCAATATCCCCAATTGAAATTCAATGATCTCCTATCAGAACTGAGAAAAAGGTACACATGGCGGGATATAGAAGCAACCGTCCACCACCTTGCCGACCTTGCCGAACTCGGCATTATTTTCACGAAAAATGAGACGCAAAAGACTTCGACTCCCCCGCCTCGTCCCTGTTTCACAGTGACACCAGGATTTATACTGAATCAGAACGCTCGCTCAGTTATGTCAAATGCTGTCTACTCTACTCTGCTCAGCAACTTATCAAAGTATACTCACCTGTCAGGATTCGTTCCCGGAGTACCACATACGTCCGATGCGCAAGAAAACGCGGATACAGCCGAGGGGACATATCCCATTTTCAAGCAGATTCGCTACGCTCGCTACTTTTCCTATGCCGCAGTTTCAGAACTCCCCTTACCTTGTCATGCACTCATGATGTTTACCCCGATACATGAAGAAGATCTACCTTTTCTGAAAAACCGCAACTGTCCGCTTCTGCTATTTGCGAGTGACCACGACGAGCGGGAATCCATATTCAACAATCTATCTCCTGCCTATTCACACCTAAAGGAAACCGACGTATGGTTCTGCCCACATTTTTGGTTAGAACCTGAAATACGTAAGGAATTCCCTGATGTGCCGCGTCTGATCCCTTTACCGCTAGGCGTTGATCCGCTTCTGATTGATGCCCTTCCCGCGAAAACGGAACTCAAGCTTTCGCTGTCACAAGCCCTTGGAAACGACGGATTAAAAGAGACTCCCGCAATCGGTGTTTTTGGGAATAACGGAGATTGGTTAGCAGATCAGTTGGCTGCAAACGACCCCAACCGGGTGTATCTACGTATTGCGGGGACACAAAGATTACTAGATCTACACCATACCTTTATCATAGAAAATATTTCAGATGCTGATATTCTCCCTGATGTCCTGAAATCTTTAGATCTTCTGATTTTTATAGCGAGCGGTACTGTCGAACCTCACGTACTTTCTCTCGCGGCTGCTGTTGGTATACCAACAGTTGTCGTCTGCGAAGAACCACTACCAGACACTCCATACTTTGGCCGGTTTTATCACTGCGACAGATTTGATGTTCCAACTCTTCAAGAGATCATTGAAGATGTACTGGAAAATGAAGAGTTATCTCACACGGTTGACTTAGACAGTATCTCATGGGATACAACTTCAAAACGAATTTTACAATTGTACGGTGATATTGGTGCTAAACACGTAGGAAGTCAGGACTCTGTTATCACCCCTCCGCGACCGCCGGAATACCTCTTCGCTAAGTTTTATGATCCAGCCAAAAAAAAAATCGGGACACGATGCACATCACTCAATACTTTTAGGGATGTTCCGTTAGATGTTGGCTTTGTCGGGGAAATGAAACAATATCATACTATGGCGGAGATAAGTATTATATTGTCACACTTAGGGAGAAAACCAGCCGAAATAACTAATCTAATGAGTAATTCGTCAGATCCCTTGAATATTCCATCCCAAATCCAATGGTCAAAATGAATAACACAAACGATTTTCACCTCATCAAACGCACGCAACACGGCGACACCGAAGCTTTTATAGTAAATTCCAAAAATAAATACACACTTTCATCCCCCGGTAGGTGCGGTTTCCTAACCGCACCAATGCTAAGTGTATAAATAATTACAGAATCTACTATAATCCACTCGTGGAAAAATATCAACACTATATCTACAATCTTATCTTGGGACGCATCAAAAACACCGAAACTGCAAAAGACCTGACCCAAGAAACCTTTCTCAAAGCGTTTCGTGCCA
>JAJECD010000035.1 GCA_022822215.1 Candidatus Poribacteria bacterium | reverse complement strand
CCTTCCCAAAACCCTTCAAAACCCAGTCACCATCTATATTTACACCCGATTCACAAATTTCACAAATTCCCATTTTACTGTGAAAACTGTGAAACTTTGACACCCACAACCCATAACCCATAACGCTATTTCGCTTGCCATCAACTACAAATTATGCTAAAATACCCATAGCATGAACCGACACAATTTAAAATACGCACATAAAGAACTCGGCAACTTGCTCGGCACACGTTTCAGCACAGATAACACCGTCCGGGATGCACACGCACGCGATGCCTCTTATCACCGAGGCGCGCTGCCAGATGCCGTCGTTTTCCCGAAAACCAACACCGAAGTCGCCGAAATCGTCAAAATCTGTGCGAAATATAAAATACCCATCGTCCCTTATGGCACTGGGACCGGGGTCGAAGGTGCCGTTGTCGCAACCGAAAGCACGCTCTGCATCGCACTCAACGAGATGAATCGCATCCTCCGTGTCAGCAAGGATGATAGAGATGCCACCGTCCAAGCCGGTGTGACGCGTCTGCAATTGAACACACATCTCACAGAGATAGGGACACAACTCCACTTCTCCGTCGATCCAGGGGCAGATGCTTCATTAGGTGGGATGGTCGCAACACGCGCCTCTGGCACGAGTGCCGTCCGATACGGCACAATGCTCGATAACGTCCTCGGCTTGACCGTTGTCACCGCCGATGGTACGATCGTCCAGACCGGAAGTAGGGCGCGGAAATCCGCCGCAGGCTACGACCTCACGCGTCTCTTTATCGGTTCAGAGGGGACACTCGGAATTATTACCGAAATCACGCTTAAGCTAACACGGTTTCCCGAAGCAGTCGCCGCCGCTGTCTGTGCGTTTCCAAGTGTAGACGCAGCCGTAAATACCGTCATCAAACTCATGGATATTGGCATTAGTATCGCTCGCATCGAACTTTTAGATGAACTTCAGATGGACGCTGTCAACAAATACGCAGGGTTAACTTATGAAGTCGCACCGACCCTATTTTTTGAGTTTCACGGATCCGAGAGCACCGTCGCAGAAAGCTCAGAAATTGCCGGTAAAATCGCAGCAGCACACGGTAGTGGTGACTTCCGATGGGCAACGGATGAAAACGAACGTAAGAAACTCTGGCAAGCCCGATACGATAGCTACTACGCAGCACTCAACCGTCGTCCCGGTGCTGTCGGTTATGTCACCGATGCCTGCGTCCCAATCACCCAACTTGCCAAGTGTATCGCCAAAACGAAAGGACTGCTTGAGCAATCAAGCCTTCCCACAACAATGCTCGGACACGTCGGAGACGGAAACTTCCACGTCGTCTTCGCGCTCGAACCCGATAACAATAACGAATTAGCAGAGGCACAGCAACTCAGTCATCAAATCGTAGACATTGCTCTAAAAATGGACGGCACCTGCACAGGTGAACACGGGGTTGGAGTCGGTAAACGGAACGCCTTAGAGAAGGAACACGGAAAAGCCGTCGATTTAATGCGTGCCATCAAACACGCTTTGGATCCACAGAACTTAATGAATCCCGGTAAGGTCTTCTTGTAAGCACGTTTTTCAAAGGCACGCGGAAAGTGAAAATATGCAAAACGACTGGAAAATCCTCATAACCGATTACGCATGGCCCTCCATTGAACCCGAACGACAGGTCCTGGCTGAAATCGGGGCGGAACTTATTGCCGCGGAGACAGGAGACGAACCTGAACTCCTCACCCTCGCGCCGATGATGGACGGCATCCTCGCCTGTTGGAAACCCGTTCGCGCGCCAGTCATCGCCGCCGCTGAAAAATGTCAAATTATTGGACGGTGTGGCATCGGACTCGACAATATCGACGTAGAAGCCGCTACGGAACACGGCATCGTTGTTACCAACGTCCCTGCTTACTGTATTGATGAGGTTTCCGACCATGCGATGGGGCTGTTGTTGGCGTGCGCCCGAAAAGTCTCACGCTTCAATCGGGCTACCCGGGACGGTATATGGGAGCAGAACATCGGACCAGCGATGTATAGACTCCGAGGCAAGACACTCGGTGTCGTCGGATTTGGACGGATTGCGCGATCCATTGTGCCAAAAGCGAAAGGGTTTGGACTGACAGTCAATGTATGTTCCCCACGTACCGATCCTGCGTTAATTCAGGAGCACGGCGCACAAAAGGTCTCGTTTCCAGAACTCCTCGCAACCTCAGATTTTATCACGATCCACACACCCCTGACCCCAGAGACACGCTATATGTTCAGCTACGCTGAGTTTCGGGCGATGAAACCGACCGCCTACTTAATCAATACGGCACGCGGCGGCATCGTAGACCCTACGGCACTTACGGCTGCACTCCGTAACGCTGAAATTGCTGGTGCCGGGTTGGATGTCCTGGAAACAGAACCGCCTGCAGAAAACGAAGAACTGCTCACACTTGAGAACGCCATCGTCACACCGCACGCCGCTTTTATCTCAGAGGAATCGATTCTTGATCTGGAGGTCGCTGCTGCAACGTGCGTCGCACAAGTGCTAACAGGAACACTGCCAGAATCCGTCGTCAACCCATCGGTGTTGGAACAACCCAACCTCCGAGCAAACTTTTGAACTCTGGTTACTGTTTCGCTCTACATTCTATGACTGTAGCCTGCAACAACGGCGCAGGTGGATATACGCAAAGGAACGTGAAGGTCTAAATCTACCTCACCGAACCGCAAGGAATAATTAAAAAGCCTGCAACAACAGCGCAGGCAGATATACGGAGACAAATATGAAATCCCAGACCCACCCAAACGCACCGCAAAATATAATTAAAAAACTTCCTGACGCAACGGGACATTTCGGACAATTCGGGGGTAGATACGTCCCCGAAACACTCATGCCCGCACTGTTGGAACTCGAAGACGCATACATGAAACTCAAAGATAACGCCGACTTCCAACAAGAGTTTCAGTATTACCTCCGTGAATACGTAGGACGCCCCAACCCACTCTATTATGCCGAACATCTGACAGAGACCCTCGGCGGCGCAAAAATATATCTCAAACGGGAAGACCTCAACCACACAGGCGCGCACAAAATCAACAGTGCCATCGGACAAATCCTCCTCGCACGCTGGATGGGCAAAAAACGCATTATCGCTGAAACAGGCGCAGGACAACACGGGGTCGCAACAGCCACCGTCGCCGCAAAATTCGATATGGAATGCGAGGTCTACATGGGTGAAGAAGACATAGAACGCCAGGCACTCAACGTCTTTCGCATGCAGTTGATGGGAACAAAAGTGGTACCGGTTACCTCTGGATCACGAACCCTCAAAGATGCGATCAACGCCTGTTTCCGCGATTGGGTCACAAACGTCCGGACGACCTACATGCTCCTCGGTTCAGTTGTCGGTGCGCATCCATACCCGATGATAGTCCGAGACTTCCAAGCCGTCATCGGTGAGGAAGCCAGAGCACAGATTTTAGAGGAAGAAGGCACCTTACCAGATTCTGTCGTCGCCTGCGTCGGTGGTGGGAGCAATTCGCTCGGTATGTTCTATCCGTTCTATGCCGACGCATCCGTTCAACTCATCGGCGTAGAAGCCGCCGGTGAAAGCATCCGTAGCGGACGACACGCCGCACCTCTCACCGCAGGCAGCATTGGCGTTTTCCATGGCGCGAAGTGCTATCTTTTGCAAGAAGATGACGGTCAGATAACCCCCGCGCATTCAATCTCTGCAGGTTTAGACTATCCCGGCGTTGGACCGGAACACAGTTACTATCGTGAAAGCGGAAGAGCGGAGTACGTCCCAATTACTGATGCAGAAGCAGTAGAAGGATTCCAGCTGTTGTCAGAAACAGAGGGTATCATCCCAGCATTAGAATCCGCACACGCCATCGCTTATCTGCGAGAACTTGCACCTAAACTCGGTAAGGACAAAATCATCGTTGTCTGTCTCTCCGGTCGCGGCGATAAAGATGTCTATACGATCGCCAATGAATTAGGTATAAATCTCTAATTGCGTACGAATTCATCCGACGTGCTACCATTGTTGCCCTTGACATCACATTTGACGCGGGTGCAATTCAAAGAAGTTGCTATTTAGATGTATTCTATGATATAATCATTTTGTTTAGTCTTTAAACTGTATTTGAATCGGCTTTCCGTCTCCATAACACAATAAGGGTGACATTATGACACGTGAAACTGTAGGCTCCGCTTCAAACTTGTCGCTAAAGCAAAAAGCCGACAAATTCATTAAATGGCTTCTACACTCAGACGGACCTGTTCGGAATTGGCGGTATATTCCATCACACCTATTGCTGCGAAAGCTGAAATCGGAATCGGCGGAGATGCGCGCTTATGCTGCTGAAGGATTAGGAGGCGTCGGCGATGCCTATGCCGTCGCACCGCTTATCAATGCCTTAGATGATAACAATTCAACCGTCCGCCGTTTCGCCATCTCCTCCCTCGGACACATCGGCGATGTCCGCGCTATTGAGGTTATCATCCCATTCCTGCAAGACGAAGAAGCCGATATGCGCTGCGCCGCTGCCGTTGCCCTCGGCGAATTAGGACTCAGTGAAGATAGATTCTCAACGCCACCCGTACAGATAATAGAAGCACTCATAAATACCATAACAGACACCGACAGAGGTGTCTGTTCTGCTGCCGTCGTCGCTTTAGGCAGAATCGGCAATTCACAAGCCATCTCCGCCCTTAACGCATTAGCGGAAAGCACCGATAGCGAATGGATCCGCCGCTATATTAGCGAGGCACTGCATCAAATTGAAGAGCAGAACGCCTAAGATTCAGTGCTCTCCTGGAATAATAGCAAAATTCTATACATCGATTCAACACCGTGGGCACCTAAAACTGTTCCTGACTTTTCACCGGTTTGCTTTGATTTTTATAAAGCAAATTTGATATAATAAATATCAGGCGCATTTCGCTAATATAACACTACACAACACCACCTGCG
>JAJECD010000315.1 GCA_022822215.1 Candidatus Poribacteria bacterium | reverse complement strand
GGGCACGAACTCATTGTGTATGATGTCCGTTCAGAGCCGTTGGAAACATTAGCAAACGAAGGCGCAAATACCGCTGCATCACCACGTGAAGTTGGGAACGCCGCAGATAGCGTCTTTGTTATGGTGTTGAACGTTGAACAGGTCAAAGCAGCACTGTTAGGAGCAGACGGTTTGTTGGCAGGGTTGAAGCCAGGAGCTACAGTCATCTGCACAGCGACGATCGGACGTTCACAGGTGATAGAGGTCGGCGAACTCGTAAGCGCGAAAGGGTTTCATATCGTTGACGCGCCCGTTAGCGGTGGCGCGCCGGGTGCAGCAGCAGGAACGCTCACAATGATGGTAGCGGCACCACAGGAAACATTTGAAACATCGAAACCGGTGCTTGAAGCCATAGGCCGCGACATCTACCACGTCGGAGAAGAAGTCGGGATGGGTCAAACCGTCAAGTCGGCACTTGCTGTGCTGATCGGTACGACTTACGCCGGTATCTTTGAAGCACTAACCTTAGCAGTGAAGGCAGGCGTAAAACCAGAAACGCTACGCGATGTTGTCAGCACGAGTGTCGTCGGAAATTTCCTGTTTAGGGACACAACGGAAAATATCTTGACGCGTAACTTCAAGGGGCAGAGTAACATTGGTACAATGTATAAGGACCTCAGCCTCGCGAAAAGCATGGCAAGCGATTGTGGCGTGCCGCTCTTTGCAGCAAGCGCAGCTTTTGAACTATTTCAAGCAGGGAAAGCAGTGAACCCAGACGAAGATAACTGGACGATTATCAAAATTTTGGAAAACATCGCGGGTATTGAAATCAAAAAGACAGAATAATTGTGCACCAGGATTATTGTCAGAACACTTCTTGGCACTTTGAACCCCCGCGAAGATAGAGAGCACGGAGGGAGCTAAATGCGTAAACTGGGAACCATCACAGACGGAATCAGCCGGGACTTTGAGTATGCATTGGATGTTATGGTAGAGACTGGCTTGGAATACGTTGAATTACAATATCTCTGGAAAAAACAGGTCGGCGATCTGACGGATAGGGACCTCAAACAAGTCAAGAGATTAATCGAGGAACGAGATTTAAAGGTGTCGTGCATTTCGCATCACAACTTGTCGGCAATCCCAGTTGATACATCTGTAGTCGCCCCTGTGTATCGTTCACACATTAAAACGCTGCAGCGATGTATTGATGTTGCCCAAGCCGTCGGCACGAATTTAGTCCGTATTTTCAGCTTCCGAAAAGAGATGGTGCTCTTTGGTGCCGAGCCGATTATCTCCGAGGGGGCATGGTCAATGTTGTTAGAAGGGTTGGAAGAACCGCTGCAAATCGCTGATGCCGCAGGGATCACGCTTGTCATTGAAACCGCTATCTCCGGAAACGTGACATCAGCACGCCTTGCGAGAAAACTGATTGACGAATTAGACGTACCACACCTGAAAGTCCTCTGGGATCCGTGCAGTTCTCTTTACTGTACCGAAGTGCCGTATCCAAACGGTTACGAGGCGATCCGTGAGTACATCGCACACGTACATCTCAAGGACGGGGTCGTGAATTTGCCAGCGGCGACGTTTGATTTCTGTGCAATGCGTCAAGGACAGATGGACCCCTACTACAACGACATCGTGAAAGCGTTGGATCGCGATGGATACGACGGTGCCATCTCTTTAGAGAGCGTCTATACGCCAGAAGGCGGAACGCGTGAAGACGGATTCAGAGAATCCCTCCCGATTTTTATGGAGCTCATGGGGAGATAGCTTCCTATAGTGCGCGCCTCAATCGGTGCGTAATTGTTCCAAAACGCTGCCGGGTAGCGGGTTCGCGCCTGAAGTTGCGACCCCGTCGTCAACCTGCGCCGGTGTCATCATCCCCGGTACAACGCTGGAGACAGCCGGATGTGCCAAAATAAATTTGAGGGCGGCTTGTGGGAGACTTTTCGCTCTGTTTCCAATGACCGACTTCGCCTGTTCTACCCGTTCCAAGTCGGCAAGAAATTTTTCACGGGGCCAAGTTTTCCGATAATCGTTTTCTGCGAACACAGTGTCCGGCACGAGATGCCCAGAGAGGAGCCCTGATGATAAAGGTTGTCGAACAACGACAGCGACCCCTTTTTCGGCAGCGGTTTCCATAACGGATGCCGCCATCTCTTGGGAGAGGATATTATACGTCAGCAGCAATGTGGAAACGTTGGTCTCCGACATCGCTTTGAGTGCGTCCGCCTCGCTGCCGAGGCACAAGCCGTAAAAACGGATTTTCCCTTCGGCTTTGAGTTCTTCCATCGTTCCAAAGGCATCATCCCACTCCGACGGCGGTGGCGGTGAGTGGAATTGATAGATGTCAATGACATCCCTTTTCAAGCGTTTGAGACTCCCTTCGACTGCCTGTCGGATATAATCGGGTGAGACGTTGAACGACGGATGCTCCCACCCATGGCTAATCCAACCATCCGAGTCCAACTCATAACCGAGTTTCGTGGCGATAACGACCCGATTGCCAAGTGCCGAAAAAGCCTCACCGAGGAGGCGTTCGGCGCGTCCACCACCGTATTGGTCCGCCGTATCGTAATAGGTGATGCCGCTTTCAAAGGCGTACCGAAGAAGATCCACAGCCTCCGTTTCACCGATGTCTCCCCATTCACGTCCGCCGAGTTCCCATGTTCCCATACCGATTTCGGAGATGATGAGTCCTGTCCTTCCCAATCTACGTTGGTGCATTATTTTTTCCTTCGCAAGGGGCGAGTCCCGCGCTGTAGAACGCCTATGATTTAGATTTGTTCGTTATTTTACGTCATTTACTGCTATTTGTCAATGAATTTCGATTGACAGACCACATCTATTTTTGATAAGATATAACTTATTCACTAAAAAACGGGGGCAAATTTGGAGATGAAATTACTGGTTACGGGCGGTGCTGGGTTCATCGGTACAAACTTCATCCGATATTGGTTGGGGCACCACTCGGACGATACCATTATTAACCTCGACCTACTGACGTACGCTGGAAATCTCTCCAATCTGACAGATATAGCAGAAACGCGCCCCGCGAAGCGTTACAAATTCGTCCACGGCGATATTCTCGATACAACGCTTGTAGAAGACGTTTTGAAGATAGAGCGTCCTGATGTGATTGTCAATTTCGCCGCCGAATCACACAACAGTCGTGCCATACTACATCCGAGGCGTTTCTTTGAAACGAATGTGATGGGCACACAGGTACTACTGGACGCAGCCCGCAAGTACGGCGTAGATCGGTTTCACCATATCTCCACCTGTGAAGTCTACGGTGAACTCCCTTTAGATTCACCCGATACGTTCAGTGAAAATGCGCCATATCGTCCGCAGACCCCTTACAACGCTTCTAAAGCCGCCGCCGATCATCTCGTGAACGCCTATTTTCACAGCTTCAGTATGCCAATTACCATCTCCAATTGTGCGAACAACTACGGTCCTTATCAACACCCAGAGAAACTCATTCCGCTGTTCACAACAAACGCGCTTCAAAACTTACCCTTAACACTGTATCGAAGCAGTCATAACCGTCGGGAATGGTTGCATGTCGAAGACCACTGCCGAGCAGTTGCAGCAGTCATCAAACGTGGCAAAATAGGAGAAACCTACAACGTCGGAAGCGGTGTAGAGAAGAGCATTGAGGAAATCAGCGACTTCATCTTAGACACTCTGAGCAAACCACAGGAATTAAAAACCTATGTCCCCGACCGACCCGGACACGACTGTAGGTATCTGTTGGACTCACGGAAGATCTCCCGCGAGATCGGATGGCAACCGAAAATCCCCTTTGAAGTCGGAATGCGGGAGACGATTCAGTGGTACACAGAAAATCAGGAATGGTGGCAGACAATTCAACAACAAGCAGACACCGACACCGTTCAAGAGGATAAATGGGAAACGTTCACACGGAGGTAATAGCATGCAACTCACAACGGAACAATTGGCAGCGTGGAAACGGGATGGAATAATCGTAGTGCCGAACGTGTTTTCACCAGAAACAGTTTTGCCCGCGCTGGAAGAGATGGAACGGAATGCTTACGATGGCTTGACCTACGCCGAATATCGCGCGAAATGGGACCCGCAGCCGGACGCTTTGAAAAGTGCTTATGAGAAGAACAGTGATATGCAACGTCTCGCCGGTCCTTTTGGTAAAGCCGTTCATTTTCCGACAGGCTTGGAAGCAGTGGACAAACTGATCGAAAATAAGACATACCTCACAATCGCGCAGCAACTGTTGGGGACGGAAGAAATTCGACTCGGTTATGGACAAATATTCCTCCGAGAAGGGCTCACCGATAGCCGTCACAGCGAACATCCGTGGCAAGGGTATCATATTGATAATGCGACGAACTCCGCCTTACCCCCACACCCCGATTGGCAACGCTACGGCTATATTTTGTCCGCTATTTTCTTACATGACATCGAGTTGGACGGTGCCCCGATGCTTGTCTGTCCGGGTTCACAGGACCAACTGGATACAATATGGGAGAAATATCCCGGCAGAGCGGGCGGAATGGGTATTCCTGACTTACGTGAATTTAAAAAAGAACTCGGAGATCCGATTCCGCTGACGGCGAAAGCCGGGAGTGTTGCATTTCGTTCCAGTTACTTGGTCCACGCGGCACAACCCTTTCAGAACAAGAGCAAACAGCGCGGGTGGGTGGGGTACCATTTCCACCGTGCCGACAATGCGGATTGGTGTAAAACGACGCGTCCAGTGCCAGGGTGGGGGAGTCCACAGTATATGAAATTTGTGGCGCAAACGACCCCTGCTGTGCGACGCGTTTTAGGGTGGCCCGCCCCTGGCGATGCATATTACACCCCGGAGGCACTCGCACGTCTTGAACAGGCATATCCCGGAATCAACCTTAAGCCTTATCGGTAGATCCCTCTCTTGCAGGCGAGATTTCATCCGGAAAAGAGCAGCCCCAGTGGGGCGAAATGTAAAAAAATAAATTCTATTCGGTAGAGGTAGATAAATGTTAACAGTCATTTTGGTTTTGCAAATAGTCATCATCCTTCTCATCATCGTATTGGCAATCATTGGGTATCGAAAATTCAACGAAAGAAGGGTTAAAATTGAATGTGAACCTATCGTATATTACGAAGACAAGTTATTCAGCGATAAGGTTGTGGCGGGGTATCGGGCGCAAATTTTCTATGATGGGATTCCTATTGGTGAACCAACGGAAAAAATAGTCTATCAAGCAAAGACAGTTGATAGAGAGGCAGTGAGCGCAGCACTCGAATCAGCACTACAAGGTTTACAAGAAGGCCTGATGATAGGATTTAAACTCGGCGACATTCAAGCCGTAATCGACAGGATTCTACCTAAATAAGCGCATTCCTATGCTATACTATGGTTTGGACATTGTAGCATAGGAGACCGTTAGCCTGTGCACCTGTATTTCTGATTTTCTTCAAAGTTGCTGACACAAACCCAACTCACAGAAAAAGAAACGCGTCGGCACTTAGTATAAGCCCCAGCGGGGCGAAATATGGAAAAATAAATTCTGTTCGGTAATCGACGCGATAACGATGAATTGTTCTTTACTACAAACGGAAAACTGGCTCGTAGTAGTGCGATTCATCGCACGTTGAGAAATTACCTAATTAAATTATTAAACTTCATTTATGGTAAAATCCGCAATTATCTTTTCACGATAATAGTCGAGATTAGGAAACCTCGTCAGCGGGTCGGTCTGTAAATGTCCACATGTTTATCGAACTCACATTACATCAATAAACATAAGAGGCAAACTGGAAAATGGAAAGAAAAGCTTATCCTGTTGATGAGAAACTGTTTGATTTATTAGTAGAAGAAAATTTTGAGAAATTAAACATTGATGAATTGCAGAGGCTATTCGATAATGCATCTCATGAAATTTCCGATAAATGGGTTTTTATCTGTGATAATACTGAAAAAGAATATGCAAAAGAAACCGAAGATTATAATATTCCATTTTTTTTT
>JAJECD010000369.1 GCA_022822215.1 Candidatus Poribacteria bacterium | reverse complement strand
GCTTCCCCGACAGTGATAAGTTTGGTAATATCTGTAACCTTCCAGCACGTATTATAGTAGGTACCATAATACGGGTGTAGTGCGAACACAGGAATTGCTGTCAAAGCAAATATCAGCACAATGGAGGCGATTTGCCCTACTTGCCTAAAACGTTCAACCCTGAACCGTTTCCTAATCCATTTCACGCCATAAAAGAGCCCAAACCCAGCTAACAAATCAAGTATTGGAAACACAGGCAAAAGGTAGCGGCTGAATTTCTTTGCAGTCAGGGACAAACAGAGAATGAAAAGTAACATACTACATAAGAGAGAAATGGCTATTTGAAAATGTTGATTTGAGGTGTACGTTTCTCTCCTCTGTTTCCACAAAAAAACAAAGCCGAGTATGACGAGAGGGACTGTGAACGGAGTACTTTTAATCGAAAGAGTTAAGAGGTAGAAGATCCAGCCTGGGTCGTAGACAACTTTTCCGAAAAAGAAGTGTTCCACCTCATGTGCTGTTGTCACTGCCCACTCCACGCCTGAGAAGACCTGCCAACTCGTCCTTAAGACAAGAAAGCACACAACCGACAGTGCTGCAAATGCAGCTCCTGTTAGCCCTGCTCGATCACTCCATTTTTCTTGGGATGTTAGTAGGAACGTAAATCCGAAAAGACAAAGTCCTAGACCTCCAAAGAGCAGGTTCCAAAAAATAGGCCACAACGCCAAAACCGTTAGTAGACTGCAATTTAGAAACAGAATGATCGACAAAATGGTGTGAGAAAAAAAGTCTCGCCATCTATGCCCACATTGGCGAAACGCAAACGAGCACATGGGGAGCCAAGGCAGTAGGATAAGAGCGTAACTCTTAGAGAGACATGCTAAGCCGAACGCTACTCCAGAGAAAATTAGATAACTGCGTTTCTTCGGAAAAACGCAGTAAAGGATAAACAATAGGACTGTTAATAAAATAAATAGAGTCGCTAAAGCATCTGTATGAACGCGGCGAGATTGTGCTAAAAAGAATGGATTTACGGCCAGAAACCCCCAAGCGAACACAGTCGGCCAAAAGGCAAGTAACCGGTGGATTAGAAAAAAACTAGCACCCAGTCCACTCAACACCACTATACCAATGAACCACCTAGCCAGTGCTAAATCCTTCAGGGAGACTATTACAGCATCGTCCATAAAAACTTGCCGGAGTCCTGCAGACCACATAGTGGTAACACCTGGATGATGGGCAATAAGCGTCTGCTCAAAACTACCACTGGACACTGCATCCATAAAAACGGCACTTCTGCGTAACCAGTGCACTTCATCGCTAGACCAGTGTGCGTCTAAAGAAAAAAGCCTAGGTATCCCGGCAATCACTAAGCATAATACGAAAAAAAGAGCCGATTGTTTCATTACATAGGTGAAGTATAGCGAATACTTTGTTGATGGGTTTCTCTAGCCTAACCCCCTAGAAGTACGAAATACGATAGTAGATAGTTTCTATGACGATACCAGCCTCTATATCTGCTTTAGTCTGATAGAGGTGTTCAAGGGAATCCATGGCTTCCTGACGGTTTCTATAATCGTTCTCAGGCAGAAGTCTTAACCATGCCTCTGCACGGTCAATCATATCATCAGTCGTTGCTATGCCAGCATCTATAAGTTTATTTACCTCAATCAAAACTTCAACATCTGGAGAATCGCCATAGCGGCTCCGAAGTGCCTCCGGATCCATTCCATGATCTGCATCTGTGCAGGTATTCTCACTCTGAACGTTTGCAGCTTCTGTGTCCAATAGTTTACTATCAGAAAGAGAAGAAACTTCCAATTCGTCAGGTTCATCGAGGAACGACATAAACTCGGTAAGCGTCAGTTCGTCTGTTTCCATCTCGGACGTTAGCGATTCTGATTCAGGGGTTACTAGATCTACTTCTGTAGGTTCTAGTATCTGTTCTTGTGAAGATTTAGGTTCGTCCGTTAGTATTGAAATAGATTGAGTTTGTTGTGAAACGATTTCAGGTGGAACTTCAGGCACTTCTCCAAGGGAATCTACAAAGCGCTGATAATCCCATCGCGAGTAGAGGAAAATGCCGACACAAGCCAGGACAGTCAGAATAAATGTAACTCCAATCACTCTTAAATTGTATCGCGTCTTCACGGGTTTCTCCTTTACACTTAACGAAAAGTGATTTTCACTATAACACCTTCAGGATTTATACCTTCGCTTTTAAAGCGTTTGATAAGGTCAGCGTGATGTTTCAGTGTATTTCGATGATCTTCGATCCGTTTTGCATGTTTTTCAGCGTCAATGTCTGTAAGCATCTCAATTTCTAATTCAAGGTAGCGTTGATTGTCTACAAGTGTTGTTTCGCCATTGCGCGCTCGCTGAAAATAGAGTTGCATCCATTCTTCCGCAAGTGGGTGGTTTCCGAACAGTTTTTTAACATATTTAGAAAGTTCATCTTTCGCAGCTTCAGGATTTGTTGAGATGAGCGAAACAAATGAACGATGATGGTCGTCCTCTTCATAGTGTGTAGGTTTCTGTTGTGGAACTTCTCTTAATTCTGTAGAGGGAAGACATTCTAATACGACCTCTTTAGGATTTTTCCCTTGGTTTTTGAACACTTCAAAAAGTGTCTCGTACCGTTCTAGTGTCTTCTGATATTTTTGTATCTGGGTCGCATGCTTTTCAGCGTCAATGTCTGTAAGCATCTCCATTTCCAATTGAGTTAAGTACTTCAGATTTACAAGAGAACCTTTGCCATCAACACTCAATTGGAAGTACAAATTTGCCCACTCCTCAGCGCGCGGGTGAGTGCCAAATAGAACTTTGGCAAGGACAGAAAGTTCGCTACGCGCTACTGCGGGTTCTATTAATAGGACTGCCTGAAAAAGATCAAGTTTCATGATCATCTTTTCAGGATTCTTCCCTTGGCTTTTGAGTTGTGTGACGATTCTGATGTAATATTCCAGTATTTTTCGCCGTTGTTGTATCTGGGTCGCATGCTTTTCAGCGTCAATGTCTGTAAGCATCTCAATTTCCAATTCAGCGAGCCGTTTCATATTTGCAACGGTGCCTTGTCCATTAACTCCCAACTGGAAATAGAGTTCTATCCATTCCTCAACAAAAGGATGGTCTCCAAACTGTGCTTTGGCAACTTTGGCAATTTTGACACGTCCCTCAGATGAAGTTGTTGAAAATAGTGATTGAAACGGTGTCAGATAATATTTTTTAAGACTGTCTAACCCATTAACTGTAAATGTGACGGTAGGAGTACTTTCCACGTAGGCATGAGTGGACGGTGGGTTTTCCCCAATTTCGCTTATTGAGGTGAGAGAAAACAATCCCTGACCAAGAATAAGAAGCAGAAAAAAGATGAGATCAGTTTTCACAAACCGCATAGGATTCTCCTTAAACTGAGCAATCTCCAAATACTCCAGCGAATAACACCACGAAAATATATAACCTTGCATGAGTTCAGATATCTTCGTAAGTGTTTCAGTTGTGAGTGTTGGCTAAGTTATTAAAAACTTCTGCGCGATTTCCACTAAAATTGAGTAATAGTATACATACTTTTTCTTTTTTGTCAAATTAAATCTAAAAAAATCGTAACATGGGTCTAAAAAAGTTTAGTAGCAAAAAAAGCATAGGTAAATCGTAGATCTGCTGATACACATGCCGAGGGTGCCTTGAAGACAAAACGTCAAAAGTCTCAGCACTTTCGCCCGAAGCTATACAAAACGACTGTAACTCACCAGATGTGGAAACCTCACAGACCAATAGGTGTAGACGTGCTTTTGATAAAAATTGTTAACCGAGTGGAGCAGAAATACTATTTCCGCCTTTCGATCCGTTGGATCGCTTTTTGTGCAGCGTTACGGACCTTTTTAGAACTGTCGTTGCGGGCGTTCGTCAATGCGGTAAGCACATCCGGTGAAGCCGCACGCATTTCACCGAGTTCATCCGCGGCGTTCCGACGCACGTTTTCGTCAGTATCTTGCAATGTTACGAGAAGGCTTTGCACAATCCGTTCATGATCATTTTCAGTTATTTTGCCTTTTTCACCGATTGCGCCTAAGACATCGACAATGTGTCCACGGGTCCCGGGTGATGTGCTGGTTCCCAACGCGTCCGCCAATATCGGAATAACGGTTGTCGCAGCACCTTTACCGAGTTGAATCAGTTCGTCTTCAGCGCGCTTTCGGACAGACTTGGATTTATCAGTCAAGGCGTTTGTCAGTGCGGTGAAGGTCTCTGAAGAAGCCGCTCGTATATCAGACAACTCCTCTATAGCGTTTGTTCGCACGTTTGAAGCGTCATCTGCCAAGCCAGCGATTAGAGCATCGCGGATGGTATCGGTAGGTTCTCCGTTTTTTGCGAGGCTTTCGCCGAAGAGTCCCAATACATTCAGGACATCAGAGCGGGCTCCCGATGACCCTCTCGTCCGGACTGCGATCAGTGCCGGCACAACGACGGCAACCGATTCCAGCGAGGTTGGACGCACGTCGTCTAATTCTTGAAGTGCTTCACGGAAAACTTTGTCGGAGGAGTCGTTGAGTGCTGTCGCAAGTCCGATAGCGATGGCATCAACATTTCGTTTCGCCTTTCTCTCGCGTTCGCCGATTGCCCCTAACCTATCGGCCGCCTTTTGCCGAATTTGTGCAGATGGATCCTCAAGCATAGCGATGAGTGCAGCCGTGCCCGGCTTCCCAAGGTCCTCTAAGAAGTCCACAAATTGACGCTTCACTTTCTCGGATTCGTCAGCCAAAGTCGGCACAACTTGTGCGAGTAATTCTGATTGCCATTCTGCGTTCAGGGCGCGTTGTTTTGCTTTCAGGGCATTGAGTTCCGTCTTGAGTTGGGCAAAGCCTTCCTGTGGTTCCGCCGTTGCTTCCTGAAATTGCACCATCTGACCGATTCCCAAACCGAGCAACACACCAATGACAGTTGCTATCACCCAAAAACATCGTTTCTGATTCACGGTTTTGTCTCCTTTGTTGTTTGAAGTTAATAATACCTAATCTATTGTTGTTCCATGTTCCAGGCGAGAAATGGAAACAATCTCGCGAGTGCCTCAAGTCCCGTTCTGCTTCGCGAGAGTGTCATTTCTAACAACGCTTCATTATCGTGAATGGAAATCCATGCCAGTAACGGTGAAATCTGGCTGGAATTCACAAGAACCCTGTCGGCAGGGGGCGCGTCTTTTTCGAGCTCCAAAACCCGAGCCAAATTCAACTGCGCGAGGGCTATAGGTGTTTGCGGCGGCTCCTTGAAGTAAACTGGACTCTTACCGTTTCTGATTTCGTCAATAAGGGCATACATCTGATCTTCTGAAGCACCCACTAAAAATAATCCATCTACTGTGCTGTAGTGGATATTTGTCGCAAATGTAGACACGATTACCCCGTTGTGGTTTGCCTGAGAAACAGAAAGATTTTGCAAGTTAGAAACGCTATTGCCCAACTGGTTCCATTTCAGTGGGTTACTGGAATTAAAAATTAGCGTACCTTGTGTTTCCACGCCGCCAGCATCCATTGAAAACGCGCCATCAAACTCGATTTCCAGACTTTCTAAGGCACTTGGGTCAAACGCCGCTAAGTCGTGGACCGATATAGCGAGTTCACCCGTCAGACTTGGAAAAATATCGTCTTCCAGATTCAAGTTCAAGAGCCCTTCAAAAAAAGAGATCCCCGCATAAACATCGTCATCTGCCTCTTCAGCGATGAATTGGCTAATGCCTTGCCAAAGAACTTCAGAGACTACCGGTGCGGTGGCGATGAATAGATCTTCGTCTGCGGATACCGCTTTGATTGTTTTGAAAGGATTTTTTTCTTTTACGAAGCGTTCAGAATTTGGAATGAACGCACGGTATTGTTCAATAGCCTTTTGTGTAAATTGTCCATGCAAAGTAAAGAACTCACCAATCTCTAACAGGTTGAATTCTCCCAACATAACTTCGCAAAACTTAAGTTCGTCCAGTGCGACTATAAGTTTCTCTAAATCATTTAAATCTTCTTTTTCTGCCGCTACCGGAAAATCTTTGAGCGTCTGTTGAACGTTGCAGAAAAGCAAAATCTGTCCGGAACCGAGTTTTTCAGATAACTCAGCATAGTGTTTGGCTTTTGTTATCAGAGGTGATTTCTTTCGGAAGGTATCCATCAATTTCTCGAAAGCACGCTCGCCCACACCGAGGACAAGGAACTCATCGACAAACCCATACTTAACCGTATACGCCTCGTTCATTTCCAGCATGTTGTAGGGAACGCGTTGATATTCCCCTGCGTCTACATGAAAGGTATTTGCGTCGGACATCCCGATGAGTCCTTCTACAATTTTAGTGAACCGTTGGAGTTCGCTGAGATTCCCACCTGAATGGACGACCAACCCCATTTCTGGCGTGTTTTCTCCGTTCGACCAGACTGCGAACCCTGTACGGTAACCGACTGTCTCAATCACACTGAGCAGGTCTGTACCGAGAAATCCTTGGATCATCGAAATGCCTTGCTGCATTTCCTGCCAATCGGGTGTGTTCGGTAATAGCGCAAGTGCCTTTTCCCAACTTTCAGAGGTCTCAATCTCGCTGTAGACCTCATCTATATCTTGGAGTTTTACATAGTGGAGACTCTCTTGTGGTATAAAATCTTCCACCTTCGCTGCATCTGCAAAAGAGACGGTTAGCAGGAGTAAAGATAGACAGCAGGTTAAAAATCTTGCCTTCATTGGAAACCTCCTATTGGCTTAATGGCTGACGGCTATGCCGCTGATTCCCGACGGCTATTTTTTATGGAACCCGAATGTCGTCAACGAGTGTTTGTACCTCATCCGGTGGTGGCGAAGTCAGAGCAGACACGCTGAGGGAAACAATAAAGTTTAGTACCATACCGACGGTGCCGATACCTTCTGGTGAGATACCCCATAACCAGTGATCCGGCGTGTTGAGTTCCGGGCTGATAAATTTGAAGAAAATGATATACGCCGCAGTGAAGGTAATACCGACGATCATGCCACTAATCGCGCCTTCTTTGTTCATCCGTTTGGAGAAAATTCCCATGACAATCGCTGGGAAGAATGAACTCGCTGCGAGTCCAAAGGCAAAAGCGACAACTTGTCCGACAAACCCGGGCGGATTCATCCCGAAATAACCCGCTATGCAGACGGCAACCCCCGCAGCAATGCGTGCTGCAGTCAATTCCTGTTTTTCTTCAAGCGTCGGCATAATCGCACCCTTAAGGAGGTCGTGCGCGACCGCCGTTGAGATGACCAGGAGTAAACCGGCTGCGGTTGAGAGAGCAGCGGCTAAGCCACCCGCTGCGACTAATCCAACGATCCAGTTCGGTAATTTGGCAATCTCCGGGTTTGCCAATACCATGATGTCTGGATCGATTGTCAATTCGTTCTCTATATCTGAATTGGGCCCTCGGTATTGAATCGCGCCATCCTCGTTTTTGTCCTCAAACGTGATGAGACCTGTCGCTTCCCAATTCTTAAACCACGATGGGACATCCTCGTATCTAACGTCTGTGCGTTCACCGTTCTGTTCGTATCTGACGGTTTTAAGTAAATTCGTTCGGGCAAACGCCGCGACAGCGGGTGCGGTTGTATAGAGGATCGCAATGAACAGTAAAGCCCAACCCGCGGAAATTCGTGCTTCAGAGGCTTTGCGCACGGTATAGAATCGGATAATCACGTGCGGGAGTCCGGCTGTTCCCAACATCAATGCAGCCGTAATAAAAAAGACATCGATCGTGCTTTTACTGCCATCTGTATAGAGGTTAAACCCCAATTCTTCGCTCAAGCCGTTGAGTCGATCGAGCAGATAGAGTTCTGAACCGTCCGCCACCTTGCCCATCAATCCTAACTGTGGGATAGCGTTGCCTGTAATCAGGATAGAGATAAAAATTGCAGGGACAAGGAATGCGAAAATGAGTACGCAATACTGCGCGACCTGTGTGTAAGTGATGCCTTTCATCCCCCCGAGTACCGCATAAAAGAACACGATCCCCATGCCGATGAAGACCCCGATTTCGATGTTGACGTTCAGGAATCGGGAAAAGACAATACCAACGCCGCGCATCTGTCCCGCAACGTAGGTAAACGAGACGAAGACAGCACACACAACAGCGACAATGCGTGCGACTTGCGAGTAATACCGGTCCCCCACGAAATCAGGAACCGTATATTTGCCGAATTTACGGAGGTAGGGTGCTAAAAGCAACGCCAGCAGGACATAGCCACCTGTCCATCCGAGTAGATAGACGGAACCGTCGCGCCCCATGAACGAGATAAGTCCTGCCATAGAGATAAAAGAGGCGGCGCTCATCCAATCCGCTGCGGTTGCCATTCCGTTGACGACGGGGTGCACATTGCTACCAGCAACGTAAAAATCGCCCGTCGAACGCGCTTTCGACCAGAGTGCAACGCCGATATATAATGCAAAGGAGAGTCCGACCATCACAAATGTCCAGGCTTGTACGTTCATGGTTGTTCAGTCTCCTCTGTTTCCGCGTCTGTTCGGTATTTTTTCTCTAAGCGGTTCATCAACCACGCATAGACGAAGATGAGTTCAACAAAAATCCAGATAGATGCCTGTTGGGCGAAATAGAAGCCGAGTCGATACCCACCGAACCGAATCTTATCGAGTTGCTCTACAAACACGATTGAGCATAGGTACGAGGTGATAAACCAGATACTCAATAGGATCGCAAGATATTGCAGATTTTTCCGCCAGTATGCTTTATTTTTTGCTGATGTATCCATAAACTGTCCTCCATAGATACGTTACAATCACAAATACCTGCCATAGGTCGTTCTGTATTTTTAGAGTAATGAGGGAGGTTCTTGTATGACGGGAATCACGTAGCTTCGGAGTGTAATTCCATCTGATTCTTCCGTCTCTACTCGCGGTTCTGGCTTTCTTCGGTGATCGAAAACGACATAGTATCCCTGTTCGGCACCTTCCAGTTTGAGATATGCCGTCAGCTGCTTTTTGCCGGCTTGATATCGGATGTTGCCTCGCCAAATCTTTGTTTCAACAATATATCTGCGTCCCTTGTGCGTGATCAGCAGATCCATTCGCCCTCGTCCGGTTCCGACTTCAAAGGACATAATGCCGCCCACGCTCCGAGCGAATAGGTCGAGATAGGTGAGCAGGAGGTGTCGCCCGACAGATTCTTGTGAGGTATCCGGCACTTGTAGGATTTTGAAGCCAGCGCGAGCAATGAAGTCCCGAAAGTTATCAAGCAGCCGTTCCATATCTATCTGTCCAGTGGGCGTAAGATACCCCTGAAAGCCTGTGATATTGTCCTCGTGGAAGTATTCCCGTTCAAGTCCGTTCATCGTTGGCTTGAACGTTTGCATAATACAATAGAGATAAATTGGGTTGGCAATTGCACACATGCCATCGCTATCTTCTGTGATGACACCGTACGTAGCGAGTGCATCGACGCACGCGTCGCGTAGATTGAATGCTATGCCTTCCTCGTAAGACATAATGTCCATCAAGATTCTTTCAAAACGCCTGTTCCGGCGAACATTGGTTGTTAGATGCACAATGTTGGTGTTCCTGCCCCGAACGAGCTGCGTATAGGCGGTTGTAAAATGTTCCATCGTGATCGTCTCAGTTTTCGGAATATCCAGTTCTTCTGTAAGGATTCGCGCAAGAGAGTTGACCAGTACTGGCTGCCCTGCTGTCTGTTTGTGGATGGCATCGATAACTTCTATCGCGAAGCTTTGACCGACTTCTTCGGTATACTGTGAAAGCAATTCCTCCACTTGTTCAAGGGTGAAGTTCGGCAAACGAAACTCGTCTTGGATATTGAATGGCGAGACGGAACAATCATAGTCCAGTTGTGCGATGCTCTTAACGCCAACGATGCCTACATTGTGTGGACATTGCATCTCATCAGAGAGATAAATTTGGCGGAGCGTATAAAGGAAATCACTCACAACCGTTCGCGGGATACCATCGAATTCATCAATAAGAATAACGACCTGCTTGAAGGCCCCCACGCCATTGTGAGAATCGCTGTCCAGAAAACTGTCAAGGTGTCGAAAAAATCTCAGCATCGAAAAGTGATCCGTTAGCGTTGTGTTTTCCAGAAATTGCGTTAGTGCTTCAGAAGGCACGCTACCCCGTCTTTGAAAAACGCTCTGAATTTGCACGCAAATCAAGTAGTAAAGATGCTCGTAAAAAGCAGAAGGCGTGGCATTGCGCATCTTTTGGAAATCTAATTGGATCGGGAAATAGGTGGGATCTTCTGCGCCGAGGGCTTCAAGTGCAAATCGGAAGAAGGTGGTTTTGCCGGTCTGCCGCGGCGCGAACAGGACAATATACTGACCGTTTTTGATACGATGAATGAAATCCTTGATCTCCTT
>JAJECD010000399.1 GCA_022822215.1 Candidatus Poribacteria bacterium | reverse complement strand
TTCCAATTGTAAGCAATTAACATTGGCATGAATATTGCACATTATTCATTAAACTGGTGAGGTGTTGTTTGCGAGTTTTCTGCTGTGGATGTATCGGGACAGCGCAGAATGGGAGAAATACCTTATGACCGGTAGGTACGTTGTTACGTAATGTGCATGCCTTAAAACTATTTATGCATGGGAGGATTGGGAAATGAGCAAAGTCATTGGAATTGATTTAGGCACAACAAATTCGTGTGTAGCCGTTTTAGAGAGCGGTGATGCCAAGGTCATCGAAAATACGGAAGGAAATCGGACAACCCCCTCTGTTGTCGGTTTTACCAAAGAGGGAGAACGCCCCGTTGGACTCGTTGCGAAAAGACAAGCGATCACGAACCCTCAAAATACAATTTTTTCGATTAAAAGGTTCATGGGGCGGAAATTTAACGAAATAGGTAATGATGCATCCCGCGTTCCTTACGAATTAAAAGCCGATGCAAGTGGCGATGTCGCTGTAAACATTGACGGAAAAGATTATTCACCCCCTGAAATTTCTGCTATGGTTTTGCGGAAGATGAAGGAGACCGCTGAGGCGTATCTGGGTGAAGATGTTACGAAAGCGGTTGTCACTGTCCCCGCTTACTTCAACGATTCCCAACGGCAGGCGACGGCGGATGCAGGGAAAATCGCTGGATTGGAAGTCGAGCGGATTATCAATGAACCGACCGCTGCATCCCTTGCTTATGGGCTCCAAAGTGAAGGCGACAAAAAGATTGCTGTTTATGACCTCGGTGGTGGGACGTTTGACATCTCTATTCTGGAAATCGGGGACGGGGTTTTCGAGGTAAAAAGTACGAACGGTGATACACACCTCGGTGGCGACGACTTCGACCAAGCGATTATCGACTGGATGGCGCAAGAGTTCCTCGGTAGCCAAGGGATTGATTTGCGCAATGATCAGATGGCACTGCAGCGGCTAAAAGAGGCGGCGGAAACCGCAAAGTGTGAACTCTCCAGCACACTGCAAACGGACATCAACCTGCCCTTTATCACTGTCGATGCCAGCGGTCCGAAGCATCTGAACCTAACGCTCACCCGTGCGAAACTGGAGCAGATTACAGATGATTTGGTCCAACGTTCGCTTGAACCCTGCAGGCAGGCACTCGCCGATGCAGAGATGCAACCCGCTGATATTGATGAGGTTATCCTCGTTGGGGGTCAGACGCGTATGCCCAAAGTCCAAGAGGCTGTCGAGCAGCTCTTCGGTAAAGAACCGCACAAAGGAGTCAATCCGGATGAGGTCGTCGCTATCGGTGCCGCAATTCAAGGGGGTGTCCTCGCAGGTGATGAAGAAGTTAAAGACATCCTTTTATTAGATGTCACACCGCTCTCACTCGGTATTGAAACGCTCGGTGGGATGTTCACACGGTTGATTGATAGGAACACAACGATTCCTACCAAAAAATCGAATATATTCACGACTGCTGAGAACAATCAGACTGCCGTGGATGTCCATGTCCTCCAAGGCGAGCGGGAACAAGCGGTTTACAATAAAACGATTGGACGCTTCCGATTGGGTGAATTGCCACCTGCACCGAGAGGTGTCCCACAGATTGAGGTGGCTTTTGATATCGATGCGAACGGCATACTCAACGTATCCGCGAAAGATACGGCGACGGGCAAAGAACAGAAGATTACCATTACCGCATCCTCGGGACTGAACGAAGCCGAAATTGATCAGATGGTCAAGGATGCCGAAGCGCATGCTGAAGAGGATAAGCAGAAACGCGAAGAGGTCGAAACGCGCAACCGTGCGGATTCTCTCGTCTACGAGACGGAGAAAAACCTCAGCGAATTGGGAGATAAGATAGACGACGCTTCCAAGGAGAAGGTAAACGCCGCCGTTGCTCGTGTCAAGCAGGCGTTGGAGTCTAATAACCATGCCGAAATCCAACCCGCGACGGATGAGTTGACCCAGGTCTGGCACGAAGTTTCTCAGTTGATATATCAACAGGCAGCAGATGCAGGTGCGGCTCCAGGAGCGGCTCCAGGAGACCCGTCTGCCGGGGCAACAACTGATTCCGCTGACAGCGATGTCGTTGACGCTGAATACGAAGTCGTTGATGAGGATGAGAAGAAGGATAAAAGTTAAGCGTGCCCTCTAAATTGCGATTCCCTTGGTGTGATATGGGAGGCTTCCAGGATGGCTTATAGCAATTGGACTTTAGAATCGGTAGTGCCAACCTTTCAGCTTGAAAAAATTGACACCGTCGGTCTGTTTTCTGAAATAGAGCCAGTGACCCCGAGTGCCTATCTCACGACAGGATTAGCGAAGAAAGCACCATTAGCTACCGCTATCGGCACGGAGAAAGCACGGTCAGAAATGATTGTCGCCGATGTTCTCGTTGAACTCCTTGATCACTTGGATCGCAGCATCAGTCTGTTTTCTGGGATTGACTTCAGTGTGGATGTTGAAAACGGTTTGACCGGTGTGTGCGATTTTTTAATCAGTCTGTCGCCAAACCAGTTTTATTTAGAGGCACCTGTCATTATTCTTGTTGAGGCAAAGAATACCGATGTGAAATTGGGACTTGGGCAGTGTGTCGCCGAGATGCTCGCTGCCCAACGCTTTAATGCCGAAAGAGGGAATGATATCCCTTGTGTTTATGGAGCTTCCACAACGGGAATAGATTGGTTGTTTCTTAAGTTGGAAGGAAAGTGTTTGCACATTGATATGGCAACCTACCAAATCGCGCAGTGCGACAAACTCCTCGGCATTCTCTCCAGTATGGTCGCACAAAAGGCGTAAGATTAGACAGGCAATAGGGTTTATTATAGCACCCATCACGCGATTCCACAGCGAATCGGAGAGATGGGTGCTTTTTTTATCTTTTATCCTAATACCCTAACAGCGCGATCCCTTCCCGATAGGTTTGTGCGGAGTGCTGTAACGAGCCGAGTTCATCTTCCGTCAATTCAATTTCCAGAATCTCCTCTACACCGTTCCCACCGAGTTTAATAGGGACCCCAATATAGAGATCATCAATACCGTATTGTCCCGTGAGATGTGCGGAGCAGGGCAACAGCCGTTTCTTGTCCAGAATGATTGCTTCTGCCATCTGTGCCAACGAAGATCCGGCAGCATAGTAACCACTTGTTTTGAGAAGGTTCACAATCTCAGCACCGCCATCGCGTGTGCGTTGCGCCATCGCTTCAATGCGGTCTTCCGGTATCAACTGCGGAATCGGGATGCCGTTGACGGTGGTATAGCGCGGGAGCGGCACCATCGTATCGCCGTGTCCACCAAGAACAAGCGCATGGATGTCTTCTACGGAGACACCCAGTTCAAGAGAGATAAAATAGCGGAATCTCGCCGAATCCAGCACACCTGCCTGCCCGACAACGCGGTGTGAAGGAAATCCTGAGACCTTCCACGCGTGGTAGGTCATGATGTCCAACGGATTCGTGAGCATCATGATAATGCAATCTGGCGACTGTTTCACGACGTTTTCTGTGACACTGCCAACGATATTGGCATTCGTTTGCAACAGGTCTTCGCGCGTCATCCCCGGTTTACGTGGGGAACCTGATGTAATAATTACGAGGTCGGAGCCTGCGGTTGCGCTGTAATCGAGGTCGCCGTCAACTGCGGCATCAAACAGTTCTACGGGCCCCATTTGTGCCATATCCAATGCCTTGCCTTGCGGGACTCCATCAACGATGTCTATCATGACGACATCGCCGAGTTGTTTCTGTGCGATAAGAAACGCCGCTGTTGCGCCAACGTTCCCCGCACCAATAACACTGATTTTTTTTCTTGCCACTTCTGCCTCCATTGTGAAAATATACAGTTTTCATTCTTAAAATGACTGTACTAATTATACACGGAAAGCCAACAATAATCAAGTTATTGTCCTCTGAGCAGATGCATTATCAGCAGTATGGAGTTGGCAATGCTGAGGACCAAAACAAAGCGAAGGGACCAGCGGAATAGACGAGACTCAGGAAACTCCATTCTAAAAAGCAGCAACCGTAACGCCGCCATCCATATACACGGCACCGTAAAACACAGATTTAGAAGGTCATAGGCATCACCGAGAAAAAGAGTAATGACGGCACCAGTGCTACAGAGGAATATCGTGCCGAAAAAAATAATTTTGGCTTTTGCTGACTGCCCGAAGTCAATAATCTGCTTTTTGACGGCTTCCCGTTTCCTTTGCAAATCATCATCCATTTGAAATTCCTATGGGTTTATTAAGGTTTGATAAGGCAGCATTCTTCAAGGGTGGATCCGGATTTCACAGATCTACCTCAATAATTAGTTTTGGAGGTAGGCAGATAAACGGGATTAAAAACCCTTATTTGATTGGAAGGTAGGAAGGCTGGGGATCTCTCCATTCTTCCAACCTTCCTTTTTTCACTTTGATTCGGAGGTGGGGAGGAGCTGCCTTCCAGCCTTCCAGCCTACAGTTTAAGCGTGCCGGGGTCCCATTGCATACGCAGGATTATCCCCGAGGTTGTCAATGAGCCATCCACGGAGCGGTACGTCATCTTCGGAGGGAACGTAGCGTCCGTTATTTCGGGTCGCGGCACCGAGGAGCTGCCGACGAATCGGGTCGCATCGGTCGTAGAGTTGTTCAACCGACATCTCGTCTTTCGGACGAATCCAGCGGTAGCCGTAGCCGTAGAACAGTGCCTTCCGGGTCATGTTGGAGTGGTTCGGACTCCGCGAGTGCCAGAGCCGCCTATCGAACAGAACGGCGGTGCCAGGCTCTACACAGACCGGCATTGCATCGTCAGGCACATCATCTGCAGTCGCTTCACGCGGGTCTCGTGCGATTTCGGACATCGGAACCTCCATATCTGACAAATGACTGCCCGGACGGATATAGAAGTTACCACGGCCGGGTTCGGAGACATCCGTGAGGAAATACCCCACTTTCAGAGACAAACGCGGACGTGGATTGGTTTCCAACTCGATGTTGACGCGTCCACTGTCTTGGTGCCATTCCAGCCAACCTTCACCCTCTTCCGCATCTGGTGCCGCAGGCGGTTTGACATGCATGTGGGCATGGTATAGATAGATATTCCATCCTAAGATGCCCCAGACTTTCGGTAACGTCGTCGGCAGATCGACCAGATTCAAGAGCGCGTCGTCGGCACCGAGGAAATCCGACCAACCCCAATGCGAACCGGGTGTTGCTCTGCCGTTAGCGAGTGCTTTGTTATGCAAGGTATCTACGGCATGTATCAGTTGTTCGCGCATCTCCGTAGAGAGGGCGTTCGGGATATAGAGATACCCTTGTTCTTCAAAATGGGTGCGTTCTTCTTCTGTGATGAGGTGGGCAAGATATTTTTCAGGTGCAGCTGCCATGCCTTTATGAAGAAGTGCTTTCATGACAATTCTCCTTAGCAATGCTCTATCAAGTCTGAATTTTAGGAACCCATTCTTCGTAAGGGCGAGGAATGTAATACGAGGAATGGATTTGGCCTATTCCCAGACTAAATCCCCTCGCCCGATCGGTTTTTCTTAACAAGTTAGCGCACGTACTGTGCAAGATATTCGCGTGAGCGACGCAAGCCATCAGATTCTGCTTCCCATGTTCGCCAATAGCGGTAATCTTCGAGCTCCACGCTAACGATACCGTCAAAACCTTCATCTTCTAAACGTTGAACGACCTTCAGCCAATCCACAACACCATCACCCGGAATTGTATACCGCCACCAATCTTCACCGAAGCCGCGGGCATCACGGAGACTCGGTCCCAGATTGCCATGCAAATAGAGTGCCTCTTCGTCGAAGTCGGTATCTTTACCGTGAACGTGTTTAACGTAGGATGCGAATTCGTCAAGCGCGCGGAGGTAGTCAATGCCGATTCTGACGAGATGGGATGGATCGTAGTTGATGCCCAAACCCGGAGAGGCACACACCTCGAACATCGCACGCCACATTTCCGGTGTGCAACCGAGTGCAGGATAAGCAGGTCCAGGACCTGGCCACCCTTCAATGGCGATCGTTACATCTTTAGATGCTGCAAACTCGGCAATCGGTGGGATAGTGTCTTTCCAAATCTCAAAGTTTTTGGCGCGACCGAGGCTCGCGTCTTCGGGGACAAAAACGCAGAACATAATATGCACATCGTTATCAGCGGCGGCTTCAATAGCGTCCTTCGCTGCTGCAGCACCAGATTTCTGCTTGGATTTCTTAGGGCTGAGCAGATCTCGGACACCCGGGAGATCCGCACTACCGATGGCGAGACCGGCATCCCTCGCGGTTTGAACAATTTTGGGTGTAACTTCTCCAATATCAACGGCTTCATACCCGTTGTC
>JAJECD010000403.1 GCA_022822215.1 Candidatus Poribacteria bacterium | reverse complement strand
GCACTGGATCCGTTCTCTTGGAAATCGTATTTCTAAAGTACATGTCAAAGGTTTTAACGCCACCGAACTTAGGTTCACTTATCTCATTGAGGATTGTACAATCGATTGGAACGCTGTCATGGCGGCACTTGAAGGGGTCGGTTATGACGACTATATAACGGCAGAACTACCTGTTGATAAAGACAACCCAGAAGGAGCGGTGCATGGCATCAGTGATGATATGGACAGAATTATCGCTGGACATGTGTAAAATAGAAACGCCTAACGCGCTTAGAGAGCGGACCTACAGAAGCAATGGAAATTATCATTCAACCTACCTATGCAAAACTTGTGGCGGTTTCAGCGGAAATCGTTCGTGATGCGCTTCTAAAAAAGCCAAATCTTGTTTTAGGGCTTGCCACCGGTAGTACACCGATTGGACTTTATGAAGCCTTGATACAAATGCACAAGATGGATGGACTTGATTTCTCGGCGGTGACAACTTTTAACTTGGATGAGTACGTCGGAATCCCACCGAACCATCCGTATAGTTACCACACCTTTATGGAGACCCACTTTTTTAGTGCCATCAATATCCCATCCGAGAATTGCCATATTCCACAGAGTACTGCGGTCGCACATGAGGAATTTTGCGAAAGATACGAAGAGGCGATCGTAGCTGCTGGCGGTATTGACATTCAGGTACTTGGCATTGGAAAGGACGGTCATATCGGCTTTAACGAACCGAGTTCTTCTCTGGGTTCTCGAACCCGTATCAAGACTCTCACGCAAAGCACCTTGGCGGCGAACGCGCCGCATTTTGGTGATAGTGTTGATGCAGTGCCAAAAATGGCGATTACGATGGGCGTAGGCACAATTATGGACGCAAAACAGTGTCTGCTGTTAGCGAGTGGAGAATCGAAAGCGGAGGCGATTGCTCACGCAGTGGAGGGACCGATTACAGCGGAAGTGCCTGCATCGGTCCTACAGATGCATCCGCGTACAATTGTAGTCATCGACGAGGCGGCGGCTTCGCAATTAAAGCGCGTAGATTATTACAAACAGGTTTATGCAAATAAGCAGAACCTCTTGTGTAGCGGTTAGCAGATATTCGCTTACGAGTCCTGATCTTCACACAATCCATATTCTTTGGTTTTTCGTTGGATCGTGCGACGACTCACTTTGAGTATTTCTGCTGCTTTTGCTTTGTTGTTGTCTACGGATTCAAGCGTCGCTCGTAGTGCTTCACGGTTAATTTCATCAAGCGACATACCGACTTCCACGTTTAAGTGCTGCTGTTCTGCCGCAACAGGTTCCCAAACATCGGGAACTGACGGTAGGTTTGAAAACGCTGTTCCTGTTGTTTTCAGGATCCGTTCGGGTAGGTCAATCTGTTGGATTATGGATTGCGTTGACATCACAACAATTCCCTCAATGCAATTTTTCAATTCGCGGACATTTCCGGGCCACTCGTATTTCATCAGTGTTCTAATAGCCTCTGGCGACAGGTTTATCGGAGATTTGCTATTTTGTTGGCAAAATTCTTCAAGGAAGTCTTTAACAAGAAGTGGAATATCTTCGATACGTTCCTGAAGCGTCGGCAGATGGATAGGGACGACGTTAAGTCGGTCGTAGAGGTCAGGCAGAAATTCGCGTGTTTTCGATGCGTCTTCCAAATCGTGATTTGTGGCACATACAATGCGGACATCAACTTGTATGGTTTTGTCTCCACCGACGCGCTCAAATTCGCGTTCCTCGAGTACCCGCAAGAGGCGTGCTTGGTTAGAGAGGCTGAGCTGCGAGATTTCATCGAGAAATAGGGTGCCGCCGTGCGCGAGTTCAAATCTTCCTTTTCGCTGATGATAGGCGCCACTGAACGCGCCGCGTTCATGCCCGAAGAGTTCGGATTCTGCGAGGTTTTCGTTTAGTGTTGCACAATTAAATGCGATCAGGGGCCCGGGTCGCAAACTGCGGTGATGGATCGCTCGGGCGACCAATTCCTTACCCGTACCACGTGCTCCGTAAATCATTATGGTCGCTTTTGTCGGTGCGATTTGGGCAATCATTTCTCGGATTCTGGTGATTTCAGGCGACTTGCCCGTCAAACGGCGTAGACCTTCGTTTTCATCTATTTGTGATTGCAGCTGCCGATTTTCAAACGCGAGGCGTTGAGTTTCGAGGGTTCTGTGCAGGAGTGCTGCCAGATGAACTGGGTTGACCGGCTTTGGTAGGAAATAGGTATCTTTGTAAGTGAGCATCGCTCTGATACCGATGTCGGTTTCTAAGATGTTGGGTTCTGTAATAAAAATTACACCGACATCTGGATGATGCTGTATCGCCGCCTCCAACAGTGCTAATCCATCAATCCGTCTTGCTTTCAATTGTGCAATAAGGATATCTACCTTCAGATGTTCAATATGATAAAACGCCTGATACATATTGCCTGTAGCAACGAGACGTAGCCCTTTGCCTGCTAACGTTTCGCAGACAAGTTCACGCTCCATTCGATCGGCATCTACAATAAGCACGGTTTTCTGCGTGTCCATGATTGGAAGCACCTTCCAGAATATCTCAAATTTCTGATCACGTTTCTTAGTCTATAGACATATAATATCCTATCGCGCCAAAAAAGTGTTGTTTAAAGTTGAGAATTTTGATAAACTATAAACTTAGTAACGTACACTATAAGAAATCTTATTCATAATTTTTCGGAGGAATGAATGGATAGAAAGTTCAGTTCACTGTATAGGCTCGGTGGGCTCACCGGTATCTTGAGCGGTTTCCTCATGCTCGCGTCGAGTATTTGGTTTATTTTCGGTTTATCATCCCAGCCAGAGGAAGGGTTTGAACTTATAGGGAGAATAGGGATTTTTCACGGTATAGGTGTTGTAACGCTTATTTTCCTTATTCCAACTTTGTT
>JAJECD010000409.1 GCA_022822215.1 Candidatus Poribacteria bacterium | reverse complement strand
TTTTCGCTAACGCCCCAACGATATGAGATATTCACGCACGAGTCGAATCTGTTCTTCAGCGTCATTACCAGCATAGCCATCAAGTGGCATATACTGTCCACCGACGAGGGGCCATGCCTGCGGCATTGCCGTTCCGGGTTGGAACGATTGTGGATCCTTCATCCAATCAATAAGCCAATCCGCTTTAAGTCGTTGCTTCGCCAAGGCGAGATCCGGTCGTCCTGCTTTATCGCTCCCTTCGGGAATGACTTCACCTTGTGAAGGGTGACAGGAGATACACTGGAGTTCATCAAAAATTTGTTTACCGACCCGCAATTCAGCAGTTGTTGGCGTCGGGACTTCAAGCGTTTCGTAAGGGAACGGTTCATCATCAAGCGCGGAGAAATACTTGACGAGCGTCGTCGCCTCGTCATCCGAGAGCTGGAATGTTGGCATTCTGACTTTAAGCCCATAACGGATCTCCGATGGCTCCTTGAGGAACGCAAACAACCAATCTGGATAGGTTCTCGCACCTTGCGCCTTCAAGGGTGGTGGTGCGAACTGCTTGGCATTTGTTTCATTCAATCCCTCGTGTGCGACGATAACATCAACATAATCGCCCCCTCCACCTTCAATCACATGGCATCCCGTACAGTTATATTTTTTGACGAGCCGTCTACCGGCATCAATGCGGTTGAGTTTCTCAGATCGATTATGGATATAACTGAGCGGGTACTGCTCAGGTTGGAAACTCTTCAAAAGTACGGCAAGTGCTTTTGCATCTTCATCGTTAACCTGAAAAACAGGCATACGAGAGACAATGCGTCGGGTTTGATAACGCCGTGGATCGGTTACTTTCCCAAGCGTCCATCCGGTCCAACTGTGTTCAACGCCAACAGTGTCGCCGAAATCGAGTTCATCAACCATCTTTGCCCCGAATTCTCCGAGATCAGCACCGACTTTCGACTCATTTTCAAAACCTGGGATTTCATGACAACCGAAACATCCGTAAGTTCTGACGAGTGCTTCACCCTCCGCCACGTCAACTTCACCGATGGATTCGGTAGTCGCATTCGGAGTCGCCCGCTGTAAACTCATCAGATACGCCACAACGTTATTAACTTCGGTATTGCTTAACCGCAAACTCGGCATAGTCGTGTCAGGGTCATAAGCTTTCGGATCGTGAATCCACTGGCGTAGGTAGTTTGGCGTAACCTTTGTGCCGACACTGTCAAGAGCGGGACCAAAATCGCTGCCTAAACCATCCACCGCATGACACGTCAGGCAACCAACGGTCTTAACGGTCTCCTCGCCTGCTTTAATCGCGCGTTGCGTTTCGGCGTAGGTCGTACTGGATTCGTCGAGATCGGGATCGCTCATCTGTGCGAGGTAAGCCGCGATAGACTTCACCTCATCAACAATGCGAAGCACATAACTATCGGGATACGGATATTCCGTGCCGTCATCGGTTTTAATAATAATACCGTTGGCGGTTTTGGTAACAACCCCTGTACGTTTTCCACCATTCTTAAGGTAGACGACCTGTGTCATACCCTCAGCAGGGAAGAAATTAGGCATCGTTGCGTTTGGCAGATATGCTTCAGGTTTCTTAATCCAGTTTTCAAGCCATGCAACACCTTCGACCTTACTGCCGACTTTCGCGAGGGATGGACCGACTTTGGCGATATTTTCAATGGCACTATAGCCTTCTACAGCGTGGCAGCCGTGGCAGCCGAGGTCTTCAAAGAGTGCCAATCCTTTTGTGAGATTCGGCGCATAGTCTTGTGGCTCGTCGGTTACAGGGTCCACGCCATAATCTAACATCATTACGCCATCATGACAGCGGCGACAGTTAGATTCCATATATCCTTTTGTCTCTTCAGAGGTTCTACGGGTATGCTCATCCATGCCGAGTACAGGGGTGAGCCAATACTCTGCATGGGTCAAGGCGTGGGCAGCTTTCGCTGTGAGTGCCTGTCCCTGTCCACCGTGGCATGGTGTACACCCGAATCTATCAACAGGGTGTTTCGCGAGGAGAACGTCTCGATGGGGGTGCGTTTGGAGGACCGAACGGTAGCCGGTCTCGTAAGAAATCTCTACTTCGCCAAAGACATCAACATCACTGAAGGTGAGGGTTCCGTTTTCTTCCAATGTATACTCATCGGGTTCGGCATCAAATCCATCAATTATAATTGATTCACTACCGAGTTTAACGCTTGCGTGCTTGAGATAATGAACGACAGGATTTTCGCCATCCCCCTCTACCTCAAACATCTCTTGTGCAGATTGCTCGTAGCCGCTTCGATCAGCAGAGAAGTGGCAGGTCGCACATCTGTCTGCGGTATAATCAAAATCTTCAAGATAGTGTTGGACGATAGTTCGTGTTTCACGGAAGGGATTCTCTAAGAGACTCCCGAGGAAGGTTCGCTTGATACCACCGACTGAATGTAGTTTTTCCTCAAGGCGTACGACTTGATCGTACTTTGCTTTGTCGGCTTGTAAAGATTGCAGGGCAGCTTGCGCCGTGGCGATACCTTCAACGATTTCTGTATCCGTTGTGTTATATTTCTGTGCGATGAGGTAAGTGCTGAGTGCGCGTTGTGGATCGCTGTTGTTTTGATAGAACTGCGCTAACGTTTTGTTTGCTGCTGCGAAGGCAGCCTCTGCCGCCAAGACGGCTTCAGTCAGTTCGTTTTCAATCCGGGATTCATAATCTGCCAATTTTTCTTGCCATTTTCTGACAGTCTCAGTGTATCTACCTTTCGATTCGTGGAGGCTGTGCTGGTACTTATAGTTAATTGCATCCGATTCGCTCTGCCGGAACTTGCGTTCTTGCAGTGCCTCGTCAAGTGCGACCTGTGCGTTCGCCACCTCTTTTGTCAATCTTTGTAGTTCTCTGGGGTCAGACTCTTGAGGTGTAGGGAGTTCGGGCAAATCCGACAGGGCATTTGCCAATTCTGCCTTTGTTTTGTCATATTCGTATTGATAAAATTGCTGCTGGATCTGCTTCCACGGACGGCGGGTAATCATCTCACTCCAGAATCCCCAAATCGTTACGAGTCCTAACAGTGCGGACAAAATAAAGAACAAAGCAGAATACGATTTATTCTCAGCAGGAATTTCTTTTTTGTTCCTCACGAAACTTTCTACCTCCATTTATTAGCAATTAGGGCGTTCACTTCGTTCAGTGTCAGCGGTTAGTGGTTAGTGGTTAGTCCCTAACACCTAAGTGCTAACTGCAAATTGCTAAAGGCTATCTGCTAACTAAATATTGAACCACGGGGATACCCAGATATATTTCACATTGAAGAATATACGCAAGATCATCTTTATTGGCAAAGCCATCATGGTTAAAAACAGGAATGAAACGACAACATATCGCACCAGCCCGAGCTCTTGTAAGAAACGGCTACTATTGCGCTTCCATAAATAGAAGATCGGACCGACCGAGAAATAGCCAGCAACGACAACAAAACCGAAGAAATTCGCAGTTGTTTCACTCCGAATACCGAAAAGATAGGACAGATTCACATTCGTTAGGGGTACGACCAGGTGGGGATCCCAATACTCCCACGGTGCGAAGAAGTTCCACCCTGGACCCCTGAGAAAGGTTCCGACGATCATCAGGACGATCCATAGGACGATAAATCCGAAACTGAACACCGCGAGCGCGAAGGGACGTTCCTTGATTGTATAATAGCCCTTGCCTTTCGGATTGATGTCAATGTAGGGAATAGCAATCAACCCAGCAATAATCAATCCGGGCAGTACCACACCTGCGATCCAAGGATCGAAGTAGACGAGCATCTCCTGTAGTGCGAGGAAGTACCAAGGCGCTTTAGAAGGGTTCGGCGTTTTCGTGGGATCGCTCGGTTCTTCAAGAGGTGCGTCAATCATAATCGACCAGACCCCCAACACCAACATAACGATAATCGCGCAGATAAACTCATTTCGGCACAGATAGGGCCAGACATAAACTTTATCGTTAAGTGCTGCATCCGAGGGGACACCTGTTATGTCCGTCTGACGTGCCTGCCGGTATGAAAGCCACATGAAATAAGGTATCAAAAAGAGAATAGCAAGAATCGGGACATTGTCCGGCTTCGTCACGAGTGCTAAAAAATGCTCCATACTCTGCTCCTTTGAAGATTGGATTCCTTGCCCGTGCTAACAGAAACTGTTTCCGTTCACACAAAAGATTCGTTCCGACAATCTCTGTTTACAGCGGCCCGGAAATGCCGCCATCTTTACGCACCCGCCAGAAATGCAAAGCCATCAAGACGCTCGCCAGCAGCGGCACCGCAACGCAGTGCAAAATATAGAACCTTAACAGCGTTGAGGGGCCTACGATTGTTCCTGCCAGGAGTGCAAATCGTACATCATTTGATTGTGTGATGTCCTGTGGCGCGAACGGTCCTTCGTGTCCTAAAACGGGTGTCGCGCGTGCCATGTTCGTCCCGACAGTCACAGCCCAAAACGCTAACTGATCCCAGGGTAGCAGATAGCCCGTGAAACTCAGGAAGAACGTCACGAGTAGCAAAATGACCCCGACTGCCCAGTTGAATTCTCGAGGTTTCTTATAGGAACCTGTTAAGAAGACGCGGAACATGTGTAACATTACCGAAATAACCATTCCGTGTGCTGCCCAACGGTGCATGTTGCGGAGCAGCATTCCGAAGGGGATGTCAAATTCGAGGTACTGGACATCGCGGAAGGCATATTCAGCTGTCGGACGATAGTAGAACATGAGGAGTACGCCTGTGACGGCGGTCACAAGAAACATAAGGAACGTGATGCCGCCCATACACCATGTAAAGCGGAAATTCAGCGCGTGCCGAGAAACCCGAGGAGGGTGGAGATGCAACCAGACGTTTTGGAGAATTTGTAAGGTGTAACGACGCCCCGTATCTTCATATCCGTGGCGGAATATAGAGCGCCAGATATCGGAATTGGTAATCTTCTCTTTCAGCCCTTTGCGTTCTTCGTTCATATTTTCTATCGCAAGCCTCGACTTCCAGATGCGTCGAAATGCTTTTTCTCCCTAACCGGAGCCAGGCGCGAATGCTCTCCTTTCTTCAGACCTTCAAAAAGGAGCTTGGGTCGGTCCACTGCCCCTTCTCACCTAAAAACTTCACGGACTTATCAATTTCAATCTGACCATCTTCTGCCAACGTAATCTTCACGCGCTCAAGGGGTCGTGGTGCGGGACCTTCGTAGTTAATACCTTCTCGGTCAAAACCGCTACCGTGACAGGGACACTTGAATTTGTCTTCAGACGAGAGCCACCGTGGCGTGCAGCCGAGGTGTGTACAAATCGTTAAAAGCGCGTAAAATTCACCGTCTTGTTTCCGAACAATCCAAACACCGAACGGTTCTTTTTTGAACTTTTCGCTAACGCTGCCCGGTGGATATTCTGCGGGGAATCCTGCCTTAAAAATAGAGGATGGCTCAAACAGCACGCGTGGATACAGATACCGAACCAATCCAGGTCCGAAAGTCAGTCCTAATGCTGCAACGAAATTCCCCCAACCGAGAAATTTGAAAAATTTACGTCGAGATACCACTTACACCCCCGATTTTGTAGGTAGACGCTTCAGCGTCGGCACTATAGAACTAAAGGTTAATTGTCTACATTATAACCTAATCGCAAACAAATGTCATCAAAATTTTTTTGTACTTGAAAGTCCGCCGATTATAGGCAAGACATACTTATTAATTCCAGATAAATCCCATAAAAAAGCGGAAAGTCTACTTCAAGTTATTTTGCATTCCGAGCGTTAATAATTATAACATGTCTTTGAATGTTTGTCAACCGTTTTTTTAATTTTTATTGGGGCATTTAATTTTCGGTTTTCGGTTGTCAGTTTTTGGTTATTGATGGTCGGCAGTTGGCTATTAAGTGTCAAAAAAGGGTCACGATCGGGAGATTGCTTCTACAGCATATATCATACAGAAACCGTCGATACGGGAGAACTAAAAAACTGCAATAAAATTGTTCAATCGCTCAACGATCTATGCTACAATCTACCGCTGTAAGGTCTTTAGTTTCGAGAAATTAACGCTGAGAAAGAAAGGAGAACAATAATGGTTCGCTTTATAATCAGTTTACTTACTATCACTCTCATGTTCGCGCACCTCGGTAACGCTGAAATCGATCCAGGGTCTATCGTCGGTGCATGGTTGTTTGATGAAACGGGTGGAAAGGTCGCCAAAGATTTATCAGACAACGGAAATGATGGCGACCTCGTTGGGGGTGCGAAATGGGCAAAGGGTAAATTTGGCAACGCTATTGAACTCAACGGTAAAGACGCTTGGGTGACGGTTCCAGAGATTGGACCGCTTGATGACTTTACACTCATGAAATGGTTTAATGCGACGGGACGTGTCGGACAGTGGAGATGCTTCTTTAACCGGGATGGTTGGACAGCTGGATACGTTCATTACCAATTCCGTCCAGACAACAAAATGGAGATGGCAATTCACTCTAACAATCCCGTGCGCCATCCGGGTTGGGACGGTTCAGATTTCACAGCGGATAAGGATATTTTGAACCAATGGATCCATCTCGCTATTGCCTACAGCAGCACCGATGAATCGGTGCGCGTCTACTTCGATGGCGAACTCGATGTGGAGGATAAATGGGGACCCCTGCCGGGAGAATTTGGACCCGGACGCATCGGTTCATGGGATGGCGGCGGAAGAGAGTGGGAGGGGCTGTTCGATGAAATGTTACTCTTTGATGTCGCGCTGGAGGAAGATGACATTCTGTCCCTCATGGAAAACGGGTTAGAAGCCACACTTGCTGTTGAAGCGGTGGGTAAACTTGGAACGATTTGGGGAGAACTTAAGTCAGGACGAACGAAATAGGTGGCACAAGAGTAAAAAGAGAAGGTTTTTAACAAGTATACGGACGGATGTCTACATCCGTCCGTATCTTTATTATAAGAGATGACCTAATCAAGACCGAAGTCTAAGAAACGATTAGTGAATAATCTTTACTTTAAGAACTGGGCTGTCTTGTATAAAGGTTTTGTCGTTAATCGTTGCAGTACCCCGGAACTTGAACTCGTAAGTATCCGCCTTCAAAGAGCTAAGTGCTTTTAGCGGAACTTTGATCTCGGTTTCATCCGCAGGAATGGTCGCCGCTTCCGTCGTGAAGCCTTCCGGTACATCAATCGGTGTCAGTGTAAGTTCGTCTGTAAAACCGCCCTGTCGGACTATCGTTAGCGTCAATATCGCTTCTTTTGTAACGGGACCTTCGCTTTCGGTTACCTTAGCATCTGCTGTCGGGTTTGATGCGATTGCTACGGTTTCACCATCTGGGACCGCGGCTGTTGCACCTTTCGTTGTTGAAGGGAAGACGATGCTGAAACGCAGCGGTTCAACGGTTACAATAAAGGGTGCCTCAACAATCGTCAAAGGAATAGCAGGTGTCGACTGTTTCACCGCCTCGCCGTTGACCGTTGCTGTTCCTGTCACTGAAATATAATTCGTGCCAGGTATCGGTAAGACAGAAAACTCTTCTCTTCGTTCAAAAGTCCCTGCTTTCACCGTAAGCGTTGCTTCCGTTTCGCCTTCAGCAAGCGTAACAGGCTTTCTGGAAACGGGATCAGGCAGGACAGAAACGCGATTCGGGAGTCCTGATACCGATAGTGTAATGGGACCGACGAAACCGTCGCGTCGGTTCGCTGTCACGTGGAGATCAACCGTTTTATTGTGGATAGCACTTAACCCGATTTCAGCGAGCGTCAGTGTGAATTCTGGCGCATCCATCACTGTGAGCAGGATTGGAGATGGAGTGGCGATGCGTTCTATTTGACGATTGCCAACGGCATAAACGCCAACGATGGAAATCGGCATCAGTCCGAGAGGGGCATCCCACGGAGCCGTTATTGTGAGCATTGCTCTGTTTTGACCCGCTCCAATAATAGTGGGACTCACATCATAAGTTTTCGGCAGATCCGGACAAAGCAGACGGATTGGACCCTTGAATTGGTCAAGGCGCACAACGTCAACCTGCATTGTGACACTACTCCCCCTATTGACACGTGGATTATCCATAGGAGAAGGAATGTTCCGATTGTTAAGGGCAATTACTTTGAGTTCGCAGTCGGGTTCCAGTGGACGAATGTTTAATCGATATGGGTAGGTTTCACCGCCTTGATTATTCAGGTCTCGAATGGCAACAGAATATTCTCCCGGTTTTTCAAAATTCCAGTCGATACGGGCATCGGCACCGGTGGTGGCATCATCGTTTACCATTAAGACCTGTTCTTTATTGTCACTCCACACCATATCTGCCGAGGTTCCCATCGGTTTTCCGGGACCGTAGAGTGTAAGCAGCGCGTCAAGTTTTGATGAGAGTTTCAATGTCTCTACCTCGAAAACGAGAAGCTGCGGTTTTTCAATCTCAAATGAAAACCAATCCACATCGCCGGATTTGTCGATTTTCCCGTTGAGTGTTATCGGGGTCGCAACAGCAGTCGCATTTCCGAGTGAATTATTGGGTTCAATTTCTACCATTTCCGTCCAATTTCCGATAGTAAAGGGTCGGGCATTGGTCGCCAATCCAGAGGGGGTTTGAACCCGCAAAGATTGTTCGCCTGCGGGTGTTTCGGGACCTATTGAGATCTGTATAGATTCAACCATTTCAAGGTTTGCACCCGTGACGGCGATTGTATTCTCAGTACCACGTTGTCCGCCGAGTGGGAAAATTGTCTCCAAATAGGGTAACTCGCCGATGCTCAGGCGGTAACCATATCCCTCTCCACCTTTGTAACGAATATCGCGGATGTGGAGCGTGTACTTCCCAGTTTCAAGGACAGTATAATCCAGAACAGCATCTAAGCCGTCGCCAAGCCCACTGTCGGCGACCTTAGTCCCATTCGCATCCCGAAGGACGAGGTATGAATCTAAGAGTGAACCTATCCGCTGCGCTGTGACTTCGCAGATAAGCCGTGCGTCTTTTTTGAGTTGAAAAGTGAAACTATCTTCATCGTCAATCGACATGATTGTGCCATTTATAGTGAGCGGAAGTGCAAGCCAGTCGGTTTCCAACTCCGATTCCTCTGTTTCCACTTCGACGATTTCCCGTAGGTTTCCAACGACGAAGCTGCCAGCGTTAGAGACACCATAAGGGGTAACGACGCGTATCTGTTGTATACCTAAAGGGGCATCAGAGGCAATCGTCAGTGACGCTACCAACTGCGCGTCAGTCGGAACACGTCCGGAAACACCAGCTCCATTGAAAAGGACAGCAGCCTGTCCTGTCTTCTCTTTAATCTCCGCAGTGATACCGCTCCCACTGAACCACACTGCTGTTGCTTTGCCGAGATTTGTGCCTGTGATCGTGACTTCTACACTCCGCCCCTGTTGACCGCCCTGGGGAAAGACAGTCGTCAAGGTCGGTTGTACTTGCGCATAAGCGATACCAATCGTTAGGAAGAAGATCGATAGGACGAGAAAGGATTGTTTTGTTAGGAGAGGAGAAAGCGGCGATTTAACCCGTCTCTTCTGCCGAAATAACATGTTAGACATTGTCAATCACCTTGTCAAGGGTTGTCAGTTGTCGGTAGTCAGTGGTCAGTTACCTTACAGTGAGAGTTGTCGGTTAAAGAGGATCCTGGTTTAACAGACTGTCCTCTTAACTGAAGACCGATAACCGACAACTGACAACTATTTAGAATATCCCTGCAATCGGTTCGCCTTTCACCAATTCACGTGGCTGATCCAAATGGTTGTACACGATGGTGTGCGGGTCGATACCGAGTGTATGGTAGACCGTGGCAAGGATGTCACGTGGGTGTACAGGGTTCTCAAGTGGTGTAGAACCCGTTGCATCAGATTTCCCGTAAACCTGTCCACCTTGGACCCCTGCCCCAGCAATCAAGCCCGTGTAACAATAGGGCCAGTGGTCGCGTCCATCAGGTGCGTTGCTGTTACCGGAGGTGCTAATTCCCATCCGTGGCGAGCGTCCGAATTCACCGATCGCCAAGACGAGCGTGTCGTCCAACATGCCACGCTGATGTAAGTCCTCCAACAGTGAAGATACTGCGCTATCTAACTTCGGACAATGAAGGTTCTTCAATGGACCGAAGTTGGTTGCGTGCGTATCCCACGCTGTGGTGTTCGGATCACCGTTAGCAACAGAGGGCCAGTTCACCTGTACGAAACGGGTACCTGCTTCCACCAAACGGCGAGCGAGGAGCGCGCTCTGTCCAAATGTGTGTCTACCGTACTTATCTCGCATCTCATCCGGTTCTTGAGACAAGTCGAAAGCATTGCGTGCCCGTTGCGATAAGATGAGATTGTACGCTTTTTCATAATATTCATTCAAGGCGTAGGAATCAGCAACTTTATCAATTTCGGGCATCCCTGCGTTAATCGTCTCAAGGAGGTCTTTCCGGCGTTTCAGACGCACGGGTGGCACCTCTGGACGCAGACTCAAATCGTCAAGATTAATTTCCTCATTCGGGTCTTGGAAGAGGAAATAGGGGTCATAGGCTCTACCGAGGAATCCGGCGTTTCCGCCTTTGCCGATGATATTACTCTCCTGCATCGGGCGCGGAAGTTGCACTGCCGCGAGCATCGGTTCATCAGGCGGACGGTAATTTGCAATATGCGATGCAGCATTCGGATGGTCGGCAGGCGACGGCGGATCGAGCTGTCCCGAAGGCGCGACCTTATCCGGCGTTTCACCGGTTACCATCTGATACATCGCAGCGGTGTGGTTGAAAAGTCCCGCGGGTGTGTAACTGACGGAACGGATAAGACAAGCCTTATCCATCTGTTGTGCCAAACGCGGCATCGTCTCAGACAACTGAATCCCTGGTACGTTGGTCGGGATCGGATTGAATTCACCGCGAATGTTCGAGGGTGCTTCGGGTTTCGGATCCCAGATGTCAAGGTGGCTAGGCCCGCCTTGCAAAAAGAGAAGAATCACCGAGTTCGCTTTCCCCCACCCGTTGAGCGGTTTGGCGGGATCAACAGTTGTGTTCGCTTTCGCCTGGAGTGACAATACCTGTGGCAAACTAATGCCAAGCATCGCCGCACCACCGACCCGCAAAAATTCACGCCGTGAAAACCCGTCACATAAGCGTCCGGGTAGTTGTGGTAACGATAACATCTATTGTTTCCTCCATTTTTAAACTATTGAATATGGACGTTGTTCCACTTCGTTCCACAACGGTTTCTGTTTTAAGTGGAGAACCTACGTTAGGTTATGAAAGGTTGCTACCTTTACCAAAAACCACCGTGAAACGTAGTGGAACGGTGCTCAGATTTAATAGTTAAAAGGTTAGCGATTGAATAAGAAGGCGGGACTGTTAATCAACGCCCACAATAAATCTTGCGCGCCTTCCTCTTTCGATTCGGCGTTCGCGAGATGCTCAATCGCTACTGCATATTCGTTCTTCTCTGGTAACCGAGAAAGCGTTGCAAGATAGAGTTCTTCAACGAGCGCCCGGTCGTCTTGATTCGTTTCGATAAGTTGTGCGATACGTCCTTCTGGATCGATGAGTGCTTCCGCGACCGTCGGTCCATTAATGAGATTCATTGCGTGTGCGAGGCTAACCTCGGTGGTCCGCTCACATTCACAGGAAGTTTCGCGCTCAGGTCTACCAAACAATTTCAAAAATCCATCATCTTTGACTTTGCTGTCTGGTAATTGCACAGCTCGGAAGTTTTTCGGGACCTCTTCAAACCGTGGCCGGCTTCCTGTTGCGACCCCGATAGCATCGAGGAGCTGCTCTGCCGTCAAACGTCTGGCAACGGCGTGTGAAAAGTTAATTGTGTCAGCCTCGTTCCACTCGTTCGTTTTGATGCTCTGCTGATAGGTTCGAGAACGTGTGATTGTTTTCATGATGTGCTTCATGTCAAATCCGCTGTCCACGAAATCCTTCGTCAACGCATCAAGCAATTCAGGGTTAGTGGGTGGATTACTGGTGCGAATATCGTCAACAGGTTCAATAATCCCACGTCCCATGAAGTAGCTCCAGATGCGATTCACACCAGCGCGAGCAAACATCGGATTGTCTTCGGCGGTGAGCCATGCTGCGAGCATCTGACGTTTATCATCAGTTGTCGCTGCGACCTCTCCGAACGGAACTGACGGTTCAACGACCGCTAAGGTCCGGGGGTGCTTCACAGGTTCTGTGGTGTAATTGGCATAGACAACTTCATCGCCGGGAAGCTGCCCGGGTTTGACTCTGACATCAGCGAAGAATGCACCGAATTCGTAGTATTGATTTTGCGTCCATTTTTCAAACGGATGGTCGTGACATTTGTTACACGAGAAGCGGACACCTAAGAAAAGCTGCGTTGTATTTTCCACTGCAGCCGTATATTCACGAGAGACACGGAAATAGTTTGCTGCTGGATTCGTGTAGGTGCTACCCGTTGCGGTAATCAGATCACGCACAAATTCGTCGTACGGACGATTCTCGGCGATAGCTTGATGGATCCACTGTTGGAAGAGCCAGACCCCACGTTCACCGAGGAATTTACGGTTAGACTGCAACAGATCGCCCCATTTATGGGTCCAGTGATCAACAAACTCCGAGGTCTCAACAAGGGCATCAATGAGCTGCTCCCGTTTCACTTTTGATGGCGTTTTGTCGGTCAGGAAACGCCGCACCTGCTGTGGGGTGGGCGGAATACCTGTTAAATCGAAATAGATACGCCGGACAAATTCCTCATCTGTACAAAGTTCAGAAGGCAGCACCTTCATCCGCTTCAGTTTATTGTGGACGTGCGTATCAATGTAATTATATTCTGGAGTTTCAACCCACCTGTAGCCGCTCCTGTCGCCCATCACGATGATATTGTTTGTGCTATAGGCACCCTCATATCGAGTCAGGATCGCAGTTTCACCGCGGCGTTCTGCGGTTACGATCCCCTTGTCCGTGACGTTTGCCACTTCACCGACGCTACTTGTGAATTTCGCCTCACGGGTGACATCCCGCGTCGTTCCATCTGGGTAGTGTGCGATGACGATAAGTTGTTGCTTCATACCTGGCATCGTGAGTTCAGCGGAATCCGGTATAACCTCTAATCTTTCAACACGCTGCGTCGTTTCAACGTCAGGGATAGCGCCCTCGGTTATCCAT
>JAJECD010000380.1 GCA_022822215.1 Candidatus Poribacteria bacterium | reverse complement strand
GCAATTAGGCTTCTACGAACTTTACTTCGTTATCAACATTTTCCGCGTGGCGGTAAACTCGCCTGCGGTGAGTGTGTAGAAATAGACACCGCTTGCGACAGATTCACCCAATGCGTTTTTGCCATCCCAATACGCCGCACGATTCCGAGATTTATAAATACCCACAGGTTGATATCCCAATTCAAGCGTACGAACTAATTTTCCATCTGTAGTATAGATAGAAATGCTAACATCAGCAGGTTCCGCCAACCGATACGGTATCCATGTTTCCGGGTTGAACGGATTCGGATAGTTTGGCAAGAGCGATGTTTCTGTTGGATGAGACGAGGTTAGGAGTTGTTCTAATACTACAATGCCTCTTTGGAAAGCTGGGTCTACGCGGTTGTGGCGTTTCGCTTCAAGGATCCATCGCCTTAGATTTGCGGTGGTTAAGGTAGGTGCAGCAGGAACGTTTGCCTCGACTTCCAGAGCATCTGCGACCAATAAGAGGTCTTCACGGTCTACGAAGCCGTCGTTATTGACATCCGGAGCTGCCCCGCGAGCGGCGCGCCTGCCGAAATGAGACGCCACCAACACCAAGTCCTCCACGTCCACCACACCATCACGGTTGACATCCACCTGTGCTATATCATCTGATCTAAGCGGATGGGTCTGCCGTGTAATGTTACCATGCACATCAATGACCTGCAATATGACCTCGGTCCTGGCACGGCGTATTAAGCCGGTTGTAGGGAATTCAATCAGGTCTGTTTCACTGTTTAGGGATTTGCAACTGTGCAACTTACTGCCAGGCGCAGGATCACCAATGACAGTTGGGATAAATAGTTGGGCTTGATGGAGACCGTCGGCATCGGCTACCTCAAAGTGGAGATGAACTGCATTAGGCGGCAGTGCGACAGGGGCGAACATCTCAATCGTGGTAGGTTCATTAAATGCGGTTTGGCTTGCGTTGAAGTAGCGGTGGACATCCAACCATTCAGTAGCACACTCGGACAATCTATCTGGATTTGCGCCGTAAGACATGATATGGGTGTTGCTCCGGAAGTCGTGTTCCAATCCGAAAGTGTGCCCCAATTCGTGGGCAGTAACATCAATGCTAAAACATCTGCCGGAGGCGGGGATGATCGCATAACCGCCACTATCGCGCCGTTGGGCTCCAGCTTCAATGCTCGCCCAGCTGCCCCCTCCAACACCGCATGTATTTTCGCCCTCAATAATTTCACTGCTAATATCTACAGCAATGAGATAAATGTTCTTTGATGTGTTGAACTGTTTATCGACCTCTTCCATAACCTTTTCAACTGTCTCGGTCTGATAGTACCGATTGCTGAATTTTCCGTTGATACGATGCACCACGGCTCTACCCGTTGTATCTGTTTCAAACGCAAATGTTTTTCTACCGAACCCTTGGCTTTGCATCTGTAGGGCATAAAATTGCTGAACATCTTTTATTAATCTATCGAGTTTTGTGTCAATGTCTGGTTGGACTCGGCGGTTCATTGGGCGGAAATAGATGAGTCGCACCATTTCGCGTTGTTGCAGCGTTTGCAAGTAGGTCTCTACATTCTGGAGGCGAAGGGTGCCATCATCGCCGCTACTGACGAGGGTCGTGCCATCCGGTGAAAAGGCAGTCCCAAAGACCCAACTGGCGTGTCCGGTCAGCGAAACGATCTCTTCGCCACTTTCAACACCCCAAAGCGTGACAGCGGCAGGCCCCGTGCTGGCGAGTATTTTGCTGTCCGGTGAAAAATCAAGTGCAAAAGTTGTACCTCTATTCTGGAGTGTGCCGAGGGATGCCCAATCGGAGACAGTCCATAACTTAACTTCGCCTTGATGACCGGCGGTTGCGAGCGTTCTGCTGTCTGGTGAAAATGCGACTGCGTACACGGAGTCCATATCACCTTCGAGTTGTACCATGCTCTGCTGTCTCTGAACGTCCCAAATTTTTACCATGCCTTCACTGTCTCCGGCAGCGAGCAATCGTCCATCCGGGGAAAACGCTAACGCCCAGACATATTCGTCGTGCCGAAGGGTTGCTATCTCATTTTGCGTGCTGATTTCCCAGAGTTTTACATGTTGACCGGCGGTTGCGAGGAGTTGTCCATCGGGAGAAAAGGCTACATCTTTGACTTGCGATCGACTTCGGTCGGTAATATGTTCCAAAGTCGCGATGTGTTGCCTCTGCGAGATGTTCCACAATTTGAAGGTCCAATCATCGCCCCCGCTTGCCAGCAGTTGTCCGTTTGGAGAGAAGGCTACAGCATTAACTTGACCTGTGTGTCCTCTGAAGGTTGTTACGGTGTCTTCTTGTAAATCCCAGAGTTTGATGGTGTTAGTGTCTCCGGCACTGGCGATGAGCGCGTTATTCACTGGTGAGAATTTTACGGTTCGGACGGTACCACCGTGTCTCAGGACAATGGGTTGCTGCTGTGCGAAACTTGGCGGAAAAAGGCTGAATAAGAGCGTCAGAATAACAATTAGGCACCTGAAATGCATGTGATAACTCCATTTAAATGCAATATAATCTCTTAGAAAGGGTATTATATCACTTCCTAAAAAAGATAAGCAGGTATTTTGAACAAATGTTTTCAAAACTTTGGGATTATCCGTCTCGTTTTTGTACTCCCGCTTTCTTCATCGTTAATGCTTTTCTTTCCTTTAATCCGCTCTTTCTTTTTCAAGTTTTCTCCGGTTCCAGAGGAGGATCGTGCTATCATCTGCACTCAGGACGGTTTTGCTATCGGGCGAAAATGCGACCGCTTTTATCGCCCAGAAATGTCCGCGCAGCGTCGGTAAGAACCGCCCTGTCTCAGCATCCCACAGCCTGATAGAGGCATCCTTACTCCCGCTTGCAAGCATTTTCCCATCACGGGAGAACGTCACGGATTTCACATCATTGCTGTGTCCTGAAAGTTTTCGCAACATTCTACCGGTGTTGGTACCCCACATCCGAAGTGTATCGTCGTCGCTCCCGCTGACGAGAATTGTGCCATCGGGTGAAAACGCGAGGGGCGGCACCATTTCCGTATGCCCTTTAAGCGTTCTGATATGCCTGCCATTTTCTGCATTCCACAACTGGATGGTGCCGTCAGAACTGCCGCTGCTGGCAAGCATCTTTCCATTCGGGGCATACGCGACAGCTAAGACATCGCCTTGATGCCCGGAGAGCAGGGCGACTTCGGCACCCGTGCGTCCATCGTAGATCCAAATCCCCATATTACTTGCTACAGCGATCTCTTTTCCATCCGGCGAATATTGGATGTTGCCCGTTATCTTTCCGCTACATTCAATACGGGTTTTGACCCCTTCAGGCAGCTGCGGTTCGTTCATCTCTTGAGTGAAGGTGTTTGGAGTAAATGCAAATGTTAAAAAAAGCGCGATTAGAATCCAACATGATGTAGTTTTGATAAGAAAGTTTCTCCTTTTATTTTCGTATCAACATCTTACGCGTAGCCGTAAACTCACCCGCTGTGAGTGTATAGAAATACACACCGCTTGCCACAGGCTCACTAAATTCGTTTCTACCGTCCCAATGCGCCGCACGGCTCTGAGACTCATAGATACCCACAGGTTGATGCCCTAATTCAAGTCTCCGCACCAATTGACCATCTGCAGCATAGATAACGATGCTGACATCTGCAGCTTCGGCGAGCTGATAGGGTATCCACGTCTCCGGATTGAACGGATTCGGATAGTTCGGCAGCAGTGCTGTTTCTTTTGGATTCAGCCTGCTTTCTGTTGTTCCAAATTCTGAAAATTGAAGCAGAAAATATTGTTGAACTTCCGCAGGCAGCAATTGAAACGGTGGATAATCAAAGGCTGTAACGTGTGCAGTGGGTGCAGCCCATCCATCATCAAAAATCCAACGCTTTGACTCATAGACTTTTTCAATACGAGTAGAACCTCTATCCGTATCCCTATATTGTTGTTCTATTGTGATGTCTATTCCGTCTGGTCGCCCATCTACAGGGTGCTTCAGTAAAACAATAAACTCCATTTCTGTTTCAGGAGGTTCTTTATGTTGGGCAGCGGTATGAAGTTCTATCTTCAGATCGTGATTCTGCAAATCATTGACTTTTGAAAACAGGTCCAATGCATCCAATAGGGTTTCACCTAAAGGTATTAGATCGATCCCCAGGCCCAGTATTAAATCAACTGAAGCCTCATGTGCTTCTTCCTCTTTTGTTTTAATCGGAAACATAAACACTTGTATACTGTCGGGGATGTGGAGTGTAATTATGCAGCTTCCATACAAAATATTCGCTTCCGAAACACCCGTCAGCATTGGATATTTTGCTTTTACGATAAAGTAAGTTGAGTTAGGTGCAAATGCTACCTCCGAAATAAGGTCCGGTCGGAGTGTTAAACCGATGCTATTCAAGGGAGACGATTCCGTTATTTGCGTTACTTCTATAAGAGGCTGTGAACTCTGACCGGCACTATTCGTCAGCAGCACATCGGATAACGTCAACGTGGAATCTTTGACAGTGACGACTTCAAAGATGATAGTGGCAAGGGTGCCATCCCCATTGCTTGTCCCTGAAAAAGATGTCGCTGCGAGTGTCACCTTATCGCCCTCCGCCTTCGGTGGGATAAAGAACGCTCCCGCAGTCAAGTAATCCCCATCTGCACTTTGCACATATTTAAGGGCAGTCGTATCAAAATTCACTGTGGCTTGGTAACCTGAGACGTTTTCGCCGTCAGTGATATTGAGCATGAGCGTGAGCTGTTCGCCGATAGCAGGTGATTGCACAGAAGATGGAGAAAGACTGACTGTGACATCTGGGTCTTGGTTTGTATCCGTATTATTATCAGGTGGGTTGAGAGTCTGATAGATGACGTTCCAAACATCTCTGCCATCTGAGATCATAGTGCCATCCGGGCTCCACGCTAAATCATAGACTTCACCGCTTGTTTGAATAGTAG
>JAJECD010000387.1 GCA_022822215.1 Candidatus Poribacteria bacterium | reverse complement strand
GTTTCGCTGGCAGGGATTCTGCCATCTTCATTTCGTCCAATAACCGCACATAGAATCCATTGTTTTTCAGTGAATCTGCGCGGAGATAAAGTGTCTGCTTACGTTTTCTTGAGCGAAATGAAACCTTTTGAAACTTACCTGTTTCTTTGCATTTGACCTTCGCATTCCCGATAGCTTGGCAGGCATCCATCACCGCACCCACCTTTATCTGACGAGGCGTTTCGGTGTGCCAATTGGGAAGCTCATTAAAGACAACAGGAACGAGTCCCTTGAAGTTTCTCGGAGTAGCCTTGTCCGCCAACAAGGATACTGCCGTATTGAAGACATATCTCGAAGTGCCAAACCATCTACGAAGAATCGCTTTCTGTTTCACTGTAGGAAAGATTTCTATCTTCCTTGATTTGGTCACGGTATCGCCGGAGTCCATACATTCTACAGGAAAAGACGTGCAGAATTGCCAGGAGATCGGCAGTAAGTTCCTCTGTGGGGCTATAAACAGTTTCGTCGAGAACCACGACTTCTCCACCGTTTTGTTCGACCAAGAACTGTATGACTTCGCAGCCGAAACGGGCGAGTCGATCCCGATGGGCAACAACAAGGCGGAGTTTATCGCCTCGCAAGATGCGTTCCAATAAGGTTCTAAGCCCTTTTCGTTTGAAGTTGATACTACTTCCGAAGTCTTTGATAATTTCTGCTTCCGGGTAGTGTTTCTGCAAGTAAGCGACTTGGGACGCAAGATCATCTGATTGCGATTTTCCGCTAACTCGGCAGTATCCAATGGTAGTAATATCTGTTCCGATTTGTGCATCTATAAAACTTTGGACATCATATCTCCGATGCCCCTCCTGTTCTTATGCAGGTAATTTCTCCCGCACATTCCATCCTACGCAGATGGTCTACTGTTATTCCGAGCGTCTGCGCTGCTTCTCGTGGGGATTTATAGTTTTTCATACCATAATTATACCGCATAAAATCAGGTTTATCACGGTTTATTTAGATTTACCAAGGTTTAGAAGGGTTTAGAAACTGCTCCTCATTCTCCCGATAGGTACAGTCTTTGACGATTTGTTTGCTTATCCGTTCATTGCTGCGAGATAGTTGGTGTTCACCTGTTCCCAATTGATGAGATTCAGCCAAGCGTCAACGTAGTCAGCACGACGGTTCTGATAGTTGAGATAGTATGCGTGTTCCCAGACATCAAGACCGAGAATAGGGGTATGTCCCTTCATCAGTGGACTGTCCTGATTTGATGTCGAATAGATTTGCAACTTCTTATTTTCATCAACAACAAGCCATCCCCATCCTGATCCGAAATGTGTCTTTGCTGCTTTAGTAAGCATCTCATTTCCGGCATCAAGCGATCCAAACGTTGACTGAATGGCTTCCGCGACTTTCCCGGTCTGTTCACTACCACCGGGTTTCATGATGCTCCAGAAAAGCGTGTGATTCGCGTGTCCACCACCGCTATTGATAACGGCTTGACGGAGGGGTTCTGGAACCCTATTAATGTTCCGCAACATCCCCTCAAGTGACATGTGCATCAAATTATGACTGCGTGCGACTGCCGCATTGAGTTTATTGACGTAACCCTGATGATGTTTTCCGTGATGTATCTCCATCGTGCGTTTGTCAATATGCGGTTCAAGTGCATCGTAAGCATAAGGAAGCGGTGGTAATTGCTGCCCCACATGATGGTCGGCATATACACGCAGCGGACTGTTCGCGAAAAGTAGCCCCGCCAATGCGGTACTTCCCTGGATTAAAAAGTTTCTGCGATTCATGGATTCTCCTTGTTCTGCTGTTTTGAATGGCATTTTAGCAGAAATTATCGGTTCGTGTCAAGATAAATTTCGGTTGATTTTGGCAGAGAGATGTGGTATTTTGATTATGGCGTACATACAAGGATAACAAAAATCTCTGTATCGGAGACATTGAAAGCAATTGATGAACAACCCTGACCCCTTTCACATCCTCACACTCGATGGCGGCGGCACCCGCGGCATATACACCGCCCAACTCCTTGCCAAAATTGAACAGGCATTTCAGAGGCGTATCAACACCTGTTTCGACCTCATCGCCGGGACAAGCACAGGCGCGATTATCGCTGGTGCCGCCGTCTCCGATATCCCGATGGCGGATATTGTCGAACTGTTTGAGACCGAAACACCCCATATTTTCCAAAAAAGATGGTATCGTATTCCGTTGTTCCTCAGTAAATACCCAAGCAAGAAACTCGCGCAAGTCCTCGCCGCACACCTACCTGCAACGCCCCTTGGCGAAATAGCAACCCCGTTAATGATAACAAGTTCGGAGATTTCCAGAAGTAATGTCTACATCTTCAGATCGAATTATGGAAGTCGCGATTCGGAGAGCGTTCCTACAGACAAAGAGGTGAGTTTGAGAGATGCTATCCTTGCCTCATGCGCTGCACCGACTTTCTTTGCTCCCAAATCCTTAGATAATTTCCTTTTAGCAGATGGTGGACTCTGGGCAAACAATCCCTCCACAATCGCTCTCACAGAGGTACTCTCAGCGTTTGGAAAAGGTGCACAAGAGGTCCGAATGCTGTCCATCGGCACAGGACATTCCGTAAATATGTATCGGAATAGACGCGGTTGGGGGTTCCTCACGGGTTGGGGTGGTGCGAAGTTGACTTCTTACGTAATGACCCTGCAATCACAGGCATCCGCAGATATAGTGCAGCTCCTTCTAAAGCAGAATTACCTACGGATCAACGCAGAGATCGATTTTTGGGAGTTGGATACGCTTACGCAGTTAGACACTCTGAAATCTCTCGCATCGCGTGATTTTGAAAAGCACGCCGAAGGAATTGAGACGTTCCTTCGGCACGAGTAGTGACAAAATTCGATGCCCCTTCTTATATCGCAGTTGCCTCTTGAACTAACCAAGCTGAGATGGACTCGATAATGATTTGATGTGCCCGTTCAACAATTGGATTTAACGACGGTATATGGGCAAACATTTTTTGCGCTTTGGGTTTCAGGTCTGTTGGTGCTGGTAACTCAGGAATTTTCAACTCTCTGAGAAACTTCTCAACTTCCGTCTGACCGATACGCGCACGTTTACGAAGTTCTTCCAGCTTTGACGAGTGGGACCATGCCTTCAAAAGTGTGTTGCCGATCTGTTCAGTTGAAAAACTTGCTGCCAATTGCTGTGCAGATTTTTCAACAACAGCGAAGGAGAGTTTACGTTTACCCGCAACCACGTGTGCTGGGGGCAAGCGAAGATCCCAAACAATCTTGAAAATCGACAAAACTTTTAAGATATAATATGTAATATCTATTTGCCACCAATGAAAGCCTTGTGGTGTCGCGCTTGGGAAATGGTGATGGTTGTTGTGCCATCCCTCACCCAGTGTAATGAGAGCAAGCAGTAAGTTGTTACGAGAATGGTCGCCAGTAACATACGCTTGTTTACCGTGAATATGGGCAAGCGAATTAATCGTGAAGGTTCCGTGAAAAAGTAGGACTGTACTCAGGAAAAACCCTACGAATAGACCTGACCAACCTGCCACCAGCCAAACGCAAACCGCTAATACGAAGGGTGGGAGCCTTTCCCATTTTTCAAGCCAAACGAGTTCAGGATATTTCTGAAAGTCCTTAATTAAGTTATAGTCTACGTTCCGTCCCTGTTTGGAGAAGATCCAAAGTAAGTGGGAGTACCAAAATCCATCTTTAACAGGGGAGTGGACATCTTGGTCTGTGTCAGAATATTTATGATGTAAGCGGTGTTTCGCTGCCCACCATAGCACGCCTCGTTGTGCTGAACTTTGCCCCAGAAACGCGAGGCAAAATTGAAATACGCGACTGGTTTTAAATGACCGGTGTGAGAAATAGCGGTGAAATCCGGCTGTGATTCCGAACATACGGATAACGTACAAGGCACCACAGATAATCCAATCTATCGGTTGAACGTCTACCCAGAAAATTCCAAGACAAGCGAGGTGGACCATTATAAAAGGCAAGACTCGGGGGTGAA
>JAJECD010000313.1 GCA_022822215.1 Candidatus Poribacteria bacterium | reverse complement strand
TCCGTACCCGGATAACAACGGAATACCGCAAACAGACCGGCATTGAACCTGAAATTTACCTCTGTAATGTTAGTAACGGCGCGCAAGTCTTTAACTATTAGCCTTCTAAGGCTGTTTCGGATTAGGATTTGCAGAATTAGTGGATTTTTCAGGATTATACAGATTGAAATTAATAAATGGGTATCGGATACCCTGAAGTAGACGCTGAATTAGTTAGAAACCGCCGCGAAACGAAGTGGAGCGGCGACCAGATTTAATAGTTAAAAGAATGGAATATAGCATTGGTGTTGATTTAGGTGGTACCGACATTAAGGCCGGATTGGTCTCATCGGAAGGTAATATTTCTTGCCGTGTGATCCTCCCAACGGATGTAGAAGTGGGTGGACCCAAAGTAGTGGCGGCTCGAATTGCCGAAGCCGTTCGTCAGGTTCTTGCGAAAGCAGAGGCTACGGGTCCCCGTAGTAATCCGCGTGCGAGGGACATCACACGCGAAATCGGAGTAGGGTTGGGGGCACCCGGGCTCATTATTGCCGAAACGGGGGTTATCCACTTTTCTCCTAACTTTCCCGGTTGGAGTGATATTCCACTCGTCGATTATGTGAACACAGAACTGGCAAAGTTTCGCGGCGGCGCGTATAACTCAGAAGCACACACAAATGACAACAAATACAAACCCGTGCTAAAAGGCATGGACAACGATGTGAACGCTATGACCTTGGGTGAGCTGCTTCACGGTGCTGGGGTTGGATACAAAAGTATTGTCGCATTGACGCTCGGCACAGGTGTAGGCGGTGGTGTTGTGATTGATGGGCGAGTTTACCACGGAAGTCAAAATACTGCTGGAGAATTGGGGCATACGGTTGTTGAACCTAATGGACGTTACTGCGGTTGTGGCAATCAGGGCTGTCTGGAGGCTTATGCCGGTGCGAAAAATATTGTTGAGCGTACCCAAGAGAAGATAGAAACCGGACGCAGGACGGTTCTAACGGCTCCAACAATAGAAGGCACTCCACTGACCCCTCGGAGAATAGCGGAAGCAGCGCAGGCGGGTGATCAACTCGCAATTGAGGTCTTTGCCGAAACGGGACGCTACATAGGTATCGCACTCACATCAATAGCGCATATCCTCAACCCACAAATCGCAGTTATTGGTGGTGGTATTGCGGAAGCTGGTGAGGGGCTGCTTTTTGAACCGATTCGTACGGAGCTGTCTAAACGTGCTATGGACATCCCAGCACGAATGAAAATTGTAAAAGCGCACCTCGGAAATAATGCTGGTATCGTCGGTGCCGCGATGCTTGCGCTCAATGGAGAAAAAAATGAACAATAAGACAAATTGGTTGAAAACTTTGCCCTTCTTGCAAAACCCGCGAGCTGAAAATCGTGGACGGGTGGAAGATACACATCTGTCTCGGAGGTCAGTCTTGCAAATCTTAGGGGGCATCTGTTTGTCATTCACGCCTCTGGGCTGCTCAAAAGTGCCGGAAGTTCCCGATTTCATCAAAGACACATTTCAACCGGAAATGATTGTCCCTGTATTCGACCCGGATGCTGTCATCATGCCACAGACAGGCACTGTCGTTTATGTCAAAAATGGCGTGACGGCTATGGCGCTACCGCTTAATAACGTGAAAGCAGTTGACGCATTCGCTATTTTTATTTATAACGGCACGGACTACTGGATTTCCTTCAAACAAAAGGATTGCCAGATGCTTGATGGCACTGGAAATGTTACCAAACCGATTGACAAATCGCAGGAATCCTTTTATCTAAAAAAGAATTTCAGACCGGAATTACCACCAGAATTTGCGGCGGAAATATTCCGATGGGATAAGACCATCAGGATACAGGGTGATCCAGCAATACTTCCGAGAGAGGATATTGAAAGAACGACGGTGATGCCACGGCAACATACAAGATTTTTTCTCTACTTCCGCAAACGGAGCATCAGCTATAGCAGCTTACGGATTATTGTCCCGAGAGTCACGAGCGATTTCAATGAACAGCAAACAACGTTCGTTTTCAAATTTAAGGTGCAACGGGGCTAAACTGGGGGACACTATTCCCATTTGCCAATTCCCATTTGCTAAAAGCCTCGGCTACTTTCTCCTTTTCACACTCTGTTTGAGTTGTAGCCTACCCGAAACTGAAATTTCGCAACCGCCTATTGAAATTCTGCTATCAAACCGCGAGCGGAAAGCACCTCCTATACTGGGTATCAGATACTTGGAAACCATCGGTAGTGCCGGGCAGGGCGTAGGTGAATTTCGGACCCCCTTGGGACTCGCTATAGATGAGCAGCAGCGCATCTATGTAGCGGACGCAGGGAACAATCGGGTTCAAGTGATCGACAGTGTAGGTAATTTTATCACCGAATTTGGAGGTCGTGGATGGCAAACAGGTGAGTTCGATCATCCCACTGACATAGCACTGAGTTTTCAACGGAGTTACCGCCTCTATGTAGCGGACACTGGGAACAGTCGGGTCCAATACTGCAATTTCGTCGATCAGATTTTTTATCCCATCAGTGACAACGTGGACGACATTTTACTCGACCGACCTGAAGGCATCGGTATTGGACGCAATGGTGAGGTCTATGTCGTTGATACCGGTAATCATCGTTGGATTGAATTCAATGTCGCCGGTGTTCCTGTTGCCTCACACGGTGGTTTTGGGAGCGGCAGTGAGCAACTTTGGAACCCAACGGACTTAGGTGTTGATTCAGACGGAAACGTCTATATTATTGATACGGGTAACCATCTCATCAAAAAATACGATTTCAGCGGCAACCCTATTGATACGTGGGGCGGCGAAGGAGGCGCGCTTGGGCAGCTCCGGGATCCGAAATGCATCGCTCTCGACGAATGGAATTATCTCTATGTAACCGATAGTGGGAATCGGCGGGTCCAAGTCTTTACACCGGGTGGAAAGAGCCTTATAGAGTTTAGTACCTCTGGACTCTTACAGCCAGCGGGTATCGCTGTCTCGAAAATTGGACGCGTCTTCGTGAGTGATGCCGAAGCGAACGATATAAAGGTATTCCAAGTTTTTCTTAAAGAAATGGAAAGCCCATAGCGACTAATATCTAAGTAAGGATGACCAGATTTAATATTTTAAAAATCCTTTTCCTTACCTTCTGTTTGTTTCTCCTACCGCGTTCTGGAAGTACCGGACAAGAACCTGCTGACAACAAAACCGACGTTCTCGAACTCCCTACCTTTTCTATCCTGCAAAAAACAGAATCCTTTGAACTGAAAACCGGCTCTCTGGAATTCACAGTAAAGTATCCACCAATTCTCCCTAATAGCGAACGGGTAACGGAAGCGGGTGGAAAAGTCCTTGTACGCGGTATAGATTATCAAATCGATCCCTATTTGGGAAAAATCACTTTAACCGAACCGGATACTACTGTTGCATCAAATCTGTCCTATAGGTTGACGATCACTTACCGAACGCTGCCCTTTGCAATTAAACGGGTCTATAAACGTGACCTTTACGGTGTAGAAAACCCACAAACCGATACAACGGGTTCTCGACAAGAGTCGTCTGTGGCAAGTGAGAATTTTCTTGACCGCCGCGAGGGACTAACGGATGGCAGACAACCGACAACTGATAGCCAATTAGAGGTATCTGGAAGTCAAACGTTTGGGATTTCAGTCGGTAGTGGTCGGGATATAACACCAAATCAGGAACTCCGAG
>JAJECD010000245.1 GCA_022822215.1 Candidatus Poribacteria bacterium | reverse complement strand
CGGCACGCTGAAGCCCTTGCTGTGTTAGAACAGACACTGTCGCTACTCCACAACGATACGGAGATTCAGAAAGAGAGAAGCACAAACGAGATAGCCTATCTGAAAGCACAAGCTTACAACTACATGGGACAGATCTACTATGAAATTGGACAGACGGATGCGGCCATTCTCGCCTGTCAAAAGACGCTTCAGTTCGGACAGTTCCTCATCAAAGGAGAAGAAAATGACGCGTCCCAAAGACAATCGCACCTTTCGGATTACGGTACCTTTTTCTCGAATGTGCATGCGAATCTGGCACTGGTATATGAGAACACAAATCAACTTGAAGCAGCGATTCGACACTATCACAAAGCACTTGCGCTGCAGCCCGTAAAACTCTCCCTGCACCGCAACCTTGCCGGTGTCTATTGGAAAAAACGGAGTTATGCGGAAGCCGAGCCGCACTACAAAGAAGTTATCGCCCACGAGGCAAGGGATGTCCAAGCCATTTACAGATTGGGTCTAATCTTTGTAATGAAGAATCACTACCCTGAAGCCATCTCCCATTTTAAAAAGGTTATCGAAATTGACGGGACGCACGTTCGCGCGTATGGTGCGTTAGGTGTCGTTTACCAGAAAATAGGACATATTTCAGAGGCGATTGCTACCTTTGAAAAGGTCTTAGCATTAGAACCGAACAATAAGGTTGCGTTAGAGATGCTCAAGGAGCTCCATGAAGCGAAATAGCGGTTCCAATATATGCAAGAAGTGGGTGTGTGAACAGGAAGGTCACTCATAGACGCACTTAGACGCTACCAAACGCGCCTATGAGTTTTGTAGCGCAAACTGTTAGTTTGCGGACGCGTAGCCACAATCTAACAGATTGTGCTACAAAGAGTGAAGTAAGATAGTTATTACTTGATATGGTGCGTCGCCTTAATACGACCCCAAGTTGTTTCGAGTTTGCCTTCAGGGTTAACTGCCAAATACTGCTGGAAACCTACGTCCATAAGTTCTTGAATATCTTCCTGTTCCAATGCCGAGTGGAAGATAGCGACTTCGTCCATCGCGCCTGGGAAGAAGTTTCCATCCGGATCCCAGACCCCACACCCACCGATATTGACATTAAAGGCAGATGTGCCGTGGTTTGCCCATCCCCCTTTTTTCTCCATGTATTCACCATCAATGTAGACGTGGACGTAATCCGTGGTAGCGACACATCCGACGTGATGCCATTCGCCGTCCCCGTGTTTGTGTTTCCAAGGATTCGGCGTACCACCAGCCGTGGGTGTCCAGAGGTTGATCGTATTGGCATCAATAAAACCGAATTCTGGAGAGTCGTTTTGTCCGACGAGGCCTGTCCGGTTTGCTGGTGCGTCCGTAGTTTTTACCCATGTAATAATCGTGAACTCTTCGAGGTTATCAAGGAGTTTTTCTTCCGTTTTCACACAACTGGCTTTTCCATCAAATTCCAGTGCTGAGCCAAATTTACCTTTTACCCACTCAGGGGATTTGGTGAGGTCGCCATCATGCCCTGCTCCAGAAATGTCGCCAGCCGTATTCCCTTTACCTTCATCAAACAACCAGATACCGACTGCTGTTTCCATATCAATTTCAGCAGTGCTGCTGTGAACAGCGATGAGGCTGAAACAGACAATGCCGAGTGCTAATAATACGTTTTTCATCAATTTTTCCTCCAATGTATATCGCGAGCACGTTTCGGAAGCGTACCATTACGATTCGGTTTTGATATAACTTTATAGTAAATTATATTGCACAAAATTGCAACAAAAAACCTGATTTAGACCAAACTGCTTGTGTACACACAACGCAGCGTGTCGAAATCAGGTTTAAAAACGTTATTTGATATTTTCCGTCTAATAACTATCTTTCAGGTGTCCCCAGATAGTGGGGAGTTTGTTTGCGGGTTCAACAGCGAGGGCTTGCGCGTTGAGGAGTTTTGCATCGCCGATTGCGGAGTGGTCGCACCCGGCACCATCGCCGCCATCACCCATGACGATTTCGAGCTCTTTTGCGTTCGCAGCGATATCGAATTCGACTTTAACTGCGTCCACATTTTTGCCGCCATCCGTGCCTTGGAGGACATCAGACTTGAAGGCCTGTTTCCCATCAACCCTAAAGACGAAATCGCCGCTCCCGCCGTGTCCACATTCTGCGGGATCTTTTTCATCGGACATCCCGACGTAGCCTTCAAATTTGAGGTAATCATCTCCGCTTAAATCGTAGACGAGGGTTGCAATAGAATGGCTTCCGATGCCGCGTTCAAAGTAGATACCGCCGATGACGATTTCGTTACGCGTACCTGCGCCTTCACCGATTGTGGCGTTGTCTGTATCCAGGGGGCCGCCCCATCCTGTCCATTCGCCTTCATCGTTTGATGGGTTGAGTCCACAGGCGTTAGGTTTGGGTTCGCTACCGCCAATGACCGAGAGATACGTGACACCTTTCCGCTCATCTTCTTCAACGACTTCATCATAGTCGTTCTGAACGGCATCGCCCTCTTTATTGACTTCCTTGACGGGTTTCGCGCCGTCACCGTCTAAATTTTCACAGTCGCTTTTTGCTGCGTGCAAACTCAATACGCATCCGAAAAGCAGGGCAAGAATCAACGTACATACATTAATAATTTTCACTTTTTGTTAACCTCCATCTGTTTGTTGTATTTTTTGCGTAACACGTCTCAACTCAGTTTTCCTAATTGGCATGTATTAGCTAAAAATACTGTAGCAAGTTAGGTTACATTATACGACGATAGGATGCAAGATTACTGCGTCCACTCGGTTATATTTGTAGCGTTCTTCGGGTCCGAACACGATGTCGAGTTCACGCTTAGCACTCTCTGGGGAGTCCGAGGCGTGTACAATATTATGTGTTACATTCACTGATAAATCGCCTCGAATTGTCCCGGGTTGCGATTTCGTCGGATCGGTATCTCCGTTGAGCATTCGCACCAATTCTATCGCGTTTCGCCCCTCAATAACTAAAGCAACGGTGGGCGCCGAAGTCATGAATTCAATAAGGATATCGTAAAAAGAGCGTCCGTGATGGATGGCGTAGAGTGCTTCTACCGTGTCGCGCGGGAGTTGCTGAAGTTTCATTCCCACAATCTTCAGTCCTTTGCGTTCATAGCGAGCAATAACTTCACCGATAAGCCCACGTTGAACGCCATCCGGTTTAATCAGAACCAATGTCTGTTCTGTCTCCATAGCCCCTCCCTCTGAACCTTTGTGTGTGCTAACATAGCCTATCCGTCGTAAACCTGAGTAACTGACGACTGTAATACAAGCGTCTAAAGGTACAAGCGTCTAAAGGCTTGACACCAAGCCTTTTTAAGTATATCATATTTTTACGGTGTTTGCAATTTTATTTCCTTCAAATAAATTCAGTGGAGATGACTATGTACAATAAGCTCGGCGAAGCGGTATTAAAGACAGAAGAACGGATGGAAGTCGGTGTAATTACTGCACCTGACGCGCCTCATGCTGAAGAGGTGAAACAGTTCCTCGGGCATAAAGGCGGCAACTGGGAATGGCATATTGAGCGGTGTGTCACGGAAGCACTGGATGCATTAGAGACCCGTTTCTATGTCGGTAAACTTGACGGACACGTGATTACCAACATTATGACGGTTGAGCATGAAGGTATCGGTATTTTAGGGCATGTCTTTACGCTCCCTAACCAACGTAGGAAAGGGGCATGTAAAGGGGTGATGGGATACCAGATGGAGGATTTCCGGCAGCGCACCGGTCGCGCCCTCTATCTCGGCACGGGTTACAATAGCCATCCGTATTATATCTATCATAGCTTCGGATTTGAGAGCGTGTTTCCAGAATCTGGTTTTATGAAGTATTATGTAAACGAGGATTTTGAGAAAAACTACTTCGCGCCTGCACCCGCAGAGCCGAAATCGGTTGAATGGCACGATTGGCCGAAAGTTACGGCACTCTCAGGGATCGTCGGTTGGGACGCGCTACGGAGCCTGGCATGGGATGTCTACGGTCCTACGAATATGGAAGGCGGTTTCCTCGACTTCAAACACGCTTTGGAGACTGAAGATGCCTACGCGGATGCCAAATTGCTGGTTACCTCGGAGGGTGCAATCGTTGGGTGGGCGACTGTCAGCCGTGATGGCCGCTGGCAGCCAGCAACTGCGGTGTTGGACCTGTTTTTTCATCCGAATTTCGCGGACGCTGTTCCGGCATTGCTTTCAGCGGTGGTGTTTCCTGATGTGAAGGTGCAGTGTTATGTTGATAACAGTGCTGAGCAGAAGGCGACAGTTTTAGAGGCTGCTGGGTTTAGCTGCGAAGGTCGGTTTAAAAACCAGTTTGCGTACCAAGGGCAGGATTACGATGTTTTGGTGTTTGGACAAAGATAAGTATATTCAACTTCCGTTTGCCTCTAAAGCCCTTTGGAAATCCTCCACGTTTTCTGCCAAAACTGCAGCGCGATGTAACTGCTTGAGACGTTGCAAATCATCAATTGCATCCAATGCAGGTTTGAAGGTGCGCGCTGCATCAGGTTATAATCGAAGTTCTAATGCCTCAAGGATGTCTTCAAGTGCGCGTTCTCTTACGCCTTGCTGGATCCCCTGTTGGCGTGCCTCTTCGGTCCAATA
>JAJECD010000048.1 GCA_022822215.1 Candidatus Poribacteria bacterium | reverse complement strand
GATCGCCGCGAACGGCGACACTGCAAACAAAATCGGCACCTATAACGTAGCGATTCTCGCGGATGCACACGACATTCCGTTTTATGTCGCTGCACCGACTTCAACCTTAGATTTTTCGCTTGAAACCGGGGCGGAGATTCCGATTGAGCAGCGTTCAGCGGAAGAGGTAACCGAAGGGTTCGGAAAGGTAACCGCACCTGAAGGCGTGAAAGTCTATAGCCCTGCCTTCGATGTTACACCGGCGTCACTCGTCACGGCGATCATAACAGAAAAAGGCGTCGCACGGCCACCTTATACAACGAGCCTGCAAGCCTTACGCGACGCATAAACGCAAGGTTCGCCTATAACGTCATGCCGCTTTGGCAATGTTTGCGCGGGTGCCATCGATGTCAAAACAGGCATATTGATTTGTGTTCATAATCCGAGTTGCGAACGCCATCGCCTGTTGCTCCGTGAGGTAACCGTCTGCGATTTCTGCCTCAAGGGCGCGGCGTACCTCGTTTCTCGCTTGGATGGCATACGCCATCGCACTTGTTGGCCAACCCGTGTCACCGCCAAAGGCGAATAACTTATTGGACGGCACGGCGTGGATGCATCGGCGTAGGAAATCGCGTGAGCTATACGGATCGATGCTCCATGCCCAACAGAAGTCTACCCAGATATTTCGGTAGTGCTTAGCGAGTGCAACCAGTTCATCGTTGTAAGGGTAGGCGATATGCATGAGGACAAACTTCGCATCAAGATACCGAGCGAACAAAGCACACATGTTTCCAGCAGGAATACGGCGGACGGGCATCCGATCATTGCCTGCATAGTAACCGGTGTGAATTTTGAAAGGGAGATTGTGTTCAATCGTGAGTTCAACGCCACGTGCCCAACACCAATCGCCAAGACATAGACGTGTCGCTTCATCGACTTCTGAAGCGGGCTGCGTTAGCACAGTATTCAGCGCATCGGAAGCCTCAGCGTCACTACGTTCGATCCAGTTGAGCGTGCGGTTGTAAGCGTGTTGTGATTTTACAGCGATAGCACAACCGGCATGTTTGGCAAAGATCGCTTCCATGCTCCGTTTTAAGGAGGCGAGATCGCTGACTTCAACGCCTGTTTCGGCGTGAATGGCGCTTGGATCTACCTGTCCGTTACAAAATGTTGCCCAGGAGAGGTCATAAAGAAAAAAGTCAGGACCAGAAGTGTCCGGGGTACACGGCCAACTGAAGTCATCTGTTTGGATGTGGTCAAGGTTCGCGATGTCGTGTAAAATGTGATAACGTTTGCCTGGCGTGCGAAGCGTCTTTAGGTTATCGGCACTTGCGAGTCCATCGCCTGTTAGTTCGTCGAGTCCATAGATATGTTTGGCAATGAGGCTGACAGCCTCGCCATACCCGGTGAGCTGTGTCGCTTCCCACGCATCTCGGATGCCTTCAAACCGCGAGGCGACCTCCTTGGAAGCGTCCATTAGATCACGCATCGCTTCTGGAGAGGCACCCGCTGTTATTAAATCGGCGGGGACATAGTTCCCAAACAGATCTTGGAGGATATCGGGACCATTCTCGACCCAGTCGTTTTCGCGCCGCATATGCTCGTGTGTATCAACGAGCCGAATCGACTGAATGTGGTGTGCTAAATCGGTGGTTGCCATATAAGGTCTCCTAAAAATTAAACACTGGAAACAGAGTTCCAGTTTCGACTATTTAGATTTTGGTTGGGTTTGCTGATATTGACGTTTGCGTGAAATATCACGTAACTTTTCGCATTACATCTCGTAAGAACATTTATACACATAAAGCAAGTATATAAAACGCATTGGCAAGAAGTATTCATCTAATAGAACTATACTTGACAAATATGTTGGATTGTGTTTTACTATATAATGTTTTGCGTGTCGCAAGGCGTAATTTGTAGGTTCTGCATATTCATAAGATACGCAGGTACACAAGACTTGCTACAAAAAAGCAAAGTTGCTCTATTATAGGATATCAGGTTGATTCTGTCAAGAAAAACAGTAAATTCAGGTGGCTCATGTGCAAGCCGCCTTACAAAAGAGAAATGCTCGCGTAGGAACGTGAATGGTGAATGTTTAGCGTCATCTTCCTGAAAATGGACAAGACGCCAGGAGCATATAATGCATACAGGACGGATTAAGTACTACAATTTTGATAAAGGCTTCGGATTTATCGCCCAAGATAGCAGTGATGCTGATGTTTTTTTACACAGTTCTGCGATTAAACAACCCGAATACGAGGAACTCCGGGTCGGGCAGCGGGTGAAATACAACATCGTTGAAGGCGAGAAGGGACTTGTTGCTCAGAATGTTGAAGTGCTGCTAACCCCAACGGAGCGCCGATGGTTGAGACAAGGAAAAGCCATCATTCCGCGCGGCTACGCAGGCTTTCCTGGGCAGCATCAAGACCAATTCCTCGGTAAGGAAGGTGCCTCTACCTTTAATGAAAAAACCGCCGAGTCAAAGCCGACTCGGAGTCACCGCGACCGCAGTGTATCTATGGCGCCCCCAAAACCGGCTGCGAAACCAAGAAGCCAACCCACCTCTCGAAGAGATCCTGACGATACTGAAACTTCGACTCAGGATGTGAAAGAACAAACTTCAAAACAACTCAGCTTCGGAGACCTCTACATCCTCAAGCAGATTAACTTTGAAACCCCTATGTTTTTCGCATTGTCCGACGCTGTGCAACTTCCAGCAACGGTCCTTGAAATGACGCTCTCACGTTTGACCCTCAACAGCAATGGAAGTGAGCGGCACGTCGCTAAAACGGATGTTAAATACTGTTATAAGGATGTTGATGCCGAGAGGGTTCAGGCAGCTACTGATATTGATGCAGATGTCAAAGCCCAGCAGTTAACGCAATTAACTTCCGATGCCGATGCCTATGAATTGGATACTGAGGCAGTACAGAATGCCCGAAGAAGTAAATCTGTGATTGAAATCACACTCCGAGAGGGAGAGATTTTTCGTGGGACTATAGACTGGGTGAGTCCTTATGAGATTAAGCTAATTTTAGCGAACGGTGCAAAAGTCGTTATCTTCCGCCATGCTGTTTACGCGCTTGCCTTGAATTAGGTGTTGCTATGGAAGCCTATCGTGAACTTGTTAGCGACATTCAGCGCGATGTGGAACGTTTGCGTGCAGCGTCTGGGGGTGTACCTTGTCCGACTCACTGCTTTGCCTGCTGCCAGAATACGGCAACAATGGCGATTAGTGAGATCGAAGCGCAGGACTTGAAGATAGGGTTAGAAAGACTCCCTGCGCAGCTACGCACGCATATCCGCCAGAAAGCGGAGCGGACTATTAAGAAGTTGGAAGCGTATGGCTACAATGCCGAAAACATCATACCCGATGCAGGCATGAAAGCAATCGGGGTGATAAAAGGCACCCCTGAGGGTGAGTGTCCGATGCTGATTGCCGGGGTCTGTGCGGTTTATGAACACCGTCCGGTCATTTGTCGGGTCTGGGGATACCCCATTCATAACGGCAATGAATTGGCGTGTTGCCATAAAACTTTTATTGGTCAACGCCGTCAATATCGCCCGCTTAATTATACGCGTTATTGGAATGAATGTAAAAGGCTTAGCAGCGAGTTAGGTGTTGAGAAGAAAACGCCAAACTGCTATCTTGTGCTGCGATTGCTGTCCGAATAGCACCCACTATATCTTATCGTCCTCAGTTACGGGAGCGTCTTCGCTTAGTTCTCGCAAAAACTGGAATGTATAGATTCCGGTACGATGTCCATCGTTCCAAACCAACCGCACCGCATAACGACCCACCAACTGAATATCCACAAGTTGTAAATTTTCAAAGAAATCATCAGCGGGTAAAATATGAAAAGGATCTTTACCCGAACGCGTTGCGTCGCATCGCGCGCAGGGACACTTTTGGCGGAGAAGGCGGTAGGACGACTCGCTGTGGTGTGAGTCTTTCCACTGAATCTTCAAACTTGTATTGCCTCTTTCAATATGGGTCGGTTGAAATTTCTGCATAGTCCCGCTCAGGTGGGTTAAGACAAAAATACGGTTGCCGATCTGCGTTACCTTAAGCAGGCTTACAAATCGGCAACCGTTTGAGGCAGCGCAATCCAAAAGTTGCGTCAACTATCCGTTATTCAAAGTATTCAGCATTAATATCTATGAACTCTTCCCATTCCTCCGGGACATCTTCTTCCATGAAGATCGCTTCGACCGGACATTCAGGTTCGCAAACACCACAGTCGATGCACTCTTCGGGATCGATGTAAAGCTGATCGACATCCTCAAACTCATCAGCATCGGGTAGTGGGTGAATACAGTCCACTGGGCAGACATCGACGCACGCACTGTCCTTAACTTCAATACAAGGCTCACAAATCACATAGGTCATGCGAGAAAACTCCTTTCCGCTTGATTTACAATAAGGCCTCCCTATTATAGAATCGGGTAACTCCATTTGACAGACGAGGTTAATCCCCATTCGATGAAGGCGTTAGAAAAAACATTAGCATGTATGGCGTTTTTTTACAAGTTTCGTCAGTTTTTAGAATTAGTTTTCGTTTACAAGTTTTGCCAAGATTCACTGTTTATTGCGTTGCAATTAGGATACTATAAATAATACCACGTGCAATTCATTTTGTCAAGTTATATTTAAAAAACTTGACAAACCCGAATTTCTATGATAATATATCAAAAGTCGAAGACGCATTGTTTGCAATCTCTCCATGTTGTCGCAAAGTGCAGATTTCCGATTTCAACAACGGAAGGAGCAGTATGAAAAAACCCTCCCGCAAAGTATGGCGGTTCCCAAATTCAGATTTTGATAAGAGTGTGGCATTAGCAGCGGAACTCGGAATTTCTGTATTTACTGCGCAGCTCCTTACCAATCGCGGGATAAAAGATGCTGCCGAAGCGCGAACCTACCTCTATCCGACTTTTGATGAATTGCACTGTCCTTTTAAATTCACTGATATGGATAAAGCCGTTGACCGGATAAACAAGGCAATGGCGCGCGGTGAAAAAATCTGTATCTACGGCGATTATGACGTTGATGGTACAACTGCAACCGCACTGCTCCTCAATACATTCCGCCAACTTAATACCCATGTTGATTACTGCATCCCGAATCGATTTAGAGATGGCTATGGGCTGAGTGAATGTACCGTGGCAAAGGTACACGAAGAAACAGGAACAAAATTGCTCATTACTGTAGACTGCGGTATCAACGCCGTTGAGCCGGTCACGTTAGCGAATAAACTCGGTATGGATGTTATCGTCACTGACCATCATCAACCGGAGGGAGCGCAGCCGCCAGCGTATGCCCTAATTTCAGCGAAAGTGCCGGGGAATCAATACCCTTACACCGAACTCGCGGGGGTTGGGTTAGCCTTCAAATTGGCACAAGGGTTAGTGAACGATAGGTCATTTCTCGAATCCCAACTGGATCTGGTTGCATTAGGGACAGTTGTGGATATGGCACCACTCACTGGGGAGAATCGAATTTTGAGCCGTTTGGGATTAGCCGAACTGAACAAGCGCGAACGTCCGGGCATTCACGCGTTATGCGAAGCCGCAGGACACAAACTCGACCAACCGCTTGATGGGTATAGTCTCTCTTTTAAGTTAGGTCCCCGCATTAATGCTGCGGGACGGATGGACATCGAAAGTAAAGCCGTTAAAAAACTCACTACGAAAAATAAGCCCGTTGAACTGCTCACTACCGATTCCGATGATGTCGCAGCTCGGATCGCCCCAAAACTCAATAAAGTGAATCAGGAACGACAAGAATTAGAGCGGGACATTCAGGATCAGGCAACCGAAATTATTGAAAATGAAATAGAGGATGACACCATCGGGCTTGTCGTTGCCAGCGACAAGTGGCACGGAAAAGCACAAGGGATCGTCGGCATTGTCGCGTCTCGTCTGCTTCAAACTTACCACAAACCGGCGATTGTGCTTGCTATTAACGGTGATGAGGCTACTGGATCCGGACGTTGTATAGATGGGATGAACCTTGCCGATGCCCTCGTCGCCTGTACGGAGTTGCTCGTAAAACACGGTGGACACGCAGCGGCAGCCGGACTAACAATCAAAACTGAGAATATCCCCCAATTCAAAGTTGCTTTCAACGAAGTTGCTTCCAATAGCCTAACGGCAGAGGAACTACAGCCGAAACTCGACCTTGAATTTGAAACACATCTCCCACTTTTGACGTTAGAAACACTAAAGGAATTTGAGCAATTTGAACCGTTTGGAAAAGACAATCCCAAATTCCTTTTTGGATCTCGCCGCCTCAAGATTAGTGACGGACCGACCCTAATGGGACAGGAAAAGAATCATCTACGGATGACTCTCACAGACGGAACGGTAGGACGACGTGCTATTGCATGGCGCGCTGGAGATAAGCGTGTCGATTTCATAGGCTCCAACCTATCCGTCGATATCGTCTTTGCTCCACAAATTAACGAATGGCAAGGTCGGCGATCCGTCCAGCTCACCCTTGAGGATTGGCAAGTGCGTCCCGAAGGTAGGGGCATGAAATGGGACGTGTTTCCAAAACGCGACGACCCCTCTGCTGTGAAGCTCGTTGACAAGCGGAACGCAAATAAAAAAGAATACCTTTTAGACTTGCTCGCGACGGAAGAATCCTGTATAATTTATGTACAGGACGAGGAGATGTTGGACCTGCTGCTCACGAAACTTTTACCTGAGAGTATTGAAGGCATCGCGCGGCACGATGCGACAACCTCGAGGGCTGAAGCGGCGGCGTTATTGAAGCAGCTCCACAATGGTGAACTCCGGGCAATCGCTTCAAGTAGCACTTTTTCGCATCATCAAGAGTTTCCATACGTTCCACACTTTGTCTTCTGCCACCTAACACCGAGTTCCGATGCTTTTTTCAAACGTTGTAGACCTGCTTTCGTCTCTGACAGAACCTCCTATCTCCATCTTATCTATAACGACACGGATGCAACGCATATACACAATTGGATCGCTGAAAAATATCCGGCAAAAGATGCTTTACGTCACTTATACGTTAACATGCGAAAGGTTATCCAATCCAACGGTGTTGTCGGATATCCCGAAGCAGAAATGCTCAATGGTAAACTCGGTGCAGCACTGAGTGTTCAAACTGGACTCACGATCTTTGAAGAACTCCGATACATGACACGACATGGTAAACTGGGGCAGCGGCTTGTCAAACTCCTTCCTGCTGAGAAAAGTGATTTATCCTTTTCCGGTACGTATCTTGAGGGGGAATGGATTAAACAGACAGGCCCCGCTTTCATTGAATTTCAACTGAAGGAAAATATTGAATCTATGTGGGAGATTATAGAACATGAGTCTCAAGTCACTACTAACCCAGATTCAAGCCTATAATCCAGATGCAGAAGTTGAATTGCTGGAGCGGTGCTACCGCTTTGCACAGGATGCCCATAAAGGCCAACGGCGGAAATCCGGTGAACCCTACTTTACGCATTGTTTCAAAACTGCTGAAATACTCGTCGAACTCCGGCTGGATACGCACACAATCTGCGCAGGACTCATGCACGATGTCCTTGAAGATACCGGTATCACGCGTCAAGAGATGCAGGTACGGTTTGGTGCGAATATCGCGAATCTTGTTGAAGGTGTCACAAAGATCGGTCAGTATCAACTCAATGTCTCTCTGCTGCCTGCTCCTGTTGCCACAACCACGGTTGAGGACCGCGTTCATCGACAGCGCCAAGCAGAAACCTATCGCAAACTCCTTTTAGCGACGGCGGAAGACATGCGGGTCATCCTCATTAAACTCGCAGATCGACTCCATAACATGGAGACGTTGAAATTCCTTTCCAGTGAGAAATGCCAACGCATCGCAAAAGAGACATTGGAAATTTACGCACCGATCGCACACCGCTTGGGGATCTGGCGTATTATGAGCCGTCTTGAGGATTTGGCGTTTAAGTATCTCTACCCCGGTGAATACCGAAAAATTGCCGAACTCCTGAATCAGAAATTGGACGAGCGAGAAGCCTATTGTGAGAAAATGGTTAAACAGATTCGTCAGGAACTTGAGAAACGCAGCATTTTTGCCGATGTCCACGGCAGGACAAAACACATCTACAGCATCTACCAGAAAATACAACAGAAAGGGACACCCTTCAGCGAAATCCGAGACCTCGTCGGTCTCCGAATTCTCGTCAGAACTGATGCTGACTGCTATGCCGCACTCGGCGCGCTCCATTACAAATGGAGTTATCATCCAGAACGGCTTCGCGATTGGATCGGACAACCGAAGAAAAACGGCTATCAGTCCATCCATACCACGATTCTTGATGACGGTAAACCGGTAGAGATACAGATTCGCACGTATCAGATGCATAAGGTGGCTGAAGACGGTATCGCTGCGCATTGGAGTTATAAGGAAGGGGTCCCTACTAGCGAACAGGGGCGTTCCATTTTCGCCAGTTATAAGCAGATACTCGAAGACATACAGGAAATCCAAGACAATCCACACCAGTTTGTGGAGTCAATGAAACTTGAGCTTTTTCAAGATGATGTATATGTCTTTTCGCCCAAGGGTGATCTGTTTAAACTCCCCGCAGGTGCGACCGTCATCGATTTTGCCTATAAAATTCATACGGATGTCGGGCATACATGTGTAGGGGCAGAAGTGAACGGGCAGGTCGCCCCGATTCGACGAACGCTCGAAAATGGAGACCAAGTTAAGATTCGGACCCAACCGAATGGCAAACCGAGTCGGAGCTGGTTACCTTACGTCAAGACCGCTACGGCGCGCGGTAAAATCAGACACTGGTTACGGGAAAAGGACAGGGCTGATGCCCTGGAGTTAGGCAAAAAATTTCTCGACGCTGAACTGCGTGCTGCCTCTCTTACGCCGCGCGAGTATCTCAATTCCCCCAAACTCTTGGATATCGCCAAGCAGCTCAAACTCAAGAACCTTGAGGAACTTTTCGTCCGGATTGGCAACGGGTATGAATCGGCTACCCAGGTCGTTAATTTGTTAAAACCTGAGACTCCCAAACCTGAAACCTCAGAAGAGACAACCGCAACGCGAAAAACCGCATCTGCCCCAGCCATCCAACTCGAAAATGACATTGATTTGGGCATGATGCGGATTATGAAGTGCTGTAACCCCATACCGGGAGATCAGGTCGTCGGCTACCTCACTCGCGGGCGCGGCGTTTCTGTCCATAGAGCAGGCTGTATCCGGGTACTTGATGAACCCGAACGCCTCTTATCTGTGACTTGGCTCGAAAAATCTTCTGCCAGAAATGGAAACCATCCGCCTGACATCTATCCCGTAAAAATCTTTGTGGAGTGCAGTGACCGTCCCGGAATGCTCGGTGAAATCACGACGGCTATCGCAAAGTCCAAGGTAAACATCCGATCTGGGAATTTCCAACCCTCCATAGAACGTCTGGAGGCAACAGCATCCGACTATTTCACAATCGACGTTACGGGAGCCGGGCAACTCGAGGAAGTCATGCAAGCGATTCGTCGTTTAAAAGGCGTGCAGCGCGTTACCCGTAAAGTCTAATCCCACTGCGCCGGGTGCGCCTGGGCTTCAACCAGAATGTACTTCCCTCTTAAGCCTCAGCCGCTGGCATTTTGGATATAACTTTGGTAATTTTTCCGCTCCGTATACATTTGACGCAGACACGGATTCGCTTCGTCCCTTCCTCAGTTTGAACCCGAACCCGTTGTAGATTCGGCATCCAACGTCTTTTGGTGTGTCGAATGGATTTACTAATCTGATTGCCTGTTATGGGACGCTTACCGCAGACCGTACAGATACGTGACATGTATCGTTCTCCTCTCTTCTTTTTCTCTAAATCCCTTTTCTAAACCTAAATATTAATAATACCACAATTAGAGACAAAATGCAAATTTCTTTATCACCTCTTAGGGTCATTTATTTCTCTCGCTACTGAGTGCCGCCCACTCAAAATAGATGTGACTTTTTTCCGAGAATCTGATATACTAATACTATATCCCTAAGACTGACATGCCAGTTTCTTCAAATAGAGTAGAAACAATTTGCGTTTCCTTAAACATTTAGCACCAAAACAAAAAATATGAAAGTCGCTTATATTACCGCAGGTGCTGCCGGAATGTACTGCGGAACTTGCATACACGACAACACCATTGCCACAGTTCTGAAGAAACAAGGGCATAACGTCGCGCTTATACCTACCTATACCCCTACCCGCACAGATGAGCCGAATGTGAGTTTAGACAGAGTTTTTTTCGGCGGTGTTAACGTCTATCTCCAACAGAAGCTTTCGATTTTCAGACACACGCCATGGACATTTGACAGGCTCCTGGACAGTCCAACCCTGTTGAATGGATTGGCGAGGTTCAGCAGCTCAACCGATGCGCGAGACCTTGGGCAGTTGACTGTATCTATGCTCCTGGCTGAACAAGGACATCAAAAGAAGGAATTGGCGAAATTGGTCAAATGGCTGGCTGAGGAGAATAGACCCGATATCGTCTACCTCACCAATTCCATGTTGGTTGGCTTCACCAGAGAAATTAAAAAAGTGTTAGATGTCCCAGTTATCTGTGCCCTCCAAGGCGAAGACATCTTCCTGCAAGATCTCATTGAACCCTATAAAACGGAAGTGTTGGATCTACTCCGAGAGCGTGCTGCGGAAGCGGACGGATTTATTGCACCCTGTCAATACTATGCGCAATTTATGGCGGATGCCTATCTTAAATTATCTGTTGATAAGATTGACGTGGTCCCACTCGGATTAAACATAGATGGACACGGCATCCCTGTCGAGAAACCGGAACCGCCACCCTTTATTATCGGCTATTTGGCTCGCATTTGTCCTGAAAAAGGATTACATATCTTGGTCGATGCTTTCCGTATAGTCGCCGAGGCGTTCGGTGCTGATAACGTTCAACTCCATGTCGCTGGATACCTTGGAAAGAAAGATGAACCCTATCTTGAAGAGCTCGTGAACCAGATTCAGGCGTGGGGGTTGTCTGACAGTTTTGTACATTATGGCGAGGTGACACGGCATCAGAAAATTGATTTCCTCAACCGCCTTCATGTCTTTTCAGTCCCCACTGTTTATCGTGAATCGAAGGGATTGTCCATTATAGAGGCACTCGCCAATGGAGTCCC
>JAJECD010000044.1 GCA_022822215.1 Candidatus Poribacteria bacterium | reverse complement strand
CTGACTCGCTGTCCGAATCATCTCCACCTCAGGTCCGTATCCCATGTCCGTCTCTTCAAGCAGTTGACGGAATGTACCGTCAATCAGTCCTACCGTCGGGAAGTTCTGAACGCCAGAAAATCCGATCGCATCTATCTGACTCAAAAAGACATCCATCAGACGGAAGGGATCCGTGCCGCAAACCCCAGCGAGAACGGGTGTATCCGGGACAACCGGTAGCACCTCGCTCGCCATTTCGACGACAATCTGGTTCGCGTCGCCGTAGGGCATCATCCCAGCGAGTGAACCTCTTCCCGCCATTCTGAATCTTCCAGAGTTGTAGATAATAATCAGATCAATCCCTCCAGCTGCCTCGCATTTGGCGGAGATCCCTGTGCCGGCACCGGCTCCAATAATCGGTTTGCCTGCATCGATGTTGTTGCGCAATTGTGCTAAAATTTCTTCGCGTTTGAATTTCATGGGTGTATCCTTTTTTATCCTATAAACATCCAATTTTATGATAGAATAGCGTTCGTGAATTATATCAAAATTTGGACTTCGTGTCACCTAATTTTGTGTCAGATTGTTTGTTAGTGGTTGGCTATTATAGTAGATTCTGTAATTATTTATACACTTAGCATCGGTGCGGTTAGGAAACCGCACCTACCGGGGGATGAAAGTGTATATTTATTTTTGGAATTTACTATAACTGTTTGTAATGACGGATTGAGGGAGTAAGACATTGATGCGTTTAGATATTGTGAAGTCGAAATGGATATTGTGTTATTTAGTCGGAATTTTGCTTACAGGCACCGTTTGCGCTCCGGCAGCGGCTTACATAGAAGGTCCCTGGCTGTGGATGATTGCGAAGGGCGCAAATATTAAGACCGACTATCTCGCAATAACCAGCCAAGGCGCGATTACCGAACGCTATGTTGCTGAACACGGTATAAATGAACACGATGCCTTGGGACAATTGCGATGGACCCGCGGGCGCATTCGTCCGACTGTCGATTGTCTACTTTGGATTTTGGGATGTCGTTCTAACAATGTCAACGAAGTAGTTAATGCAGTGGGGCTGAGCAGCAATAGAAATTTGGATTACCACACGGCGTATGCCTTAATTAATGTGGTCTCACCCCGGCAACAGAGAAATATTCGGATGGGGGTCGGAAGTGATGACGCAGTCAAAGTCTGGCTCAATGGCGAAGTCGTACATATAAACAATGTTGACAGAGGCACAACTGGAATTCAAGACTTCTTTCGTGTGAATCTAAACGCCGGTGATAATCTCCTCTTAGTCAAAGTCACTGACAATCAGCGAGATTGGGGGATGTTCTTTGAAATTTACCTGGATGCCGCCAATTTCACGACGACTCTCCCTACGAACAATGCCTCCCGACCAATTGCTTATTCACGGGTTACACTCGCCACACAAATGTTTGATAGGTACGGACAAACCTTTCGGCAACCGAAAATTCAAAGCGTGCTGCCGAATATCCTTGCCTGGCTTAAGATACCTGAAAATCGTACGCGTTTGACCCCCGAACTCATTGAAATCATGGTCGATAATCCGGAACTCCTCAGGACGTTCGGCATAGATGCCGAATTTGTAAATTATGTTAAAAACACGCCCGAGATCCGAAATTTCTTTAGGGACCCAGACTTCCAAACTTTGATTCAAGATGAGACAGCACTCTCGGAGTTCACGATGCTCATTCAGGAAGATACCTCGGCACAAATACCGAAGCCGGAAGATATTAACGGAGATGGACGCGTGAATATCCAAGACCTCACGTTCGTTTCGACACATTTTGGGAGAACCGGCCAAAGCCTTGCGGATGTTAATGGCGATGGCGTTGTTGATGTCCTTGACCTTGTGCAGGTTGCGTCTGCATTGACGGCTGAAGCGGGGTGACCTAAAGGACGGAACGCGTAAAGTCTGTCGGTTCCCGAATGACGAGAACGCTAAAGTCAATCAACGCCGCGCATGCTGTGATTCTACGGGGGCGCGGTATTCAACGTTGAGATGCGGTGTTTCTAAACGCACATGTCCTTGAAGGCGAGAGGTTAGGCAATTCTCCAGTGTTCCGCTTACCAGCAAAGTGCGTTCCGCTGGATATGGCGCGATCCCTGTCTCAAAAAGTTCCTCAACCTTGGCGATAAGACATGCGGAATAGGTAACGTTCGGTGTTGGGGTTAAAAAGAACTGTGTGGACACAGGCGCCGATTCGTTTTTCAGTTTCGCGGCAAAGCAATAATCCCGGACTGCACCGTTGAGCATCAGGAGCGTCGCCCGCAAACCGTCGTTATATTCAATGAAATAGGCAGACGGGTTGTCAACGAGTCGGTAGATTTCACCGTTACCGATCATATCTTGCGTTCTGCCGTCTTCATCCGTTAAACCGCACGGTGTATCGCTTCTCGAAAGTGCTGCTTCCAACAATTCCAAAGACCAACGTCCGTCTTTGCCTGCCTTCCAGACTTCCTCACCATCTATTAATTGGACAGCAGCAACACCCGTTTCGCCACCTTTTCGGCGTTCAATCATACATTGCATCGCCTCCAAGGCGTGATAATCCATCGGATCCGAACCGCCAACACCGACCATGAGTGCCTCCTCTATCTCACATTCCAACGGCAATTCGACATCAGGCAGCCGCCATGTGACGGGTAAAGATGAACCTGCCAAAACACCGAAACCAAGCCGATGTCCATCGTCCACCATCTCCTTCGCTTTCTCAAAACTATAGGAGAGGTGTTTATCGTTGTAGATAGGCACGGCACGACCATCTGCCTCAAAGACCTTGACGCATTCCTTGAAAAATTCATATCGCGGATAGAGGACTTGGTGTTTCTCGTTGTGTGGATATTCACCGTGCTCACCGATGAGTAGCACGGCATCTACAGCGAGTGTATCTCCGCCACATCGAAGTGCTTCAGCAATGGTTGGATAAACAGAGAAACCGAACTCTCTGGCACGGTCAAGGCTCTGATCCCCCTCTGGTTTCTGATCTACAAACAGAGAAACGACTTTCATATCCGGACGGTGCCATCTGCCCTCGGTCGGATAGCCGACGAGAAACCGGTCAGCGAAGTGTTGTGCGTGCGATAGATAGCGATAGATAGTCGCGATAACAGCAATGCGTTTCATGCGCTTATGTCCTCCAGAATGTTGATGCTTCGGTGGGTTGGTAGGCGATGTCTAAATGCGGTGTCTCCTGCCGTGTGCTTTCAGCAAAGAGGCTGTCAACGCCTGCCGCAACGAGTCCTGTCGTCAGCAATGTCCGTTCAACTGGGTAGGTCGCTTTGTCTGTCAGGAACATTTGTTCGATATTGTTGACCAGCGGCGAGAAGAAGTTCGCCAACGTCGTCCGTGCCGGTGGCATCGGGAGATACATCTGTGTTGAAAGGATTTCGTCGTTCGACCCGACATAAGCGGCGAAGTTGAAGTCCTGCACTAACCCGTTCATCAGAATCATTGTAGATTTCAATTCGTCCGTATGTTCGTATTGATAGGCTATCGGGTCTTTCACAATCTCCTTCAACTCGTCGATATTTGGAAACGGATTGTTGAACCCGGGGCGTGATGGTGTGAGGGTATGACTCCGGCAGAGAGCAGTCTCAAAGAGTTCTCGTGACCAGAGTTCAGTGTGATGTGCTTCCCAGAACGCATCGCCGCGGTATGCCTGCAGCCATTTAACGCCGCTTTCACCACCTTCGCGCCGTTCGACCATACACTGCAAAGTCTCCAGTGCATGGAAGTCGTAACTATCCACACCGCCATAGCCGACGCATACCGCCTCAGACACTGGGATACCAAGCGGCATGTCGATAGACGGAGTACGCCACGTAACCGGTAGGGACGAACCTGCCATAAATGCGAAATCCATGTCTTGGGAGAAATCGTACATCTCGCGCGCCCACTCCCAGTTCCATGAGAGGTGTTTATCATTGAATGCTGGCACACCGCGTCCACTTTTTTCAAAAACCTCAGCCATCTGCTTGAAATGTTCATAGCGTGGGTAGAGGCGTTGTCCCTTCTCGTTGGTCGGATATTCACCGTGTTCGCCAATGAGTAGAACGCCGTCAACAGCCAATTCCTCACCGCCGAGGGTGAGTGCTTCGGCAATTGTCGGATACCCTTTCACTGATGGGAAACGTTCCAACCGGTCGTTGCTGAGATCGTTGTCGTTGACCTGTTCGACGTGGAGTGAGACGATATCCATCGGCGGATAGTGGTGTCTGCTGTTCCAGCCGTAGCCTTCCAAGAATCGGTCGACGATGTGCTGTGCGTGTGAGTACTTGTGATAAATCGTCGCAATCGCTGCGATTTTAGGACGTGTTGTCATTCTTCCCCTTTATAGAGCATTGCTCATCAATATTTGGCAAGGGCGGACTTTCCTCCCTCACCTGAAGACGTGGGCTTCCAGCCCGTAAATTTCTAACAATGCGGCACAAGAATCTGCCTACGGCGACGGTATTGTAGAATCGACATTTAGCGATTTCTCAATCAGCACAACCGGTGCCTGACAACAGTCACAATTCCCAGGGGCAACAGCGCGAATGTAGCACGTATCGCAGTAGTAGTAGAGCGCATGTACAACACCGTCCTTGATAGAGGCAAAACGGATAACCTCCAACAGTTGCGTGTTGGGAAAGATGCGACCGTTGATGATGAGGTCTTTTTCATGCAATCGCTCGTCAACAAAAAGTGCTTCTGCTAACGATGTCCGTAAGAGCGTGTAGTATTTGCCTGCCTCAGTCTTGACACCGTAAAGATGTGGATGAGTTTTAAAGAGTTCTACATTATAGTGCGTATGCATCTCCTCTGCTAAGCAGACGATATTGCCACGGAGTTCAACCTCTTTCGGTTCAGGCTTTTCGGTTGGTGGTTTCGCACCGCTTATCAATAAAACAAGAATAATGAAGAATGGTGATAACCGTTTGACATTACGCATTGCTATTCTCCTTTGCCCAGCGATTTGGACCAGGACCGGGTTGATGTTCATCACGAATGCGCTTAAATTCCTCTGGTGTGGTAACGACATCTTCAGGATGCAGCCGACTCCGTGCAAGGAATCCTGCTTCCGGTTGATAGCCGGTCGGCTTTGCAGCGTCCTGATAGCGTGAGTCAACGCTCCATCTAACTTGATGGCTAACGTTCGGAATGGAACGGTGCGGTGTGAGGTTGGTAAGCAGGAGGACACTCCCGAACTTAACAGGAACGACTACCGGATCAACTTTGGGCAATGCGTCTGGCGGAATTTCGAGATAGAAACGTTCAGAGGAACGATGCCGGAAAACACCATCCCGATGGGCGTATGGGATAACTTCCATACATCCGTTCTCGACAGTAGCATCTATCAGCGGGATCCAGATTGTGAGTTGTAAAACCGAATCGCATTTAGGCTCCATATAACCCGCGTCTTGATGCCATGGAACGAGCGTGCGATCGTGCTCGGGAAGTTTCGGACGTACGCGGTATGCGGGGTGACACATAATCTCCGATCCGAC
>JAJECD010000188.1 GCA_022822215.1 Candidatus Poribacteria bacterium | reverse complement strand
TCGGTATCAACCCAACCTACGTCGGCTTGATTCGTGGTCACCCTTTCGGGGACTCATATCAAGCAAGCCTATCAAGAGTAGGCAAAGAAGCACACGGCTTTAGCCGTTGTGAGTATCACAGAAAATGGTGGAGATGGCCGTGGGGGTTTTAGATCAACCATCTTCCTCCCGTTTATAAGCGTCCAACTTGCGGTGTAGGGTTCGGACTCCGATGTCAAGAATTTTTGCCGCTTCTGTCTTATTTCCATCCGTTTCCATGAGGGTTTTCTGGATAGCTGCGCGTTCAATTTCCGCCATTGTCATGCCCACCTTGCCAATGACCTCCTCATCAAACCGCGATAGCGGTTTATCCTTCCCGCCTAACCCTTCTTCTGGTTGTAACGCTGTAGCAATAGGAACGATTGCGTTGAGATTGCGATTCTCAAGAAGCTTGGCAATGGCTGAAAGCACCTCCAATGTTTTCCTGAGTATGTCGGCTGCGTCATCCGTCTCGTTAATCTGCATCCAACTGGTATCTTCATCCGGAATTAGGGGCGGGGTATCATCACTTGCGGTAGAAGTTGGATTCAGCGATCGGATTGCAGAGAAGATAAGTCCGATAATTGTCTTGTAAACCGCCATATTTTCTGTGGTAATTGCGTTAGTAGCGGTGTCTACGACTTGTAAAGAGGTCCCGGATTGATTAGGAAACTCGACCTCTTCAGAGATTTCGGTGCCGACAACCTGCGTAGGTGCAAGTTGCGTGCCTGACACCTGAACAGGCAGTGCCGTAATCTGTTCTGCTTCCGAATCTATTGGAAAATCTTTAAGTTGGAGTTCATCGGTTGTTGTCACAATGATAGCGGATTCAACAGCATTTCTGAGTTGGCGGACGTTCCCGTGCCACTCTGCATTTTGGAGATAACTGAGTGCTTCGGGTGTGATACCGGTAATTGTTTTTCCGTGGTCTTCACTTAGCTCGGAGATGAACGCATCGACAAAGAGGGGAATATCCTCGCGTCGGTCGCGCAGCGGGGGGATATGGATACGAAAGAGGTTCAACCGATAATAGAGATCCTGCCTAAATTTTCGATCTTTAACTGATTTTGCGAGGTTGATATTCGTTGCGGCGAGAATTCGAACATCGACTTTTATATTTTTTTCTCCACCGAGTCGGGTGAATTCTTGCGACTCCAAGACCCGCAGAAATTTCACCTGTACTTCAGGCGACATTTCGCCGACCTCATCGAGGAAGAGCGTCCCCCCGTCCGCTTGCTCAAACACCCCGCGACGTTGGCTGGACGCGCCTGTAAAAGCCCCTTTCTCATGTCCGAAGAGTTCGCTTTGAAGGAGATCTTGGTAAAATGCCCCACAGTTGACGGCTTTGAAGGCTCGATTTTTACGTGGGCTGCTTTCGTGTATAGCCTCGGCGATGACATCTTTGCCGACACCCGTTTCGCCAGTGATAAGGACTGTCGCTTTCGTGGGTGCGACTTGCTCGACTTGACGCAAAACTGCCTGCATCGGTGCGGACTCACCGATAATGCGTCGTGAACTATCACCGATAACGAGCTTTGGAAGATCCATCTTCTTCTGTCCTTAAATAGGAGGATCCATTTCGCGCTTGTAGTTCATCTGTATGATTTCAAGCAGTTGCTGGGGATCTTGTTTGACTTGCGCAAAGACCTGAAAGCCTTCGCTACAGGCGGCCTCACACAATCTTCTCAGGACGACACCCTTTACTGACCAATTCGTGGCACGGATGGCTTTTGTCAAATTTCGCCCTGTCTCAACAACGTGGACATTGGATAAGTTCTCATCAACGACATGCCTGTGGCTTGGCGCGAGTAGGAAAATCAGAGGTGTTGACCGTTCCACCTCAAAAACGCGTTGTAGCGATACAATATCCTCTTGTCGCAAGAGCAAGAAAACGAGGTCGTAACGTTCAATTAAAGCCGTTATCGCTTCAGGGACACCCGTCTCGCCGAACTCCAAAACCTCAGCGTCGTGAAGGGGTGCCATATCAAAAGGAACGATCGTGTCCTTTTCGTTCACAGGTGCTTTTTTTCCGTCAACGCGACACACATACCACGGAAAATAAAGATCAAGCCGCGTCTCACCATAACCTTCGTGTTCCCGAATTTGTTTCAGTCCCGCACGTAACTGCGTATGCATAGGACCCGTGAACATCTCTCCGGCGGGCGCGCTGTAGTCTCTATCTTCGTGATACCACCCCTCGGCATTGTAACCGCACAGCTCTTTTATTTTTCCATGAAGGCGTTCAGGTGAAACGGCATCCTCACGCCGGAGCAGATTATCGGGTTTATATTTTTGTCCGGTTGTGTAAGGACTCAAGATTAATATTTTCATGTGAATTAGTGATTGGTTGTCGGTTATCAGTCGTCAGTTAAGAGGCGCTTTGTAACAATCTCCCCAAACTTGGAATATGCCAAGAAGTGCGACATTGTTACAGAATCTCTCTTTAACTGATAACCATTATGCCGGTTGCTGTCCGCGATTCCAGAGATACACAATCGGACTGGCGATGAAGACGGAGGAGTAAGTTCCTACTACGACCCCGACGATAAGTGCCAAGGCGAACGTGTTAATCTCCTCACCCGAAGTTGTGATGATGAAGATAACCAAAACAACAAACAGGGTTGTCAAAGATGTAATAACCGTCCGGCTGAGGGATTGGTTGATGCTTCGGTTCAGCACAGTCGTATAGTCGGTGCCCCGTAAAGATTGTGAATTTTCCCGAATCCGATCAAACACAACAATCGTGTCGTTGAGCGAATACCCGATAATCGTCAGGAACGCCGCCACTGTCGGTAGATTAATCTCTTTTGAGAGAACAGCAAAAATACCTAAGGTAATCAGGACATCGTGGACGAGGGCGGCAATCGCACCGATAGCGAAACGGAACTCAAACCGCCAAGAGATGTAAGCCAACAAGATAACGATCGACCAGAGAACAGACCAGAGTGCCGCCCATTTGAGGTCGCGCCCGACACTGGGAAGGACTTCCGAGACATTGACACCGCCAACAAGTGCCTGCCAACCGTTGCCACCTTCGAGGAGGGCATCTGTGAGAATTCTGCCGACACTCGCTTGGATTTGGATATGTGCGTTCTCGCTCAAATCAATGCCGAACGGGTTCGCAAAGGTTAACTGGACGGCGTTGCTATCGGCAACAGTGTCGAGTGCTGTAATCTCATTGCGTTGTCGCAGATTGCCATCAATGAGTTCAACGGTTTCGCCAACTTCCAAGAGGTGCGATTTTTCAACAGCACTGCTCACCTGCAGATGCATGGCAGTCGCATCCCCCGGATCCGTCATAATGGGAATATCAATCAACTGCTGCTGAAATTCCGGACGGTGTCCCATGGAGATAGACGCTTCATTGCTGCTTTCATCTATCTGTATCGTAGCACGTTCGTACCCGATTTCAGCGAGTTTGGACTGCAATTCCGCCTCTGTGACGACTCTGTTGAACTTGGCTTGGATTTTAACGCCGCCCCGAAAGTCAATCCCGAAGTTCGGTCCCTGATGGATGACGAGGAAAACCACGCCGATAACGATGACCACCACTGATAACACAAATCCAGTGCGGTATTTGCTGATAAAATCGAAGTTTGTATTTCTGAGTAATTCCAAAGTTTTAACAGTTATCGGTTATCAGTTATCAGTTATCAGTTAAAGAGGAACGCTGTAACAATTCACCATTCTCTGTGAGGCTCTTAAGTTTAGGGGATTGTTACAAAACGTCTTTTAACCGACGACTGACGACTGACAACTAATAACCACGCCTCCATTAAATGCTAAGTTTTTGCGCGTCCCTATTTCCGACTGTCCAACCGTATATTTCGCGTGTGACGACAATCGCTGTAAACATACTTGCGAGGATACCGATACCCAGTGTTAAAGCAAATCCTTTAATCGGACCTGTGCCAAAGTGATAAAGGACAAGTGCGGTAAAGAATGTCGTCAGGTTGGCATCTAAAATCGTTATAAATGCACGTTGATAGCCGCTTTCGATAGCCGACCAGACAGTTTTACCGGTTCGCAACTCTTCGCGAATTCGCTCAAAGATGAGTACATTCGCATCAACAGCCATACCGATAGTGAGTACAAGTCCAGCGATACCCGGAAGCGTCAACGCTGCGCCAAATCCCGCCAACGCCCCGAGAATGATGAGCATATTAAAAACGAGGGCGGTAATAGCGATGATCCCAGATAAACGGTAGTAGATTATCACGAAAATCAAGACCCCCCCCAAACCGATGAGAACGGCTCTAATGCCATCATCAATGGATTCTTGTCCAAGGGTGGGCCCGACTGTCCGCTCCTCTGCAATCTGGACGCCGACAGGAAACGCCCCGGCTTTCAGGATATTGGAAAGGTAACTGGCTTCCTCATAAGTGAAGTTTCCTTGAATAATGGCGTTTCCGATAATTTGGTCCTGGATGACAGGTGCGGATTGGACCCTTCCGTCAAGGAGAATCGCCAAGTGTTCACCTATATGGTCGCCCGTGACTTCCCCAAACTTCCGTCTACCGATACTATCAAAACTCATCGAAACAACTATGTCGAAGCTCGTTCTCCCGGTAGAGGGGCCAGCGTCGTTAATGCGATCACCGCTTAAAAGTACAGGACTCTCTAAGACGTACCAGTTGCCGGTCTCGTAGTGGTATCGGATTTCGCTATCTTCAGGTATATTATCCGGTGGCGGTGTATCGGCAGTGCCACTCCATAAACTCCCGCCAGTGGGTGATTTTTTAACGAGTTTAAATTCGAGCCGGCCCATTGTCTTTACGATCTGGAGCGGTTTCGAGGAATCTTTAGCACCCGGAAGTTCAACAATGATCCGCGGGTGATTCGCCTCCCGGCGAATTGAGGGTTCCGAAACGCCGAAAGCATCGACGCGATTTCGGAGCACAATGAGGACCTGCTCAATCGCCTGTTCGGTATATTTTTCTATGCCTGGTGCGCTGAGTTGCAACTGATACGTGGATTGTGTTTCTGTTTCGGCTTGAACCTGTGCGTCCTCAAAAAATTCAATTTCGTTCAAGAGCTCCTCGGCTTTTTCAATATAGGCAGCCTTTTGTGTCGCATCCCCTCGGAGCCGGGACGGAATACCGACAAGCACATTCAGGATATCTTGATCACTCACCTGTTGAACGTCTCGACACAAGACATCTTCTGCGCGAAGGCGTTCGGGAATAGAGTGGGCATGTTCGCGGAGTAGTGCTGCTTTGGAGGTTTCCAAATCCACCTCAAGTACAAGGTGTACACCACCTTTAAGGTCCAACCCTAACTTCAACCGGCTGTCGGGTATGAGCCGCCGCAGGGTTCCCGGTAGGCTTCCATATAAGTGCAGATTGCCAAGCGTCGCTTGTGGGTTTTGAAGTGCTTTCTCCGAGAGAAGTCGGACATAGAATTCGCGGGCTTCCGTGGTATCAAATTCATAATCAAACGTCTCCTCAAGTCCCAGTTTTCCGAGATGGACCCGGAAGACATCCTGAAGTTCAAAGGTCGCATCCTGGAAATTGATTCCTTCGGGGTATTCGACTTCTGCGAGATTCACTTTAAAAGCACTGTTTTCGCTGACTTCAAAGGCGGGAAGTTTTTCCTGCATCCAAAGTGGTAGGTTTCCGTACAACGGATTGTAGAAATCATCCGGGGTAGGGATGAGGTATAGCGTGGCAAACACCAAAACCCCAAGGATTAAAACAATTTTCCAGACACTAAATCTGTACATCCAAATTTACTCCTAAGATATTAGAATAGTTGTCAGTCCAATAGCCGTCAGCGATCAGCACTCAGCGGTCCGTAGGACCTGTGGCATTTGTGAACGTCTTTACCGTCACAAATGAACGACAGACGGTTTCCGACGGCTGACAGCTGATAGCCCCCAACCGTTATAAACGCGCCTGGGAGGAATCGAACCCCCGACACGAGGCTTAGGAAGCCCCTGCTCTTTCCGCTGAGCTACAGGCGCAAGCGACCGAATCTAAAGCAAGCCAAATCTTGCCGCGTCTGGGCAAAATGGCAAAATTTAGTATTTAATGAGCGAAAAAATATCGTGGTCCGGAATCTGCTCCCTACCCTTGAGTTCGGTCAACTCAATTAAAATAGCAATACCAACGATGTCCCCTTCCAGCTTTTCAATAAGATTGACGGATGCGGCAAGCGTCCCACCCGTTGCTAAGAGATCGTCGCAGATGAGCACTTTACTGCCTTTGGGGAACGCGTCTCGATGAATTGCCACGGTATCACTACCGTATTCAAGATCGTATGTGACCTCATATTTATCAAACGGTAATTTACCGCTTTTCCGAATCGGAACAAAAGCGGCACCGAGCCGATAAGCGAGGGCAGCGGCAAAAATGAAGCCGCGTGCGTCTATGCCAACGACAGCATCAATCGCTTCAAATTTATAACGGCGTGCGAATTCGTCAGTCGCTTTATGAAAAGCGGTCGGATTCCCTAAAAGTGGGGTGATGTCTTTAAATATAATACCCGCCTTCGGAAAATCGGGTATTTCTCGGATAAACTGCGAAAAATCGTGCATTAGGTCCCTTTCTCCTCCTGATGTGGGTGTATCATAATTTTCATTCCCTTTCGGGATTCCATTGCCTCAAACGCTTTGTCAATTTCAACGAGCGGAAAGTGGTGTGTGATAAGGGGTTTCACCCGCACTAACCCCTTCTCAAGGAGCCGAACTGCTAACTCATGGTGGCGCGGGACGCATCCGTGCGAACCTGTGACGAAGCACTCTTTATAGTGGATAGTATTCGAGAGCACGCTCATCGGGCGCATGGTTTTTGGTAGACCCCCGAATAGATTGACATACCCGCGGTGGGCGACCATTTCAACGGCTTGTTCGTGCGCTTCGACAGAACCACAGGTCGTAACGACGATATCGGGTCCCTCGCCGTCTGTCTCTGCTTTACATCTCTCAACAACATCTTCCTCTTCAGAAG
>JAJECD010000149.1 GCA_022822215.1 Candidatus Poribacteria bacterium | reverse complement strand
TCGGTATTCTCGTTCCCCATGTCCGTATGTGCGTCATCTGAATAGACAAACATCAGGTCGATGTCGGAACTAAAATTCAGTTCATAACCGCCCAACTTTCCCATGCCGATGATGGCGAAACGGCATGGGGCATCGCCTTCTTCATTGAGAGGTGTCCCGTACTTGGGTTTCATTACCTGATCCCGTCCGATTTCGTAACAGTGTTGCAACGCCGCTTCCGCTAAATTGCTCAACTCCAAGGTCGTTGTTTCGACATCGGCTATTTTGAGGAGGTCACGAAGTCCGATCCGAAGTGTTTCTCGGCGTTTGTAGCGTCGGAGGATGCGGAGTTTCTGCTCGACCGAGGCGAACCGCGAAATTGATTGCGCCAGTTCCTGATACATTATCTGGGAAGTTTTCTGGGTTCCCATTACGTCTGCATCAATGATGTCGTAGAAATATTCGGGCTTGCGAATCAGGGTCTCAGATAGATAGGTGGACGCGCCGAAACTTAAGATGAGCGGTCGTATGAGAAATGGGTCGTCTCGTAGGAGTTGATAGAGGGATCGGCGATAAAACGCGACTTGCCCAAAGCGCGAGAAATGATTGAGCGCGGCTTCAGGGTTCGGGGAGTCTATGGCGGCTTTCAACACGCGGATAACGATGTCTGAAAAGCAGGCTTGGATGTCTGGGTCATCGGTGGCGAGTGCTTGTAGACTTCGCAATATAGATTCGCTATCTACGCCACCTACACGATTGGAGGCATCGGATACAATCTGATGGATTTCTTCTCTCTGACCTTGTGGGAGCGGCAATTCTATGTAATTCATCACTTTCTCCTCCATAAGCAACGCTACAATTAATGATATTTTATCATATTTTTTCTTCGCCTTGCAAATCAATTTCCCTAACGGGTGTATGTCAAAATTGGTCAATTGTCAGAATTCGTGAAAACGGACGTGCATAAGGTTTTAACTTAACGGTATATTCTTTCAGCGCACGTTTGCGAAGTGTTCTTCGGATCAACTTGGTGGAAGTGCAAACCGTCTCTTGAAGGACTAAATAGTCTTGGATAAAAATAAATCCCGCTTGCTATTAACGCCGCGTTGTGTTAACATATCGTAAAAGTTTCAAAGGAGACGTACGACTATGTTTAAACTCGGCGTTATCAACGACGAAGTCTCTCAAGACTTCGCGACCGTTGTCAATTTTGTAAAAGAATTCAATTTACACTCCATCGAAATCCGCTCGGTCTGGGACAAACTGCCTAACGAACTTACCGATGCCGACATCGACGAGATGAAACGCTTGCTTGACGGCACGGATATTGAAATTATTGGTGTCGCATCCCCATTCTTTAAATGTGATATAGACAACGCTGCAGAACGAAAAGAACACCTTGATATACTGAAAGGGTGCATCCGGACGGCAAAGGCGTTTGACACCAACCTTATCCGCACCTTCGTCTTTTGGGATACCGGCGAAACTGAGGCGCGATGGGACGATATTATCGCTTCTTACGATGAACCGCGCAGCATGATAGACGGTGAAGGCATTGTGCTCGGCATGGAAAACGAATCCACCACTTCCCTCCGGACCGCTAAACTCACAGCAGAATTTATTGAACAGATTGATTCACCGAATATCCGCGGTATCTGGGACCCTGCCAACGAAGCGCACGCCAAGGGGGGTGAGACCCCGTATCCTGATGCCTACAACCGCATGAAATCGACGATGATCCATGCACATCTCAAGGATGCGGGTCCGAACCCTGACACAGGCGAAATAGAGTCTGTGCCTGTCGGCGACGGTATTATCGACTGGGAAGGGCAGCTGCAAGCCTTGATTGATGATGGTTACGAAGGACATCTCTGCCTTGAAACACATTGGCGACCCTCACTGAAAATTGATGAAGCGATTCTTAATCGTCCTGCAGGTCAGGCATTCTCTGAAGCCGGTGAGGAAGCCTCTCGCATCTGTATCCAAAATTTATTGGCGATGATTGAGAACTTAAAGCGGTAGACCCAATGAAAATTAAAGCAGTTCGCACGTCTCTTTATGACATCCCGCCTGAAGTTGAGCGGGTTGATGCTATCCAGACTTTTGTTTCTATGGAGTTCCCCTTCATTGAGATTGAGGACGCAGATGGCGTTATCGGGACGGGTTTCTCCTATACTATCGGCAAAGGTGGAGAGGCGATCAAACAAATTATGGATGCGTATTTCACACCTATCCTACTTGAAGAAGATGCTGCCAACATCGACCGGATTTGGAATCGGATGTGGATGGATACACATTGGGTTGGGAGGGGTGGCATTGTCACTTTAGGTATGGCGGCGGTAGACATTGCCCTCTGGGACCTCATGGCAAAACGTGCTGGGCTGCCGCTTTATCAACTCCTGGGGGGTGCGAGAGCGTCTGTTCCTGTTTACAATACAGACGGTGGGTGGTTACACCTCTCCGAAGATGAGCTCGTCAGGCAGTCTGTCGGATTCGTTGAGCAAGGTTTTAAAGGCATCAAGATTAAGGTCGGGCGCGACAGCCTTCACGAGGATGTGGCGCGAATCTTTGCCGTCAGGAAGGCGATTGGGCAAGAACCCTATCTTATGATTGATGCGAATATGAAATGGAACGCCCGCGAAGCGATTCAACTCGCCTGTCGTGTTGAGGAAGCAGGACTTTTCTGGTTTGAGGAACCGATTGAGGCGGACGATGTGGAGAGCCACGTCACACTCCGCGAGAAAACGACTATCCCAATTGCGCTCGGTGAGACGATTTACAATAAATATGTCTTTAAGGAGTACATTACACACGGTGCAGCGGACATCCTTCAACCCGATGCTGTCCGCGTGGGTGGTATCTCTGAGTGGATGAAGGTTGCGCATACAGCGGAATGCTTCGGGCTTTCTGTATCGCCGCACTTTTTGATGGATTTACACGTGCATCTCTCGGCAGCGGTGCCGCACTCGCTTTTTGTGGAATACATTCCATCATTTGACCCGGTACTTGAAGATACCTTGACACTCAAAGATGGGCATTTTTCGCCGCCGGATCGTCCGGGGCACGGCATTCTGTTTGATAAGCAGAAGTTGGCAGCGTATCAAATATCATAGAAACTGTGAACGGCACACGGCGTGTGCCTACTACTTTGGGGAGAACTTGTGAAACTTGAAAATCGTATTGCGATTATCACAGGCGGCGGGCGCGGGATCGGTCGCTCAACCGCCTTAGCGTTTGCCAGAGAAGGTGCCGACATCGTTCTCGCTGCACGGACGGATACCGAGATAGCCGCTGTTGCTAAAGAGGTGACGCAACTCGGCAGGCGCGCACTCGCTATCACAACCGATATCCAGTTGAAAACAGATGTTGATGCTATGGTTACTCGGACGCTTGACATCTTCGGCAAGGTGGACATCCTCGTTAACAATGCAGGCGTAGCAATCCATAACCCGATTCCGAAAATTCGGGAAGAGGATTGGGACCTGACGATGGCTGTCAATCTTAAGGGCGTATTTCTCGGCACGCAAGCCGTCTTTAGCCACATGTGCGATCGGAAATATGGACATATCGTTAATGTCTCTTCAGTGTCTGGCAAGTCTGGGCATGTCAACGGGGGCGCGTATTGTGCATCTAAATTCGCTGTTGTCGGCTTCACAGAGACGACGAATAATGAGGGTAGACCGCACGGTGTGAAAGCCTCAGTTGTTTGTCCGGGTCCCGTGGATACCAAGATGCGCCGTGATAACCATCCTGATGATGTGATAGAGAATCTCACGCTTCCAGAGGATGTAGCGGATTTGATTTTGTTTCTTGTGACGCAGCCGCCGCGCGCACATACGCTTGAAACGGTTATCCGAACGCCTTTGATGTGATAGAAAATGGTTATTGATTCACATGCGCATATTCAACTTTCTCAATTTGATCGCGACCGGGATGCAGTGCTAAAACGCGCACAAGAAGCCGGGATCTCTGCTATCCTCGTCATCGGATTTGATATGGAGACGAGTCTCGGCGCAGTGGAATTGGCGGAGAAATATACTCAGATTTACGCTACCGTCGGGATGCATCCGCACGACGCAAAAGACTTCACACCGGATGTCCTTAAGGCTTTTCGTGAACTCGCTGCACACCCGAAGGTAATTGCCTTGGGCGAGATGGGGTTGGATTATTACCGTAATCTCTCGCCGCGCTCGGTGCAGAAAGAGGCGTTTGAAAAACAGTTAGACCTCGCTGAGGCACTGCAGATGCCTATCGTCATTCACAACCGTGAGGCGTATATGGACATCCTACCTATCTTGGAAGCGCGGCAAGGAAGGGTCCGAGGTGTCCTGCACTGCTTTACTGGCGATGTGGAATTAATGCACAGAAGCCTCGCTATCGGATTCCATATTGGTATCGGTGGCATCGTAACGTATCCGAATGCCAAGGATGTCCAAGCGGTTGCGAGGGAAGTACCTGAAGATCGATTGCTCATAGAAACCGATTGTCCGTGGCTGGCACCCCAATTTCGGCGGGGCAAACGGAATGAACCCGCTTATGTGCGTGCCGTTGCGGAAAAGATTGCCGAACTCCGCGACACTTCTGTGGAGATAATCGGTGAAACGACGACACGAAATTTTGAGATTCTGTTCGCACAAGCATGAAGCACCTAAATTTCCGCATGTATGCAATGGTGCTTGCCCTCGTCTGTGTCTGGGTGATTTTTACACTCCTGACCGGCGGCACCTTCCTCAGCACACGGAACCTGTCTAACCTTTCTCGTCAAGCCGCGGTGACAGCTATTCTTGCTGTCGGCATGACCCTCGTTATTGTCTCTGCTAACATCGATCTTTCTGTCGGTTATGGTGCCGGATTACTCGGTGCTATTGCAGCAATCATACACGTGCGGTGGGGACAACCGATTATCCTGACCCTCTTCGTTGTTATCTGTATCGGGATTCTGATAGGATTGATGCAGGGTTATCTCGTGGCGTATCAACGTATTCCCGCATTCATTGTTACATTAGGTGGATTTTTAGCGTATCGCGGTTTAATGTTGGCTTTTACGAGAGGCGAAACTATTCTGCTACCAGACAATTGGTTCAAAGCGATCGGCAATGCGTATCTTTCGCCGACGCTCGGTTGGGTTCTTTTAATTCTTGGTCTCTGCATAAGTAGCGTGCGCTTTTACCAGCAGCACACCCGACGGCTGCAATATGGCACTGAAAAAGCCTCTCGATTCCTCGTTCTATTGAAGATAACTGGGGCATTGGTGCTGATTGCGGCGTTCATCGCTGTGATGAATGCCCATAAAGGGATTCCTTTTCCGGTGTGTATTCTGTTTGGATTGGCGTTTGTGTTTCATTTCATTGCGAACCACACCCGTTTTGGACGTTATGTTTATGCTGTTGGTGGAAATGCGGAGGCGGCTTACCTCTCTGGGGTCAACGTACGGAGTATTACCTTGCGGGTGTTTGGAACCATGGGGGCATTGATGGCAGTTGCTGGTGTCGTCCTCACGGCACGCGTCGGGAGTGCGAGTCCTGAAGCCGGACGGTTATTGGAGTTGGATACTATTGCGGCGTGCGTCATCGGTGGTGCGAGTTTGATGGGTGGACGCGGGAGCATCTTTGGTGCGGTTTTAGGCGCGCTCGTTATGGAGAGTCTCAACAATGGGATGAGCATGGCGAACATGGGTGCTGCGTGGCAGGACATCATCAAAGGTGTGGTACTTGTCGCCGCCGTTGGATTTGATATGGTGTCACGGCGGCGATGAAGTTGAATGATTTGCATTTTTTTAAACCTATTCCGCAAAAATTCTCCTCTTTATAACTGAAACCTAATTCGGAGTTCGCTTATGCGTTACAATTCATCAATGTACACTGACCTAACAGATGAGGAACTCATTCAACGCATACAAACTGGAGATGAGGCGGCATTTGCACAACTTGCAGCCCGCTATAGTTTCCAAATCTGGCAATTGGTTAACTCGAACTCTCGTCAGGCTCGTGATGCCGAAGAGATTTTTCAGGACATTTGGGTAGCGGTCTGGGAGAACATTGGCAACTTACGCGAGGTTAATAGTTTCGGTGCGTGGCTTCAAAAGATAGCGTACACGACTTGCCGAAGGTACTATACTACCAGATCGCATGCCGAAGGGGAAGTCCTTCAGACTTCGGAAAAACTCACGGAAACGATTGATCGGGATGCCCTTGCCCGTTTTCGAGAGATGGAACTTCGCACGGTTGTGACAGAGGCCGTCTATCACCTTCCAGAGAGGGTTCGCTCTGTTGCGGTGTTATACTATTTAGAAATGTGGACTGTCAAAGAGATTGCAGAGACACTTAACTTAGCAGTTGGGACTGTCAAGACAAGACTCCGTCAAATTCGGACCCTCCTGCGCGCTGAGTTTGGGGTCGAAGAAGTTGAGAGGAGAAGAACTATGTCGTTAGCAAAAAGAGCATCTATGCCTTCGCCTACACAATTAACCAACTTATCACCTGCCCGCAGTGGCAAGGTCCGAGACCTCTATGATCTCGGAGATGAACTCCTAATTGTATCCACCGATCGGATCTCGGCATTCGATGTCGTTTTACCCAACGGAATTCCTGACAAAGGGAAAGTCTTGACCGGTTTATCTACATTCTGGTTCAACTACACCGAGTCTGTTGCCGACAATCATCTCATTACAACAGCAGTCGAGGATTATCCCGATGTCTTACAGCCGGACGCAGACCTTTTGAAAGGACGTTCCATGCTCGTCCACAAAGCAGAACGTATTGATGTTGAATGCGTTGTGCGTGGCTATCTCGCAGGATCTGGATGGTCATTGTATCAGAAAACCGGAGAAATCTGTGGACAGAAACTGCCCCCCGGATTACAAGAGTCAGACCGGCTCCCAGAACTCCTCTTCACACCGACAACCAAGGCTGAACAGGGAGAACACGACGAACCGATCACCATTGAAGAGATGCGAGATCAGGTCGGCAGTGAGCTAACGGATCGGTTAATCGATGCGAGTTTTAAACTCTTCAGAGCCGCCAGTGAACACGCTGAAAGTGCCGGAATCATCCTCTGTGATACCAAGTTTGAGTTCGGTCAGCGTGACGGTAAACTGATTGTTATCGACGAAGTCTTTACACCCGACTCTTCCCGTTTCTGGCCCGCGGATCTCTACGAACCGGGTAAACCGCAGCAAAGTTTCGATAAGCAGTTCGTTAGGGATTATCTCTCGGAAATCGGTTGGAACAAAGAATCACCTGCGCCGGAGTTACCGGAGACGGTTATCTCTAAGACGAGCGAGAAATACCGCGAAGCGTATCGGCTCATTGTTGGTGAGGAGCTATAGGTCTGCTTTTTACTGATAGGACTTACGCAATCGACTATCGTTGCCACTCTGTTGTGCAGGATCCCTGTGCCCTGCGGGCGTTGTTGTTCAAACGGGCACGAAAGCCGAAGCCATTCATCCGAACGACATCTTGATGCGTAAGTCCTAACTGAAACCTAATTCGGAGTTCGCTTATGCGTTACAATTCATCAATGTACACTGACCTAATAGATGAGGAGCTCATTGAACTCATACAATCGGGAGATGAAGAGGCGTTTTCCCAATTGGCAGCTCGTCATAGTTTCCAAATCTGGCAGTTGGTAGTCTTAAACTCTCGTCAGACTCGTGATGCCGAAGAAATCTTTCAGGACATTTGGATAGCGGTCTGGGAGAACATTAGCAACTTACGCGAGGTTAATAGTTTCGGTGCGTGGCTTCGAAAGATAGCGTACACGACTTGCCGAAGGTACTATACTGCTAAAACGCACGCAAGCGGTGAAATCCTGCAGAATGCTGAGCAACTCGCTGAAACTATTGACCGAGATGCCCTTGCCCGTTTTCGAGAGGTGGAGCTTCGCTCGGCTGTAACGGAAGCAGTGTATCACCTTCCAGAAGCGGTGCGTTCCGTTGCAGTGTTGTACTACTTGGAATTGTGGACTATCAAAGAAATCGCAGACGAACTCAATTTAGCAGTCGGTACCGTCAAAACGAGGCTTAGAACTATTCGATCACTCTTGCGCACGGAATTCGGTCTTGAAGATATAGGGAGGGAAAGTACTATGTCATTAGAAAAAAAAGCATCTACGTCTACACAGGAGAAAATTAAGGTTTTGGGGATAGGAGACGCGGGTGGCAATGCTGTCAAACGCATGATTGCCCTCGGTTGGAGGGGGATTGAATTTTATGCCGTAAACACAGATTTGGGAGTGCTTCGTAAGTGTGGTGGCGTGACACAGGTGCAAATCGGTGCTGACACCACGCAAGGAATTGGCGCGGACGCAAACCCCCAAGTAGGCAGAAGGGCTGCTGCGGAAAACCTGGACGCACTCGACGCTATCGTTGCCGACGCACGTATGGTGTTCATTGTGGCGGGTATGGGTGGCGGGACAGGGACAGGTGCTGCACCCCTGATTGCGTCTCTCGCTCGAGAGCATGGTACTTTAACGATAGGTGTTGTAACGCTGCCATTTGATTTTGAGGGGCGACACCGCGCCGAACGCGCCGAACGCGGGCTCCAGGAACTTAGAGAAACTGCTGATGCTGTTATCGTAGTGCCGAATCAGCGGCTCCTTGAGACTGTGGATGCGGAACTATCGGCAGACGAAGCGTTCCGAATGAGCAATGAGGCAGTGCTACGCGGTATTGAAACTATTACCGAGGTCGTTATAGATTCAGGCGAAGTTAGCGTTAACCTCTCAGATGTGCGAGGGATTATGCAGAATGCCGGGACAGTGTTGATGGGTGTAGGCGAAGCGCAGGGTAAAAATCGAGCGCGAATCGCTATGGAAAATGCTATCTCCTCTCCACTATTAAATGGCGAGGAGATCGGTAGGGCAGCTGGATTGATTGTTAAGATCAGTGCACCGTCGGATTTCATGATGAATGAATTGGATGCAGCGATGGAGATGCTCAAGGGGGAGGCTGGTGATGTACAGATTATCTTCGGCTTGGCCTACAAGGACAATCCTGAGCCTGAAGGGATAGTTATGGTCACTGTTCTTGCAGCCGGAGTTGAAACGCAAAGCGGACCAGATGCCTCATCCTCCACTCAGCGGCGAAGCACCTCTCCTGAAGGCGGTACTTACGTTTCGTCTGCAGCTTCTTCCGAATTTGTTCATACTTATGGTGGGCCTTAGAATTAATTGGGCACTTTGAGTTGGCGAGGTTAGGAAACCTCGCCAGCGGCAGGAGAGGGGCCTGCCTTCACTAAGATGTCTGTTTATTTTTCAGGGTTACCATAGTTCATAAGTGGTACTATCCCGTGTGTTCGGAAGGTTAGCGTTGTGGGTGGGTCTATTTTGCTAAATTTCGTGCCTCTTTGAACTTTTCTTTGGCAAATTGTCCCCATTCCTTGATTTTTTCGTTGCGGATACTCGGATCTTTCCAATCGGTAGCCGCCATCTGCATCGCTTCTGCTTCAGTTATCGGCATCTTCGTGAGAACCGCGATCGCCGCGTCGCGTTTTGTCGGATCTTTACACTTCTGAATTGCTTTCCACGCATTGACGAGGTCTTTGTGGGAATCGATGATGAGGACACCAAAGAGATCGTTGACGATATTCCAGCGTCCACCGCCTTTATCTGAGTCGTATCGGAACGGGGTGCCTTCCATGGCAAACGGATTTGGAACGATACATCTTTCACCGAGTTTATCGTAGAGTGCGGGTAGCACGCTTGCGCGGTTCAAGCCACCTTTCCATTGGGGGCCCTCTGGATCGGTGTCGCGGAGCATCCAGAGTTTCTGAGCGTTTTCCGAGAGAACGAATTCAAGAAACTTTTGCGCGACTGGCATATTTGGCGCGCCTTTGAGAATCGCTATCGGGTCTGCGGTAACAACCGCACCGTCGGCTGGCACAACGTATTTAATCTTATCCGCGCCGACGACAGCGATTTGACCATAAGCATAAAAGTCGATGGCGAGGCCGTAAATGACTTGTCCAGCAACGACATCTGTCGGAATAGCATTAGCACCGGCAGAGAAGCCTCGGACATTACCACCGATTTTGGTCAGGAGTGCGAATCCTTCTTCCCATCCAACGGTTTGAAGGATAATCTCGTAGACCATGTGTGCGGAACCGCTTTCTCTGGGATCGGCAGCGCCGATTCTACCGATTAGCGCAGCATCCCCTAAATCCTGCCATGCTGTGGCTTCAGGCAGCTGCAGCAATTCACGAAGTTCTTCATTGTACATGATGCCGAAACTCGATAAAGCTGCACCGTACCACTGGTGTTCAGCATCATAGAGCGGAATCCCTTGGAAGGATTGCATCATCTGTGCGAGTTGTGTCTCAGGCAGCTTGTAAGCGTGCAGCCATCCCATATTTGAGAGGCGGAGGTAGTTGTCAGTCCCACCACCGAAAAAGATATCAATACCAATACCATCGGGTACCCGTTTGAACTCCGATTCAATAAATCGGTAGTTGGAGGAGGTCCCGCCGACATCTCGCCAATCCGTTTTGACGATTCTTCCGGTCTGTTCTTGATACCATTTCTCGAAATTTGTGCCGAATTCTGTTTCAGTGCCTTCAGGGTGTGGGGAAATAATGACGAGTTGGTCTTCTGCAGGTGAGAGATTGGAAAGTGCAAGAAAACACAGGATTGCCCCGCAAAGTAAGGGCTTGAAATAGGACATTTTTCAACTACTCCTTTTTGAAGGATTACTGGTGTAACTTGTTTTTACGTAATGCTGATGTGCAGTGTCTTTCCGGTTAAAATCGCGGGTATGCGGTTAACGTGGAATTGTTGGCTGCTGGTCTAAAATGTGTGTCATCGGGTTTATCCACTGCTCTTTTTGCATATCATAAATGCCATAATGGAGGTGCGCCCCCGTGCTACGCCCTGTATTTCCAACGTAGCCGATGAGTTGACCACGTTTCACTTCTTGCCCGGCTTTGAGGCCGTCGGCGTAATTTTCCAAATGGGCGTACAACGTTTGGAGCAGCAGTGCCTCATGATCAATCTTGATTGTTTTTCCAAAATGCCTCTCCTCTTTTATCTGTGCGATTCTACCGTCAGCAGCAGCAATGACAGGAACCCCGGATCGAGTTTTAATATCAAGTCCTTGGTGAAATTCGCGTTTCTGTGTCAATGGATGTAGGCGCCACCCAAATCCGGACGAATACCAATAAGTGTGTTTCTCTCCATCCGGTTGTTGGAGGTCCACGGGTAAAATAGAGGGATATTCATCAAGTTGTGTTTGATGTTTGATGATATAGTTATAGAGTACCAAGATTTCTTGCTTCAGGATATCGGGTGTTAACGCTTCCTGTTTTTCAGGTGTATCATTTAAGTTTGCATCAATCGCTGAGGCGTTTTCCTGCTGCGTCTCATCTGAGCTCTCAGTCTCTTCAAATACCCCAGGGACGCTACTAATTCCACCACCTTGTCCGAGGATCCCTAAAGCCTGCTTAATCTGTTCTGTCATCTGGTGAATAGTTTTCATCTCCTTATTAACATCAATAAGTTCCGATTCAACACGGCGTTTTTCCTGTCTGAGTTCTTCAATTTCTGTCTCTGTCTTCGCTTGTAGTTCTTTTTCCGCGTTGGTTCTCTGATGCTTTTGGGAAAATCCGTAATATACACTTCCGGTTCCCCCTGTACAAAAAATAAGAAGGACACAAAGGAAAAACAATATATGTCTTCGGTGGATGGTATGCTGGCGGACCGAATTCTTACGAGATGACATTAAAATAAGCGTATACATATAATAGATCCTCCTTACACTTTAGAATCGGGGTTTACGCGGGTCACTTTTTTGTAGCATAACCTGTTAGCGGCTGCTACATAGTGCCTGCGTTTTTTGTCCGATCCGTATCTAATAGCATAGGCTATGATTAAAATTGTGCCCTAAGAATCTCGTATTGCCCCTGAGATAGCCTATATTTTAGAAGGCTACCTGTAGACAAGCGAAACGATTTTGCAAATATTATTGTAATTTACCATACAAACGTAACCGAATCAAGAAAAAAACGTTTAAAATTCGTTATCCCCCTGTTTATGCGCGAAAATTTTACCGTTAGTCAAAGTTGCAAGCGTTTTGTCCCTTTAAATCAGGGACTTCTCACTTATTTTACAAACGGGCAACAATCGCCGGCATTTTCCAGACGAGAATGAGGATAGCCCCGAGGAGAATGAGATACCACACAATTAAGCCCCGAATCCGTGTTCTTTTGAAAATATGATGACGCGAACGTTTCAGTTTCATTGATTTCCCAGCGATTTTGATGCTCAGATGTAAACGCTCCGTAATTTACCTCAGTTTTTCAGAACACGGATTCCAGAAATGCGATATTTGGAGACCTCATCTATGTTAAATATGAGGTTTTTATGTTCGATTGTTTCGCCTTCTGTTGGCAAGCGTCCGAGTAAAATAAGGATAAAGCCGCCGATGGTAGCACAGCGATCTGTCGAAATATCGGTATCTAATATCGTATTGACTTCAGAAATTAACACGCGTGCATCAATCTGCCACTCATTTTCCGCGAGTTGTTCTACGCGAGGCATCTCCCGCTTCCGATTCGTCGCGATTTTGCCGATAATCCTTTCCACAATATCTATTAGCTCTACGACCCCAATACAACTGCCGTGTTCGTTAACCACTATGGCTATAGGGATATCGGATTGCCGCAGCTCGTTTAATAAATCCCAGGTAGGTTTC
>JAJECD010000206.1 GCA_022822215.1 Candidatus Poribacteria bacterium | reverse complement strand
AACAAGATCAAGCGTCTTCTTCACAGCCTCAATGACTTCGGAGAAGTTATAAAATTTGTCCTCTTTCACATGAACATCATTCATATCTACGCTCCTGTGACTTTAACCGTAGGCATTCTATCAGGTTGTGCGTCGAAAGTCTGAACATTTTCAGCGGCGTTACGGATCTGGATGAGCTGCGATGCAATGCTCACAGCAATTTCTGGCACGGTTTTCGAGTTAATATTGAGACCAACAGGGGCATAAACCCGCTGGAGTCTCTCCGTGGGAATTCCAACATCCAGCAAATCGTCAAATATCAGTTTAATCTTGCGGCGGCTGCCTATTAAACCGATATAACGGGCATCTGATTCAACAACAGCGTGGAGTGCCGACTCATCGTGCTGATGCCCGCGGGTGACAATCACGACGTATGTGAGCGGGGTAATCGGATAATTTCGGAGCTCGGTTTCGATATCGCCGACGATAATTTTGTCTGCCTCTGGCAACCGCTCAGCGGAAGCGAAGTCGGCGCGATCATCAACAATAACAACATCAAAATCTAACCAATTACCGAGATGACAAAGTGCCTGACCGACATGCCCTGCGCCTGCAATCAGCAGCGTTGGTCGCGGTTGTAACGGTTCTAAGAAGACAGCGGCTGTCTCGTTTTCTCGAAACAGAACCGCGCGGTTATCTTTAAGGATGCCGTCAGTTTTCTCTCCAATCGCAGTCTCCAAAGCCGCATCTCCCAACGTTCCGATGCGGTCACCATTGTTGGCAAAGATCATCTTCATCCCGACTTCTACGCCCTGCTTTTCACTGGTTACAATTGTGGCACAGACGAGCGGGACGTTTTCTGCATTGAGTGCTTGAAGACGTTCAAACATCTTGGCTTCGGCGGACGTTTTCGGCAGATCAATGAAGATTTTCATGTTCCCACCGCAGATGAGTCCATCGTCCCAACCGTAATCGCTATCCAATTGAAACTCAAGCAGTCGCGGCATCCCGCCTTGCATCAACCCAATCGCTTGTCGGCGTGCCTCAGCTTCAACGCATCCACCGCCGAGGGTACCCACATTTCGCAAATCGGGCAGAATTAGCAGTTTTGAGCCGGGCTTTTGCGGTGTTGACCCTTTTGTTTCCACAACGGTACAATAGGCACCGACTTGAGAGGCTTCAATTAACTCTGGGATTTTCTGGTATATTTCTCGCATTTTGTAGGTCTTAATTCGGAAACCGAAGTTTTATAAGGCTTGGTCTGCAGCACTCTGAGCGACCAACTTTTTGAACTGTTCACGCTGTTCTTCCGCCAATGCCAGCGGCACAATGTCAGTAACACCATCACATCCAACTTTCGCTGGAACATTCAAGTAAACCGATGTCGATCCGGCTGAGACACGGGTCCCAACACTCATCACCCGATTTCTATCAAATGCGATGGCTGAAACGACTTGCAAAATGTGACTGATTAGCGTATACCCGGTGTCCATTGTATATGGACAACGTTGTGCAACCGCTTCACGGAGATGTTCGATGTCAGCGTCAGGCATGAGTTGGGCAATTGGAATACCATTGACCCGGCAGTATTGTGGAAGTGGGTATGTCTCTTGATCGCTGCCGATAGTCAAAGCCATCACATCTTTCACTGAAACTTTGATGTGGTTCGCAATTGCAGCAGTCAGATGTGCAGTAGCAGCACCGTTTCCAAGACCGATAACCTGTCCAGTACCGAGTGCCTGATATATCCACGCAGCAATATAATTCGCAGGAGATGCCGCTACCAAGATTTTGGCATCCGAAGCATACTGCTGGATTCCCGGAACGAAGCCTCTCGCAAATGCTATGCCCGTTGTCTTGGACGCTTGAGGCGACCGGAAACCGGATTGTCCCATCGGCGGTAGCAAAACAACAACATCTGCATTAGACAAACCCTCTAACGAGTTGTAAACAGAAATTGTGGTATCACTTGCGCTTAATGCATTTGCCTCCACGAGATCTCGGAGACTCGCCGGTGCGGCTTCTTTTGCATGAACAAATCTATTTTTGCTTGATGCCGTATCTGACACAAAGGCAACCTCACGCACCACCTCTAATTGGCACAAGCCCGAAGCAACCGAGACAGCAAACTGATTGTTGCCCAATAAAACTATTTTCATCTATCACCCTTTATACCAAAAGTGTTTCAACAATTGCTTGAAACTGCTCCTCAAGATACTGACGATGGCCATCGAGATCCGGATCCGCAGCGAGCTTAGTGGATATAAGTTCATCGTAACGCTCAACATATTCCATCAAGGTTTCGACCTCTTTTTCATAGCAAATTGCTGATGCGAGGACTTTCTCCTTGAGCAAAAGCGGGAGTTCAGCCTCAGTAATTTGTGTCAACTCCCATCGCCACACCTTTTCAGAAATATAAGAAACAAACCGATTGAGAGATTCACCTTTATAGTCGTCGCTTTGAAGTACCTTCACCTCTTGGATAAGCCCTATCACGTGGTTGAAGAGTTCATCCGGAAACTGCTGACGCAATTCCATAAGTAACCTACCAGTCGTAGATATAGGGAGTTGGTTTTGTAGGAGGAACACCCTCAAATTCGGATAATCCTCAATGCTCTTGCTTTCACTAAGCCACGTTTCACCTATAGCTGGCAAATCACTGACATCGAAACTGAGCACCTGTTGCCTGCGAATCTCCTCAAGGTTGGATGCGAGCGGATCAAGTCCAGCCATCGCTAAAACCCCGATAACCTCCTCCTGCCGATAAGGTCTCAGGTAGGTCATGAGTTCTTTGACTTTTTCCTGTTCCGCTTCAACCGCCTCAATATCCACGGGGCTACCGTTCCGTGTCTGCTGATGCCGCCGCTTTTTCCGTTTTTGAGGGGCATTCGAGAGTCGGTTCATCCGCTTCGCTAAAGTGTCGTGGTAACCCAATAATTCCTCATAGAGAATCGCGAGGAGCGCATCCCCATGTATAGCGAGCATCGCGGGTGTGGTGATATTCGTCAATTCATGCCCGGTTTTCGAGATAATTGCTCGATTCAGATTGCGCTCTATCGACTTTCGGTCCTTTTCGGCTTGGATAATCAGTGTACTTCCCAACATGAGAGTGATGAGCCGCTTTGTCTGGTCGGGTACACTCAGGTTAATATCACAAGTCGGTTGGATATCGGTGAGGAGCCGTTCACGCAGTTTACCATCAAGCAGTAACGTCCATAAGGTCGCGTAATGCTGGTGTTGGTCTACTTTAGGCGGCAGATGCTCCAACCACTGCTTTATCGTTGGAAGATGCAGCTTCACATGATTGAGGAGCTGCTCAAAATCATCATCTGGAATTTCAAACCCGGCAAAACTGGCAGCACTGCGACGTTGCTGTGCCTGCTGCCCGCGACGCTGCGTTTGCCCCGCCGTTTTTGTCGCCAATAGGAGATCGACCAACAGTTGAATAACGACTTCAAAATCTTGTTTGCGCTGACTCACAAAATTCGCGAGTCCAAGCAGTTCCAACCAGATAGTCCCAAGACGTTCAATTTGCGACGCATGTAAAGTTGACCGTAGCGCGACACCAGCAATTTTCTCACGGACCGTCCCGCGCGTCCATTTCGGAAGATAAATCTCGTCTAAAAGTTCGTTATTCTCAAAAATGAGGAAATCCACCTGCTTGACAAGTCCGGTTTCAATGAAATCTTGCTCAAACACTAAGTCATGAAACAGGCCGGTCGCGCGATCCAGGACTTGATTCGCAAGCTTGTAACAGGATTGGATGAGATGATTCAGCGTTAGCTGCGGGTTATCCTGTAATTGCCAAAATTCTATCATCGGATCAATATTCTGGGTAAGCACCGCCTTTTTTGCTGCTGCGATGTCCGCCCCAAAATATTCCGTCAGACAGGTTTCATAAAATTCGACAAAATCGAGGACAGTATTCCGTAGTTCTCGAATCACCAAGTCGTCCCACACCTTATTGTGAACACGCTGTCCGGGTCCGAGAACAAGTGCTCTCAAACGGGTTTCCACGCCTTGCTGAAATTGTGCCATTAACTGATACGCGTGCTGGTTGGCTTTCACCGTATATGCTTCAATTTTCCTGGCACCCTCGGTGATAGCCGCTTCAATTTCATCCACAGGCGCATCAAAAGCAATAGGAACTAGCTGGAGTGTTTCTGGTTCGAGCGGATTGTAAACCGCTGCTGTGGCGAGTACCTGAACGGGACCGATTGCCTCCGTGGCACCTGTTGGCTTCTCACTTTCATCACTCACTGTCTTAGAGAGGCGCGTCAGAAGTGCCAAACTATGTCCCAAATCCGTCAAATCAGGGTACTGTTTAATATGCGTTCGAATGACAACAAGCAGTCGATTGTAGTCATTATTCAATAGCTGCTGAAAAAGAACATCCTCATTGAGGTGTACGCGATGAATGTGGGTCTGCTCTGGAATGATAACAGTAGCCGCAGGAACCTCTTGCGTAGTGGGTTCATCAACCCGCGCCAGCACATAACTACCGGTCTTGACGGTACTGGGTACTGCCAAGCGCGCCTTCAAAACTTCTTGGGTCAATTCAGAGAGCGTTAGAGATTTTCCCAAGTTTTGAATCGTGATGTCAGTAACAACACCATCGGCAAAATCGGTGATTTGGCGTGCGTTGCGTTCGAGTTCCTGTATACTTCTGTGGACCCGATCATAATCGTCGCGAGCATCAGCAGAAACCTTCGCCTCGTCAATCCAAGAGACCCATGCCCCCGGACGCGGGCGCATTTTCACTGTCAGCTCGCCATCTTCTGAGTCGAAACCGGGTAGAATGTCACCTTCTGAAGTCTCCTTGGGAGTCCAAATAATTAGATGCTTATCTGCTTTCACACCAAGCCCCAAGCCGAAGGTGTCTCCCCAACTCATCCGTTCCTCAATACTGGATTTGATTTTATCAGTTAACGCAAAAAGTGCGTTTGAACGAAAATTAAGCGATAATCCTTGCATTGGGTCGATTCAATCATCTGCCTTTCAAATAAACTGAGGCAATAAAAATAGTTGTCAGTTGTTAGTTATCAGTTAATGAGACATCAAGTCCCCAAGCGTCCCAACCGTCATACTGTCTTCGTGCAAACAGTTCGATTTTACAGTGACCGGGAAACATCGCCTCAATCCCTTGACGCACGCCCTCTGGTTTTTCAGAGTGGCGTGTCCGTTTTGCCTTAACAAGTTGCCTGATGTTTCTGGCCCCCCGCGGTTGCGGAATGTTTCCGCGTTTGAAAACGAGGCATAATTCACACTGGCTCATCGTGTAGAACCCCGGATTCACACGCTCCTTATCCCACACAAAGGCAACAGTTGCCCATTGGAAGCCCCATGCCTTACCGAGCCGAATCGCCTGATCAAGGTGCGGAGAGGAACTCCACATAAAAAGCAAGCAATTCTCTTCACTGATTGCTGCGACATCCCACGCTTCCATTTCTGACACCGGCAGTGTTGGATAATGCCGAATTGCGCCGCCACTATCCTTCCCACCCTTTCCAGTATGTTGCAGCTGTCCTTTGTAGTCCCACGGCGGATCTGCATAGATAATGCTATACTTTTTATTCGGAAAGGGAGTATACAACGGTGCCATCAATTGTTTCAAACGATACCTTATCTCGCCTCAACACTAAGCCCTTCTTGTGGAATGTCGTTGTTTGCAACAAGCATATCGCGATTAAAAATGAAGTCGCTGCGGGAACTTCCAAGACTCTCCCCCTCTTCTTGACGTTCACGGAAGTATTGCGGGAGTGTTAAACCTGTCATCCGAATCGCATCCTCAGGGCAAGCCTCAACACAATATCCACAAAAGATGCAACGGAGCATATTGATCTCAAAAACATCAGGATACTTCTCGCGCTGATAGCCTTCCTTCGTCGTCCAACCTTCAGGAGCGGGTGCTGCTTGAATAGTGATACAGTCAGCAGGACAAGCGGTCGCGCACAAAAAACAGGCGACACACTTAATCTCATCCTTCTCGGTCGTTGTGAGCTTGTGAATGCCGCGGTAGCGTTCGTTGCGTTCATCCACACTCCTCGGATCTTCAGGATATTGGTAGGTTAATTTTTTCTTAGGGATATGTTTTAACGTGGTAAACATCCCCTTAATTAACGCTGGGATATAGAGTCTATCCCAAAAAGACATCTCTTCGCTAACTTTCATAGGTATCTTCCTTTCTGTATTCGGACGAACCCCAGTTACACGTTCCGTGACCAAACATTGCTCCTAAAGGCACGTCAAAAAATAATTAGGAAGCAAGTTTCGCTACCGTGTAATTCGGTGCTTCCTCGGTAATATCAATATCGTGTGGATGGCTTTCACGGTAACCACTGCTCGACATCCGTACAAATTGACTATCCCTACGGAGTGCTTCAATATCTGGAGTTCCGCAATAACCCATCGCAGAGCGAATGCCACCCACTAACTGATAGACAAAATTACTCAGTTTCCCTTTGTGCGGGACACGTCCTTCAATGCCGCGGGGCACAACTTTAGAAATATCCTCGGTACCCTCTTCTGGCGCGCGAGTCGCTCGTCTCCGTAAGGCCCCTAATGATCCCATACCGCGGTGCATCTTGTACGTTCTCCCCTGATAAATGACTGTGTCCCCCGGACTCTCATCCGTTCCGGCGAGTAAACTACCGATCATGACCGAACTCGCGCCGGCACCGATAGCCTTCGCGATGTCTCCAGAATAACGGATACCCCCATCGGCGATAATCGGTACGCCTGCTTTATTAGCTTCTTCAGCACAGTCGTAAATTGCCGTAATCTGCGGAATACTGACTCCTGCCACCACACGGGTTGTGCAAATAGAGCCAGGCCCCACACCCACCTTGACCGCATCTGCACCAGCATCGATGAGACTTCGCGTGCCTTCGGGTGTGACCACATTCCCAGATACAAGTTCGATATTTGGGAAATGCGACTTAATGTACTCTGTCGAACGAATTACGTTTTTGGAATGACCGTGTGCGGTATCTAAAACGAGCACATCTACGCCAGCCTCCACCAACTGGTCAACATTTTCCAGAGAGGTTGAAGGCAAGACTGCAGCACCGACTCGTAACCGTCCAGCACCGTCCTTACAGGCTTGCGGGAACATCTGGACCTTGTCAATATCCTTGATAGTGATCAATCCACAGAGTTTAAAATCTTTATCTACAATCGGCAGCTTTTCCTTCCGAGATTTGTGAAGTATCTCCTTCGCTTTATCGAGTGTAATACCGGGTGCAGCCGTAATCAATTTATCCCCAGGGGTCATTCGGGCAGTTACCGGAAGGGAAAGATTGTTTTCATACTTAAGATCACGGTTGGTAATCAGCCCGATAAGGTATCCACCTTCAGTAACAATAGGGATGCCACCAATACGATAACGCGCCGTTACGTCAAGGGCATCACGAATCGTCTTATCCTGTGTTAGCGTAATCGGTGCGGTAATCATCCCGCTTTCCGAACGTTTCACCCGATCAACTTCAGACACCTGTTCATCAATAGTGCAATTATAATGAATTATCCCGATGCCCCCCTCCCGTGCGATTGCAATAGCAAGGGCAGATTCCGTGACGGTGTCCATAGGCGCGCTACAGATAGGGATATTCAGCCGAAGATTCCGGGTGAATTGCGTACCCGTATCCACCTGATCCGGCAGCACATCCGATTCGGAGGGAATCAGCAAAACATCGTCAAAAGTTAACCCTTCTTTTGCAAATTTTTGGGGGAAGACATCGGAGATTTTGGTCTCCATTGGAATCGGCTCCTTCATTGCGGATAGAATGGATAAGATAACTTAAAAACGGTGCCTAAGGACAGCGTTGCGAGGCTTTTACATTTTGTATATTATAGCATTTTTTGCTTTTGATGTCAAGAAATTTGTTGGGTCCAATCAGAGGCATTCAATTCTCCAATAACTTCGATGTTTGCCCGAAGGCTCTTTGCTGTAGGAGCGAGCTGTGCTCGCG
>JAJECD010000406.1 GCA_022822215.1 Candidatus Poribacteria bacterium | reverse complement strand
CCCTCGTTTGTCCATGAAGTCTGGAAGATGGATCGGTTCCACGACCTGCTCGCCGAATCGGATGTGGTTGCGATCTGCGCGCCGTTGACACCAGAGACGCACGGCATGTTTGACGATGCAGCATTTGAACAGATGAAATCGCACGCCTTGCTTATTAACGTCACACGTGGGAAGATTGTAGATGGACCCGCACTGATTCGCGCCCTGACTTCAGGAAGTATTGGGGGTGCAGGACTGGATGTCACACCTGAAGAACCACTACCGCTTGACAGTCCGTTGTGGGATATGCCTAACGTGATTATCACACCACACGTCGCAGGCGGTTCACCGATCCGGTTAGATCGGTCGGTTGGACTTTTCTGTGATAACCTGGAACGTCTCCTTGTCGGCAAACCGCTTTTGAGTGTGATTGATAAGGAAAAAGGGTACTAATTTTTTAGGACTTAGGCAAAAGCCCACCCTTTCCTGCAGAATCGGAAGATTGGAAGGGTGGAAGCGTGGAAGGACGACTTCCATCCTTCCTGGTTCCCTTCCACCCTTTCATCCGAATATTCGCTTTCTGCGTAAGTCCTGAATTAAAAATCAGCGATTTTAACGAGCTGCTTCCCAATATTGCCGCCTTTCAGCATGCTAATGAACGCTGCGGGAGCCTTTTCAATACCGCCTTCCTCAATCGTTTCACGATATTTCAATTTGCCCGCTCGTAACCATCCTGCCATCTCAACGAGTGCTTCTGCGTGCTGGTCGGAGAACTCGGAAACGAGGAAGCCTTCGATCCTTGCCTGCTTGGTAATCATAAACCAGAGAAAACGGGGACCCACCTCCGGCTGTTCTAAATTATATTGTGAAATTTGCCCGCAGATGGCAACGCGTCCCTTGACCCTTAAATTCGGGAAAACGGCATCCGTGATGCGTCCACCGACGTTGTCAAAATAGACATCAATACCGTCAGGGAAATGTTTTTCGAGTTCAGCGTAATAATCATCAACCTTTTTATAATTAAAAGCCGCATCAAAGCCGAGTTCATCAACGATGTATGCGACTTTTTCATCGCTCCCTGCGGAACCGACAACCCGGCAGCCTTTGATTTTCGCAATCTGCCCGACGACAGAACCGACTGCCCCGGCGGCACCAGAGACAAATACGGTTTCTCCGTCTTGAAGTTTCCCAACCTTAAGCAAACCGAAGTAGGCTGTGAGACCCGGCATACCGAGAATCCCACCGTTTGCTGAGATAGGGGCAATTGTCGGATCAATCTTCCGCAATCCATTCCCACCAACGACACCGTATTCCTGCCAACCGATACCTGCGTTGACGATATCGCCGACCGCAAAACCCGGATGTTTTGTCTCAATCACTTCGGCAATGACGCTACCGATCATGATTTCATCAATCTCGACGTTGGCGGCATAAGACTTCGCGGCATTAATCCGGCCGCGCATATACGGATCAACCGAGAGATAGATAGTTTTTACCAATACCTCCCCGTCTTGAGGTGACGGAATTGGCACCTCAACCAAGTTGAAATCTGACGCTTTCGGATACCCTACGGGCCGAGCGGCGAGGGTAATTTGACGATTCATTTAGCGTTTCTCCTTCTGAAACTAATGCCTCTTATTAAACTGGACGGGATCTTCGCCGTGAATGACAATGAGCTCATGTTGCGGCGCATCCCAATCAAAAACCTTAACGATAGGCAGAATCACGCGGATAGCCAAACCGATACGCCGTTTGTCCGAGCGGTTCGCCTCCGAGTGATGCAGCGTCCGCTCATTGAAAAGCACGAACTCGCCAGGTTGCATCTCTAAGTTGACAACATCGGTTGTATCAACGAAACCGAGGTCCCCCATCTGTCCAAATGCCATATCTGAAGTCGCTTTCACGTGCGGTATTACCTTGCGATGTGAACCCGGGACGATCTGGAGGCAGCTATTTTCCAAGGTCGCCGAATCTACAGCAATCCACGCCGAAATAATAATCGGAGGTTCAAGGGGCCAGTAGTTGAAATCTTGGTGCCACGGAATCTCCTTCGCCCCCGGCTCCTTGATGAAAAAGTTCGTCCGCCAGAGCAGGAGATCCGGTCCGTAGAGAGAGGCCATCCGTTTGACAATAGACGGATGCGTCGCAAGATTGTGAATCAACGGGGAATCAAGGTGGCGGTTATGCCCAAATTGTTGGTGATCCGGTGGCGCAGTCTCAAGTATTTTCTCGACTTCCGAGTGCATCTTGAGCATCTCATCCGAACTACAGAGTGTGTAAGGACCGAGATAGCCCTGCCGCCAAAATTGTTCCCGTTCTTCGTTGCTTAATGCGTGGTTTCCATTTTGCATCGTGTAAAAAATCCTTTTTTATGGCTATCAGGCGTTACTCCTGACAGACATGCACCTTAACCGCGCCAGAGGTTTTATCAGCGGATACGCGAAAGGCTTCAACAATCTCCTCAAACGGATAGGAGTGCGTCACCAACTTCGTGGCATCAACCCTGCCAGAGTCAATCAACTCAATCGCCGCCTCAAAATCTGTTTCCATACCACTATAACCGTAGCAGTTAGAACCTGTAACGAAGGCTTCCGACCAGACGACACGGGAGAGATCCACCTCAAGGGGCTTGTAGTATCCGGCGACGAGGACAACGGCGCCCTGTTTCCGAACAATATTCATAGCAGTATCGAAATTTTCGCCGCCTCCCACCGTTTCAATCACTGCATCAAAACCGATACCGTTTGTGACATCCTTGACGTACTCCCGTACATCCGTGTCCCCAATATTGACGATGTGATCTGCGCCGAGTGCTTTTGCCAATTCCACCTGCTGTTCGTATTTCACAGTAATCAACGTCTCTTTAACACCCGCTGCAACCGCATCCGCCAAAGCGAATTGACCTATGGTGCCGCCGCCGATAATCGCCACCGTGTCTCTGAAGTTTGCCCCCGTCCGTGCCACAGCGCGGTGTGAAACAGCCAGCGGTTCGACGAGTGCGCCCTGCTCAAACGTCATCCGTTCGGGTAGTTTGAACAACCCCGACTGGTGCGTGGAAGTGTATTCAGCAAACCCACCGTGCATACTTGGAGAGATTCCGCCTCTATTGAAACAGAGATTGTACTGACCCGTCTCACAATACCGACAAGTCCCACAGTGCGAGAAACATTCCACAGCAACTTTGTCTCCGACCTCAAACTTTGTTACACCTTCACCCAAAGCTATAACAACACCACACGTCTCATGTCCTGCGGCGTATTCATGGGACTGTCCCCAATTCCCGAAATAACTGTGTAGATCGCTTCCACAGATACCGGTCTGCTTCGTATCAACGAGCACAAAGCCTGGAGGCGGTTCGTTCCGTTCGACTTCTCGAATCGCAATCTGTTCAATGCCTGTATAGATAGCAGCTTTCATTTTCATGAGACTTCTCCTTTTGGGGCCGAAGTGTTAGAACCTCCGGCTACCCATTTACCATTAGATACAAACATTCCCCTTTTCTCAAGCAAGTTTTGGCTTGCAAGTTCCGCCAAAAGCGCACGTTTGTCGGATTTTCCAACGCTCGTTTTTGGAATTTCATCAACAAAAACAAATCGGTCAGGAATCCAGAATTTAGGGAACTCAGCAGCAAGTTGTTGTTTAAGAGCATCCGAAAGGTCATCACCGGTGCGGTTAGAAACCGTACCTACCGGTGTAAGGACAACAACTGCGATTGGACGTTCTCCCCATTTTTCATCAGGAACACCAATCACCGCCGCCTCAAGTACCTGTGGATGTCGTAATAGCACTGTCTCTAAGGCAATACTCGAAATAGACTCTCCACCGCTACGAATCAACGCCTTCGCGCGGTCCACAATCTGCATATACCCATCAGCATCAACAGTCGCAAGATCACCTGTCCGCAACCACCCGTCATCAGTCCAATGTTCGACTGTCGGTTCACGTTTATAGTAGCAACTCGCCGTCCACGGACTCCGTACCTGAACCTCCCCGACTGTCTCACCATCCCAAGGGAGCTCCGTAAAATCGGTAGGTGTTCCAGATGTGAGCCGAAGTTCAACGCCCGGTACAGGTCTTCCCTGTTTGGCTTTAATACGCCACTTTTCAACGTCTGAAAGTTCCTGATGTGCGCTGCGGAGCTTCGAGAACGTCCCCGTTGGAGACATCTCAGTCATCCCCCAGGCGTGACAGACCTCAACACCGAGGTCCTTTTCATACGCTTCAATGAGCGTTGGTGGCATCGCTTCCCCACCGACGATCAATCGCCGAAACGACGAAATCTCCCGCCGTCTTTTCCGTAATTCCGGGTAAGCCGCTGCCCAAACCGTCGGCACCCCTGCTGCAACAGTAACCCCGTTTTCAGCGATAAGGTCCGCAAGACACGTCGATTTCGGTCCCGGTAATACCATATCAGCACCAGCAAACATACAGGCGTAAGGTAGACCCCATGCCATCGCATGAAACATCGGCACAACCGGCAGAACGATATCCATCTCCGTTAATCCGAAGACATCGGCTTGATTGACCGC
>JAJECD010000394.1 GCA_022822215.1 Candidatus Poribacteria bacterium | reverse complement strand
TATAACATGCATGATGCAGGAGCGTCAAGTTGAGATTTCACTTTACCGGTGAGTTTAGTGTTCCCTTCTTTAGCCCCGTAGGGGCGGCATGTTTATAGAAAAACGTTCCGCCCACACTCCTTAGCCCCAGCGGGGCGGTATGTGTTAGTATCAGTTGCAGCCTACAATCGGTAGGTGCGGTTTCCTAACCGCACCGGATTTCAACCCAAAGCCGCTTTCTTGGTAGCAAAATTCGCAACTTTGCCAACTTATCGCGATGCTGTACCACAAAGTTTCGCCCCCCTTATGTTTATACTAAGGTAAAAAAATAAGGTCATTTGAGTTTTCATAGGTGTCAATTAATTTTGAGCACTTTTCTGTCTTGACGACTGTCATGTTCATACACGAAAATTTCAGGGTCTGATTTTGGCAAAAGAACTCGTCCACATTCAACCGCAATTGGTGCTGGAACTGCTGGGATAATGGATATTTGGCAAGAGTCTCCATGAGTGGCTTGGATTTTGTTCAGCAATTTCCTATATTCGCGGCTAAAGCCTTCTAACTGCTTACGAGATTTCAAAAAATATATAGATGGTTCTTCAATAGCTATCTCATATACACTAGTGCTTCGTCAAGATAAACTTGACGAAGCACTAGTTGAAGGAGAGAGTTATGTCCCATTTCAAAGTGGCAAGAAAATGCCTTGTTATTGTGAGGCGTTGACAGATAGTAGCAGGATTTATGCATTATTCCATTTGACCCCTCCGCCGAACCGAGACCAATTGACGCTTGTTTGATATAATTTCATGAAAGATGGTAACTGAACGAAAGACCAGTTGTTTCTGGTATGGATAGTCACAGATCACTCCTACAAGGTCAATCAACATACCAGCTCGGAAAAGGAACCCCCTTCAACTTAAGCTTCGCTAATTCCGCATCAAGATCACACTTATCCTTTTTCTCACCTTGGATACTCGGTTCAGCGCAAAGCATCTCACGCAAAGTCTGTATGGATGCGAGAACACCTATATCCTTGATGCCAAGTACCTCCGTCAGCAAGTCAGTATCCAATTCGTGTCGGACAGGATCGTGGGCGCACTCATTGACAGGCAGCATCCGCTTATACTTTAACTGTTCAAAAAGCGTATTAGCGTTTGTCAATTGTTTTTCGGAGAGTTTACGAACATCTAACGTTGGTAGTGTTTTTAATGTCTGCTGGCGCAGTGTTCCACGTCCCATATCCTGTTTACTGCTGTGTAACCAGTGGCAGAAAAAGCCTAATGTTGAGTTGCACCACAATGTCCACGCAATTTCGTGTTGCAAGTCGTTGAGTAAAACATTTATCATTGAACGGATGCCAAGGGATGGTTTCTCAGTGAAGGAAGAAATCATAGAGTTTGAGGTGAATCTCAGATTGATATGATAGTGGGTTTTGCTCATGCAGTCTAAGGCGCGTTTAACCGTAGCGTTTTCAGTTGAACGAGGTATCGCTTTAGAATCTGGCGAGGCAACTATAGTTCGTTGTAAAGGCGCGTTAACTTTCCATAATGCATCGTAACCATCACTGTTAGGTTCCCATCCTTCTACCATAATAAATGGTCCGTCTTTTCTGTACAAGTCAGCTGATCCAATTTTTGCTATATCTTGCATTCTGCAGATGTCAATCGGAATAGGTTCTCTTTCCATTGGAAGATGTAGGTCTCCACCAGCGAGTTTATGGGCACTCTGTAGCAATGCCATTGATCGCGCCCGTGTTGCAACCCACTCTACGTCATCTTTGATAGGGCAATCTAGCATTTGTCCATTGTTTGTATCTCCCATGTTGATAATATCACCACCGTTCGGAGCATCTTCGAGTTTCCGAATGCTTTTACTCCGAAGGATCTGATTTGCGATTTCCATAGCTTCAAGTGGTTTTTGGGGGCGTTGTTTTAGACAAACAAATTTCCCGCGGCCTGTATTTTCCCCGATACCCTTCGTTGCGACGACAATACACTCCGCTTTTTTGGTGTCGGCAGAGAAGGCACAATCCTCCGCCTTCCTCTTAGGTATAGTAATCACAACTACATTGTGATATTCGGTTGCCCACATATCCCTAATTTTCTGTGTAATAGGTGACCTCAATACTGTCAATAGTAGAATAAACCCCATCGTCCCACCACGCTTAAGTTTCTTGTCCGCAAGGTCAACGAAATTAGGTGCGAATTCAGAAATTCCCGCTGCTACTCTTCTATCTTTAGGCTTCAAGGCAGCCTGCATTGCTTTCTGGTCTTCGTTTGGACGATCATACCCTTGGAACGTAGACTTTGGGACTTCAGTGTTGCTATCTGCTCCTGGTCTCGTGAAAGGCGGGTTTTGAATCACCACATCGAATTCACCGTGTTGGAACGCCTGCTGGAGTTTAACTACCGTATTTTCCTCGCCCCCGATTTGTTCAGCATCAATGTCCAGTAACGACACATCATCAAGCAATTCCAATGAGCCAATCGCGTAACTCCCATCATCCATAAGTCCGTATGGTGCGTTGAGTATCCGGGTGCCAGCGATTTTGGTATCTGCATGTGTGCTGGCGAGTGCAGCCGCCGTTAAATGTGTTGCATTGGGCATAATATCTACACCACCGATGTTCTGTTCCAGCATCTTTTGGTGAATATCCCGCCCGTTTCCGCCTGATTGTTCATAGAGCGATAAGATACGTTGATATACACCGTTAAGGAGCGCGCCTGTCCCACAGGCAAAATCCGCTACTTTTGGGAGTTCACCTTTGGGCAGTTCAGGCAGTACAAGCGTAGACAGTAGCACGGCACTCTCTGGCAGTGTATAATTCGCCTTTACGTATTTCCTGTCGGTGATGAGCTTTTGGAAGACGATGCCTGAGAGTTCGTGAATCTGTGCGATACCGGTGTCAACAAGGTCTCTGGCTGCTTCACAGAGAAGGGTTAAGACGGGTTTGACTAACCTGTCATCGGTAGCGAGTGCCTCAACGAGATTGCGGGCATCCTCAAAAATGGGGCGGTAATTGACTTTGAGGATAGTGTTCCAATCGGCGATGACATCGGCATAATCAATTGTCGGTAGGAGTTGCCGAAGTGAGCGAACGGACTCCATCTCTGCTTTGCCAGCAAGCGAGCTCTGAAAAACGAAGGCATCCGTGATAATCAGGGCTGCCATGCGGAGGGTCTGTAGATTGAGGTGTCGCGATTCGGAGATCGCTCCTACAGAGACGGAATCTTTGGGAAAGACTTCTTGGTGAAGAATTGTCTCAATTTTGGTGCCAATGGCACGGTGATCGGCGATTGCGTCTTCAAGTAAGTGCGCTGCGCTGTCAATGCTATATTCCAAATCTGTTGCTGCCTTTTCCAACTGAGAGTTAGGCATCGCACCGACGTGTAACGCATTCGCAATATCACCCACCGTCCCAGTTGCCCATCCGTTTTTTGGGAAGTGTCCGACGGTCCCTCTGAGCGTGCCGATGAGTTTGTATTGTAGGTCGTCTGCTTCGCGCAATTGTGGGTTGATGTCGCGTCCCGGCATCGTTTTAAAACGGTCAGGATACAGAACCGCCATCACGTTGTTGAGGGTTTTCGTGGCGGTATGGTATTCTGCTTCGAGTTCGTAGACGAGTCTGGTTTCGGCTTGTTTGATGAGGTTTTTGGCGTTGGTGGTTGTAGCGAACTTGGCTTCGATGCCGATGGGTTCTCTACCGCGCTCAATCACGAGGGCATCAAGTTCGCTGTTGCCTTTGATGAAGGCGTTGACTTCTGTTTCGAGTTCCCATCCGTGACGCATGTTCCGTAAGATGTTCACCAATTCGTTAGTGATTGTTGTTTCGCGTCGGTTCGGCATAGTGTTTCCTTCAAGAAACGTCTATAATCCTGTAAATCCCCTAATCTTGTAAATCCTGATTCAGACAATGAATACCCAAAAATCCGCGTAATCTGCGTATGTAATCCGTATAATCCGTGATTCAGATTTAGGGTTAGGCGAGGTTGGGAAACCTCGCCAGCAAAGAGCAATTACTGAGCGGGTTCATCCGGCGGTTGTGGCTGGGAATCGAAGCCATAAATCCGACGCATCGTCGGCGTCGCGCGTTCGACGACTTCCGGCTTAAGGTGATGTACAAAGTCAAACATCGGCTTCACAAAAGAACGACAACAGAAACAAATCAACGCAATCCGCTGCGTGTCGGTTTTGTTGGCACCGGCAGAGTGCCAAATCGCACCGTTGAACAAGAATACAGAACCTTTCGGTGCAGATAACCTAACTTCATCGGGATGGTGTGTCGTGCCGGGAGGCGGTTTCTTCCGTTGGAGATGGATACCTGGGACATGGCGTGTGCCGCCGTTTTCAGGGGTAAAATCGTCGAGGAGCCAGAGACTGTTGGCGACTAAAGGGAGATTTGGTAACGGTTCCGGCAGTGAACCTAATATGTTATCAACGTGGTAACCACCATCAGATGCCCCGGGGTCGATGATGTTAGAAGTAAGCGTGCTGAGGGTATAGTCAGTACCGAGGAGATGTTCAAAAAACGGCATCACCTTGGGATGGGCAACGAGTTTTTCATACATCTGTCCCTTGTTTACCAACCAACGGACGTGCTGCCCGTAGCCGTTAGTGTGTTGGCGCGCCAATCCGTTCTGCTTTTCTTCCGCTGCCAACCGGAGTATATCGGCCCTATAGACCTCGATCTCGGCATCGGAGAGCACATCTGGAATGACGATGCATCCTTGTTCGTCTAACTGTTTCTTTTGTGCGTCGGTGATACTCACTTTACACGCTCCTTTGCACACGCCCACTATGGAGCGATCGCTGCTGGTTTTGGATCTACTCCTGGTCCGGTAGAGGATTCTCCGGTGGTTCTGGGAGTTCTCTAATGATAGCCTCTATCAGTGCCT
>JAJECD010000061.1 GCA_022822215.1 Candidatus Poribacteria bacterium | reverse complement strand
TACCCAGTTCTTCAGGCGTGGCACTCTGCGCTAACTTGACGGCGACAAGGACGTATATCACCATCCCAGCGAACGTTGCGCCGATTGTGCCGAGAGGGATACTCCTCCGCGGGTTCTTTAGGTCTCCTGACAACCCCAAGCCCGCAATCATGCCAGTAAAGGCAGGGAAACACGTCGCGAAGACCTTCCCAAAACCATCTGGATTTTCAATGCGTGCTGTAAGATTTAGACCTTCGGGTCGTATAGATTCGGGTCCCTCACCAAACAGAAAAGCAAAGATTGAGACCGCCAGCATTACACAGACACACCAGAGCAGTTGGACTCCGACGCCTGCACCTTTCAGCAGCATGATTACGAGTATCAGGAGTGTGCAAGGAATACTTACCCAGCGTGCATCCAAGTTGAATCCATAAATGGCTGCAATCCATTCATAAACGGGTTGAAAGGCTTCCGCAAAAGCGACGATATAGAAAGCAACCGAGATTGCTTGGGAAATATAGAGTGCGATTCCGATCGAGCCACCGATACTCGCCCCGAAAGAACGACTGACAATATAATACGCACCCCCGCCAGCGACCCGACGGTTCGTGGCAATCTCAGAGACCGCCAAAACTGTCGGAACTGTCACAAAATGTCCAAGCAGGACGACCATGAGTGTCCCCCAAAGCCCAACATGTGCAACGGCGTAACCGAACCGCAAAAAAAGGATCGCCCCTAAAATCGTACTAATTGAAGCTAAAAATACAGGCGCCGTACCGAACCCGTGCCCATTTTGACTTTCAGATTTCTGTGACGCTTCTGAAAACATACGCACCCCCTTCGTTTATGGAGAATTTCTTAATATAGATGCATAACATTTCACAAAGTTCTGTCGAATAAAATTGTCGCAATTTTTTAGGAACACCGCTGAAGAACCAAATCTTCTGTTTTATCAATGATTAATACTAAAATCGCGTTACTCTGGCAATTATTATGCCATAAAAGCGTTTCATAGGCAAGGAAAGCATAACACAAAACCATTTAAACCGAGTGAACGGCGTTCCAAAAACCTATTTGACAAAAACTCTCAGATGCTCTATAGTGTACTTCAACAGCGCAATGACAACTCGAATTGACTTGTAGACACGGAGGTATTTCTATGCCATTTGGAGGTAATGACTGGCTCGCTTTAACCGAGGAACCGACCCTGGAGCCAGAGATTCCTATCTGCGACCCACATCACCATTTTTGGGATTTCCGAAACGAAAGGATTCCTTACCAACGCTACTTGCTCCATGACTTGATAGCGGACATTAATAGCGGGCACAATGTGCGTTCTACGGTGTTCGTTGAAGCGAGAGCGATGTATCGTGCTGATGGACCGGCGGAGATGCGCCCTGTTGGTGAGGTTGAATTCGTGCAAGGGTTGGCGGCTGCGAGTGCAAGCGGTCTATACGGCACGAGTCGTGCTGCCGCTGCTATCGTTGGGCACGCGAACTTGAATTTGGGTGAACGCGTTGAACCGGTGTTGGAAGCCTTGCAAGCGGCAAGCCCGAATCGGTTTCGCGGGATTCGCCATTCTGTCACGTGGGACCCACATCCAGAGATAGCAGGCGCCTCCGCATACAGAACAGAAGCACAACTGGCGCGTGAGGACTTCCGTGCGGGTGCGCGGGTTTTGGCGCGTATGGGGATGTCTTTTGAGGCGTGGTTGTATTTCCCGCAACTCCATGAACTCGCTGATTTCGCGAAAGCCGTTCCTGATCTGACGATTATCTCAAATCATATCGGTGGTTTGCTACGGGTCGGTCCGTATGGTGGCAGAGATGAAGAAGTATTGGAGGCTTGGCGGCGCGGCATCGCTGCAGTTGCGGCGTGTCCGAACGTTCATATAAAACTTGGGGGTATCGGGATGCCTCGCACGGGTTTTGATTGGCACGAACGGGAGGAACCGATCGGCTCTGAGGAATTGGCGGTGTCTATGGCACCCTTTATGAACTACTGTATTGAGCAGTTTGGTCCAGAGCGGTGTATGTTTGAAAGCAACTTCCCTGTTGACAAGGTTTCGTTTTCGTACAATGTGATGTATAATGCGTTTAAACGGTTGTCATCAGGCTATTCGGAGAGTGAACGCGCTGCACTGTTTCACGATACGGCTGTTCGTGTGTATGGGATAGATGTTTAGTTTCACTCCGAACTCTTTAGCGACCTCCTCAAGCGGAATCATTTCTGCTGTCCCAGCTTCATAATCCATTCTCCGTGAAAATACAGGTGTGAATATTGTTTTTAACTTAATGGTATATTTTTGAACAATTTACCCTTAAAATGTTACACTGGTGTAACATTTTGTCTACGGCGTGAACGTTAGAGAACCCAGTGGCCGTAAGGGTTTGTTGATGTTTTTTCCCGATTTTCTTTTTCTGAAAAAAAATAATTTGGTGGAAAGTTTAACATTTTTTGTCTTGGCTATTGGTTGTCGAAAACCGTCGGAAACCGTTGTTGGTAGATTGATACAATATCCCCTTTGAAAAGTCTTATGATATATTATACTATTTTTGCTAACTAATGTCAAGTTAAAATGTGTTAGTTTTTGTTAGAGTTAGGATTTTTTCAGGATTGGTGCACTACAAGACGGATCGAGAGACCTTGACCGGACATTATGTTTCATTATACGACACGCTTATAGGGGTTGGGTTACCCAACCCCTACGGCTCCCTCCGTGCGTGCAAATAATTAGGGAATCTACTATAATTGGGATTGGTAGCGTATCGCTGGTGATAGGGCGTGCCATCGGCGTATTGCAAGTAGAAGTCTTTATAGACACGGACGGGCCCGTGGTTCCCTTCGGACGGTTCAACGCATATAAACCGTCCTGCTTGACCGTCGAGTTCAGAGCGGTTACTTTTCGTGATGTACGTCCATTCGCCGACTTCATCGGGCATGAACCGAATTTTGTAAACGCCATCTCCATCGTAGAACCCATCTGGCTCAAAAGTCCGATCATCCTGTTTAAATTCTGCTGCTAATTCGACATCAGTGAACGGATTTCCTGTGTCTGGTCCATTTAAGGTTACTTCATATATTCCCCAACGTTCAATCATATTCATCTCCGATTTTTGTGCGTTGGCGAGCGAAACTGCGATTGCCAAAATCGCTATTGGCAAAATGTATTTTAGCATCAAATTCTCCCATAAAGGCAAGGTTGGAAACCTTATATATCCCTCGTACGCCTACCGAACGCATTTGTGGACCTCATCTCTGGTGCGGCACAACTTTTCATCGAACAAGATTTTGCCTCCGCTGCATTTCGGTGTTGACGGCGCGAATGCCAGCCACCGTTTCGTTAATCTGCTTGTTTGTCCGGTCGCGAAATCCGTATTTGCGTGCGTTGTTCCTAATGTAGGCGCCACAGAGATGGTATCCGACGCATTGCGGGATGTCCCAGAGTGCGTCCATCACTTGTTGATAGTGGTCTGTATCCTGCAAGCGGTCTGCCGTTGGTGGCCAGCTTGTGTCGCCGTGGGCGCGTATATGTCCCGCCGCGTCCGCCAGCAGAACCGGTCGGTCTGCGAAGCCTGCCCAGTGCTGCATCTTCGTGGCGATATTCCCTACCGTCCCAAAACATTGGAAACTGAGCACATCAATGTAGGGCAGCGCTGCCTGGACGACTTCCTCAGGTAGCACTGCGTTTGCCTCCCATCGGTCACCGAGGATCAGATGGTTCGGATCGTAGCGGCGGATAGCGTCATGGGTGACCCTGTAGTAGCGTTCGGCAATCGCTGAGAGTTCGCGTCGTCCCGCCTCCGATTCGAGCAGGTCTGGATCAACTAACGACCCGCGCCACTCCGTGGCAGGTGAGGTATGTACCCACTGCGGACAGTCGCAATAGAAGTAGCCGATAAGCTTCGGATCGTCCCGCAAGCGTACACACTCATCGCGGGCGACGTAATCGCACCACTCCTCGAAGTCGGCGCGCATTAGATCGGGCATACGGACTTCAACCTGCCACTGATGTGCCTCAGTGAAAGGTAGTAGGTGGCAGTAAGGCATGTCTGCCCATTGGTATTCCTCATAGGTGAAAGGTCGTGAATGGCGGTGATAGCCTTCGGTGATAATTACGACTTCTTGGGTCCAGCCGATCGTGTTAAAGCCCCAGTCGCGCAGATCATCGGCGACTGCGCGTAGCCACTGTTCATGGCTGTTGCTGAACTCGCGTTCCCACACGCCGTCTGATTCTACATACCGCAACGCAGCCGAGTCGATATGGTTCATGCCGATGGACCAGAACGGCGCGCCATCGGGTGTGATGAACCACCAACGTCCATCCCGCTTCTCAATTGTGTAAAAATCTGCCATTGTGACGGGTATTCCTTTCAAATGGATTGTGTTCCTACAAACAGAAATTATGTAGGCGCGCTTTTTAGGTCACCTTTTCGGCGGTTTAATCATCAGGTCTTCAACAATACGGACATACTCACTATCCGACAACTTCGGATCCAGATAAGACCGAAACCCGGGTCTCATCTCCCATTCATACCCATTCGACAACCTGCCTTTGCCTTCTGCAACCTCAGTGAAATAGTCTCCGAGACCCCGCACACCGTATAAGACCGCGAGCTGGTCCCAGCTGGAGCGTCCCCTATACTGCCCGTTAAAACGTCGATAAAACGCTTCACGCACAGGATTTTCAGGAGCCGTCTCTGCAAGTCTGGCACCGGTATGGACAGACTCTCCATAGTGACTGATAACGAGGGGTGTCGGCCAATTGTGGATAACATATTCTGATTTATCAATCTGATTGTGGCGCACCGTGTTGTACGGATCATCAACAACCAACGCCATTACCACGAGTTCGGTGACTTTCTGCGCAACGAGATCAGAATCGGCTTTCAGGAGATCGTAAAGATTGTTGAGGAACCCGACACTGATAATTGTTACGGAGTTATCGAGTTGTTCACTCAGCACCTGTTGATAAAGCTCCAAGGAATTGGGGGTTGGAACGGTGGGGAGATCGTGCGGGAAATTGGCGAGGCTATCCAGATAACTCGATTCATCAGGATCAGCGAGATCGCCTTTGTAGATACCAATGGGAATATTTCCACGGTTATACCATGTATTTATGGCACAAATAGCCTTGTCAGCATTTGGATGGACTTCGTTGAAACTGACGGCGAGAATCTCCGCCTCTCCGCTATCTGCCAAGGCGTGAAGCACAGCCAGTGCGCCGACATCATCTACGTCGGTAGACATATCGGTCTCAAATATTATCTTTTTCGGACTCATATTCTCAGACCCCTCTGCCAACAAGCTGGATGGCATTATTACTATCGTAAAAAGCATCAATACTGTCACAAGATATGATATTTTCAAGTTCTCCTCCGAACCACGCTCGACAAGAAAGCGCGTAATCGTCGTGCGAATCAGCCCTATGCCACGAATAATCAAAACTCACATGAATGTTTCCGATCCGTTTCTAAAGATGAAAATCCCTGTTACTATATTTGAAAAATTGAGGTATGTCAAGAACTTCTGTAACGCGAGACCGGTGAGAAACAATTGGTAGGCAAAATCATTGAGAGGTGTTATAATGTTAATAAGCACACACCTTTACGATGTCTTTTTCATCAACAAAATGGAAGGTTGGATTGTTGGTGAAGGTGGGCTAATTCTACATACCAAAGATCGTGGTGTAACGTGGGAAATTGAAGTATCTGGCACCGACAAAGACTTGTATCATATTGACTATGTTGAAGGGTTTGGCATCGTTGTGTTGGGCGGGCATGGGACTATTATGAAGCGAAAATTAAGCACCGAATCTTAGCTTCGATCAGGAGAAGTTTTTTAATGAGACGTACATTATTTCTGTTGGCGTTACTGCTGAAGAGCAGCCTATTGGTAACGAACGTTTGGGGCATCGGTAGGGTTTCCTTCACCTCTGATAGGACAGGAAACCTTGACATCTACATCATAGATATAGATGGTAAGAATCTCGTCAACTTAACCAATCATCCGGCGGACGACTTTTCGCCAACATGGTCTCCGGACGGTGGTGCTTTCGCCTACGTCTCAAATAGGGACGGGAATCCAGAGATTTATGTAATGGATATGAATACGAAGGCATCTCGGAGACTGACGAACCATCGCGCCACCGATGTTAGTCCGGCATGGTCTCCGGATGGCGAATGGATCGCGTTTGCCTCTAACCAAGCCCGCGATCATGCCGCGGACACTGACATCTACATAATGGACGTGAACGGTAAGAAGGTTCAGAGACTCACCAATAAAGGCGGACACAATTCAACGCCAGCCTGGTCCCCGGATAGCGAGTGGATCGCGTTTCGTTCCACACAGGACGGTATCGGCGGTATCCATGTTATGAACGCTGATGGTGAAAAACAACGCGCACTCACACAGGTTTCTGCGACAAGTCCTACTTGGGCTTCCAACGGAAAACAAATTTATTTTTCCAGCGAGAGGCTTGGTGGTGTGAAGGTGCCAACACTGTTTGCTGTAGATATTGACGGGGAAAACCCTCGAAAATTGACGGACGCTGGACAAACTTGCGAAGAGCCTGATGGATCGCCTGACGGTCAGTGGATTGCGTATGTATCCGTTCAAGATGAAAATAAAGACATCTATCTCATCCGTGCGGCGGGGGGTGGTCTCCGAAAATTGACAGCAGATCCGGGACAAGAATTTTCCCCGGCATGGGTGCCATCGGCGTTTAGTGTTTCACCGAGCGCGAACGCACAGATGGTGCTTTGGGGAGGGCTTAAGCGATAAAAATGTCAAGCATTCCTTTTATAACCTAAGCGTCACCCTCAGCATTAACAGCTTGGTGTTTCTGAAGGGCTGCATCCTTATACGCAGCAACCAACTCATTTTCAAAGTCAATCCAGACTTCGTGTTTCCGCCAGCGCGAGACGGTTGAATCCGTGACCTTGAAGTGTGCCGCAATTTCAGAATTGCTTCTACCGTTGAAAGACATTTCGCACGCCGCAAGAATCGTGCCTTTTGAGTTACTACGCATCGTATCCCTCCTTGTG
>JAJECD010000070.1 GCA_022822215.1 Candidatus Poribacteria bacterium | reverse complement strand
AATCGCCTTGCGGAGGGGTGCCCCCTCGTTACCGAGTAAAATAAGATTTAAGATGTGACATAAGACGACATCCTCAGGATTCGTTGCATCTCCAATGCGCCAATTGAGCATGAGGTATGTCTTTTCGGTGAGAGGTTCATCGGGTCCAATGGGATAGACATCTTTCACAATCCGCGGCGACTCCCATTTGGGTGGGTGTGTGACTTCGGGTCGGAGTGGATGCAGAAACCCGCTCGTATTAGTCTTCGGAATTGCCTCCAGTTTATCGGCGAGAAATTCGAGATAATCGCTCGTTGGAATATTGCCATAACAGAAGAAATAACTATTGCTTGGACGATAATAAGTTTGGTAATAAGTACTGAGCTGCTCGTAGGTTAGATCCGGTATAGCTCGTGGATCCCCGCCACCATTGTAGGCATAACAGGTATCAGGCAGAAGTCCTTTGGAAACAACCAGACCCAAGTAATCTTCTGGACCACCACTTTTTACTTCATTATAGACAATCCCATTTATTTTTAAATCTCCTGTAGGTTGATTGGGATCCACGGGTTCAAAATGGTGGCCTTCACGCTTGAAGGTTTCCTCTGTCAAAAGTGGGTGAAAAACGCTATCAAAGAACACCCCCGCCATATTGAATAAGTCTTTCCGCACATTGCTCGAAGTGTAGTAAAAAGCATGATCAAAGTAGTTCATGGCATTCGTACTGTCAAAGGTAGCGAGGCTCCTCTTCATCATCTCAATGAACACCTCTTTTATAGGATAGTTCCGAGAGCCTGCCATCACCGAATGCTCGAGGATATGTGTTAATCCTGTATCGTCATTGGGGTTTGGCGTTAGCGGACTGATTGAAAACCAGTTTTTAGTGTCATCTGTATAGAGATGTAAGAGTCGTGCGCCGCTCTGTGGATGCGCGAGTTCTATTGCGACTGCTCGTAATTCATCAATGGGTGTGACGGCTTTCACCTCAAAGCCGTGAAGATGTTGTCCTGGGTACAGGTTAACGGGTGGGTGTTGAGCATCTGTCCTACTCTGTTCTGAATTCATCTTGACCTCCAAATTTCTTATATTTTTGAAATGAGAATGAGACTTCGGTCTGAAAGAAAATAGTTTCCTGCAGACCGAAGTCAACCGGAAATAAGTGTATCTCAAGTCAATATGCTTATTGCTGAGAGACCTTTATTCCCGGTTCCTCTTTGCGCGTATTATTACTACAAATCAATGGCGAAAAAGTTGCACGTTTTACAACATAGCATAATCGGATAACCGATTGTCTATGTTACTTAAACAGAGACTTTAAGGCTAAAAGGGATAGTGAAAATTTTGTTCTTTGATTATAGATGATGCGATGTGGGTGCGAAAAGAGGTATAACTTTGTGAAAATTATGAGGCAGGACTCACGCAAATTGTAACCCCCTAAAGAATCAACGGTATGAATGCCCTAATGGCATTCCCCGCCCCTTATCAGGGGGACTTTAAGAGGCGGTAATTGCATAAATCTTAATGGGGAATAGGAGATATGACTTTATTCATTCCAGATGCCGGTTTCGCGATAGAAACGGATAGCCCCCGGATGGAAAGCGGTGCCTGTGTCTTTAACGACATTTGTCGGATTGATGGCTTTTCCGGCGCCGTGCCGTTTGACGACTTCTGCACGGTGTGTATACAAGGTCTTCGTGAATGCGTAGACCATATCTTCATCTGCGCCTTCGGCAGTGATGAGATGCATCGCCCCGACGTTCATACTCGCAAACGGCTCTGTCTGTCCTTTGTAAGTATTCGCTGGAATGGTTATGGCGTTAAAGAAGGGATAATCGGCAAAGAGGGACTGTTTCGCTGTTGCATCGAACGGAATAAAGAAGATGTCTTGAGACGTACTGGCTTGCGTGGCAGCGGGTGTCGGGACAGCACCACCGACGAATGCAGCGGCAGCCGAACCGTCCGCTAATAGATCCACCGCCCCGATGTAAGTGCTGTTGATGGGTGTGAAATCGTCGTACGTGACACCGTGTGCAGCCAATATCGGTCTCAGGAAATACTCAAAACCTGCACCGGCGGGTCCAACGACAATCCGCTTTCCGGCGAAGTCCTGAATTGTACGGACACCGGAAGACTGTGGTGTAAGGAATAAACCGACATTGGGAGCAAGCGTCATGACGGTACGGATGGCGTGTTCGGTCTCCCATGCGCCCTCACCACGGCTTGCAAAATAGGAGATGGCGGCGTTAGCAAGCGCGAATTCCAGTTCACCGCTGACGATGCGGCGGATGTTCTCTTGTGTGCCTTTGGTGGCTTCGGCTGTGATCTCCCAACCTGCGTGTGGGGCGTTCCCGTCAACTACCTCGGCGATTGCGGAACCGACGACGAAAAATGCGCCACCTGCTGGCGCCGTGCCGACGCTGATATAACGACGTTTTGAGGTCGGATCATTCACTAATTCAGCGGTATCGGTTTTCTGACTTTGGGTGGTGTCACGTTTTGTGGCGTTATCGCATCCAAAAATAAAAATGACACAGATAATTGATAGATAGTACACGACTGATTTCATGGGGTTCTCCTATGGATATAACGCGTATTCTGATTAACCGAGTGGCACTTCAGGCGGTAATGGACACATCTCTGCCATCGCGGGAAAAATGTGGGTTACGTCTTTTCTAAATACATCGCCACTCAAAATGTCGACGATGCCTCCCTGATGCTCTGGGTATTGCGATAGAAACCGCGCAAAACTGAATTCTTTTGTGTAAAAAGCGTAGACGAGTTTCCGAAATGCCTCCATCCCGTCTACAAACGTCGGTCCAAAACTTCCGAGTTGTGCTTCGGAAAAGTCATCCGTTTCAAACGCTTCAAGGATAGCGTCCGCTGCCATCTCACCCGACTTGAGTGCCAGAAACAGACCCGTCGAATAGACGGGATCCAAGAACCCAAACGCATCACCTACCAACACCCAATGATTGCCTGCGATACGACTGGCGCGATAGGAGAAATCTTTAGTGGTTTGGATGGGGAACAGCTGCTTTGCTCCTTCAAGCCGTTGCTGTAGGGGTGTGCATTTTGCCAGTTCTTCGGTGAAAATCTGCTGCGTATCGAGTCTACCGTTGGCATCTCTCCGATTTTGGAGGAGGTAGTCGAGTTCACCAACAACCCCGATGCTCGTGCGGTTATAGGGCAACGGGATTGACCAGAACCAAGAGTCTTTTTCTTTTGTATGCAGGATGAGTGTAGCACCTTCGTCGATGCCTTCGTCTCTATGTCCCCCTTCGTAGTGTGTGAACAGTGATGCCATTTTGAGGTTGGGTTCGACTGTATTTAGGCCGAGTTGCCGTCCGATCAGCGACCGCTGTCCGGTAGAATCGGCGACGACGGTTGCGTTGAGGGTTTCACGATTGCCGTTTACGCCTTGGACCACAACACCAGTGGCTGTATCGTCCTCGAAAAGCACCTCTCGGACACGGATTCCGCGTTGCACCTCTACGCCTTTCTCTTTGGCGTTGTCCAAGAGCATCTCGTCAAACTCACTCCGCAACACCTGCCATGTGACAGCACTCTCATGTGGGTTGGTTTGAAAGAAGTAGAACGGACTGGAGGCTTTGCCGGTGCGTGAATAGAACTGGACGCTGTACTTCTGTGGAAAGTGGCTTGTCCGTAGTTTTTCGAGCAGACCGAGTCGTTTGAAAGTCCAGTAAGTGGCGGGGATTAGCGACTCGCCGATTTTGAATGTCGGTTCGGCTTCTCGTTCAAGGAGTAGGACGCGATGTCCGTGTTCTGCAACGAGGGTTGCAACGGTGCTTCCTGCGGGTCCTCCGCCGATGACGATGAGGTCGTAATTGTGGTGTGTATTCATATACTTGTCTATAAGGCGTGTAGGAAACCATCAGTCAGCAGCTTCTTCATTCGGAGATTTCGCTGCTTTTGGCTTCTCATTCGGAGGATCCACGAATTTGTATTTTCCAGACTTTCGGTATGCTTCTTCTAATTCTTGATAGTGTGCGATCAATTTGCCGACATCGTGGTCAAATCTTGCGGAGATTTTTCTGCGAATTCTGTGAATTTCATCAATTTCATAGTCTGCCATTTTAATCACCAACCCCTAAGATATTATAAACGCCAAAGGTTCAAATGTCAAGGTAAACCGTTTTGACATTAAGGCCCTTCAATTCTCTATGAAATTTCCCAAATCTCTTTA
>JAJECD010000156.1 GCA_022822215.1 Candidatus Poribacteria bacterium | reverse complement strand
TTCGGCAGAAGCCTCGCTTGGGCACCCGATGGCGACAAAATTGCCTTCATCGCTAAGTATCACAATGCCAACTATCTCCTTGAAGTCAACATTTTGACAGGCGAACTCACCCAGTACTTTGAACTCGATTTTGATAACGCTACATCTCCAGACTATGATGGGAGCGGTGAACGTATCATCTTTTCTGCCCTAAAAGACGGACAGACAGACCTCTATATTATGGAATTGTTGACGGGTGAAATCAGGCGGCTAACTTTCGATCCCTTCAACGACACACACCCCTCATGGCATCCAACAACCCCTCAAATCGTGTATACCTCTGAGCGCGGGGGTAAGAATAGAATCGTCCTTATAGACCTCAATAATAGCACAGAACGCGTCCTGACCGATAATACCTATAACGCCGTCAGTTCAACGTGGACACCCGGTGGTAAGTCAATCCTCTTCTGTTCAGATGCACAAGGAATTTATGACGTTTGTGAACTTGAAATTGTAGAGAGAACGAACGGGCAGGAGAATACGGATGCCACAGAAGAACCCGACGCTCCACAACAGGTTGATAATGCTACGGAAGCGGAACGACTCGTCTCCATAGACGAATCTGAGGAACCTTTAAAGCCATCTGTAGAGGTCAAACTTACGCGGCTGACCAACATTATGACAGGCTGTTTTAATCCAAGTTTGGCACCGGATAGAGGGCATCTGCTCTTTAGTGCCTACCAGAACGGAAAATACGATGTCTATCTCATGGATATTTCCAAAACCATTGAAGAGGAAATTGAAGGCGCAGAGCTCGGAGAACCCACTGCGATTTTGACGGCTGAGGCACCGGAGAATTATAGGATTGCCAAGCGAAAATACAACACAAGATCCTCTTTCGTTTTAGACGCAGTCTTTCCAGACTTCACTTTTGGTGCCGACGGTATCCTCAGAAGTTCGGTACAAATCGTCGGGAGTGATATGCTCGGCAACCATCGCTTTGGGGTCAGTGTGATGAATCAGTCCAGCTATCTCGCCCCAGATTTCATCGCACAGTATGGGTTCCTGACACACCGAACCGATATCGGCGCAATGATTTATAACTATCATGAGTACCATATTTTGGGCGGTATCCAGAGCAGACGCGGCATTTTACAGCGGATTACCGGGCTCGGTGCCTATCTCAACTACCCATTTGACAGATACCGCCGCCTCGATTTGGCGTTCTCGATGTACTCGAAACCCTTTTCCTTTAACTTCCAAACAAGGGAACCGCTAGACCCCTATGAGGATGATAGAGGCTTACTTACTATGGGTTCTCTCGCCTTTGTCGGGGATACAACCATGTGGCGAGAGTGGGAACCTTATACCGGTTCGCGCTATCGCATCGAACTTGAACAATCCTTCCCCGCACTCGGGAGTGAACTCGCACTGACAAATGTTATTTTTGACGCACGCCGCTACTTTGGACTCGGGAGACGTTCCACTATTGCAGCCCGGTTATTGCTCGGCAGCAACTTTGGGGCTGACAAATCCTACTTCTATCTCGGCGGCATTGATACAATACGAGGTTATGATTATGAAGCCTTAGTCGGCACACGCATCGGGCTCCTCAATTTGGAAGTCCGTATTCCCTTCATAGATGTACTGCACTTCGGATGGCCCGTCCCCTGGACGCTTGGCGGCATCCGCGGCATCCTCTTCGCTGATATGGGCGGGGCTTGGGCGGATTGGCAGTACGGACCAGAGGACCCGTTCACAATCTTTGTTTGGGAAAACAATCGACTGCGGCTTGACGATGTTAAAGCCTCAATCGGGATTGGGCTGCGGCTACAACTTGGCCTATTTTCGGTAGATTTCGCCGCAGCACGATTGACCGATCTCACCGGATTAGAACCCGGTATCAAGTATCACCTCGGACTCGGACAAGCATTTTAATAGTTATCAGTTTTCGGTTATCAGTTTTCAGAAAAAAAAGCAGTTTGTGGCAGGTGAGAACCTGGGCAACGGTTTGTTATGAAACATTTCAAAATGCCGTTTTGAAGAACGGAACAACTACACGCTTAACCAACAACCGACAACTGACAACCGACAATTACTAAGAAGGAGTAACATGGATTCACGAACCAAACGCTTGATTCCCACTATCGTCGTCCTCGGAATTATTGGAGGACTTATTGCCACCTGGGTGAACCTTTACCCGGATTACCTATGGTTTAAGGTCGTGGACTATTGGGGCGTTTACGCTAAAATTCTTACAACAAAAATCTGGGTCGGGGCAGTTGTTGGACTCTGTTATTTACTGGTTCTCCTAACGAATCTTCTCATCATCTACCGATTCACACCCGCCTATCTCAGCCCGGCTTTTATGGGAGGCGCAGAATTCGCTGACGGTGCCGCTGACAATCCAGGGGCTACGCGAAGGTTGATTTATGGCGGACTGACCCTGCTCGCAGTACTTTTTAGCGTCTTGATGGGGTACACTGCCAGCGACCGATGGGAAATTTATCTACGTTTCGCAAATGCCGATGAACTTGTTTTTCCCGCCGCTACGCCTATTATTGTAGAAACGAGTCTGGATTCTAACGAAATTCCCGTCGCACCCTCGGAACTTCAAGCAAAAAATATAAAAGTCGGGGATCCGATAAACGTTCAGATTGACGACACGAATCAGGACGCCCGCGTTGAGGCTGTGTTGAGCAGTGCCATTCGATTGAATACGTCCGTTCAGATAGAGTCCGGGCAAAAGGCATTTTTCACTTCACCCGCACGCGACCCGATTTTCAAGAACGATGTCACCTTCTACGTTTTTGAAATGCCCTTCTGGCGTTATATCTGTGGGACGCTTTTCGGGATTTTCTTGCTGGTGACAATATTCGCAATTGTCATCTACTTTTTCCACGGGTTAATCACCGGAGATACCAGCCAGTTTCGGTTCCGTCCGCCTTTCAATGTCAAAGCGCATCTGTTCACCCTTGCCGGGATAACGCTCCTCTGTCGAGCGTGGAACTATCAATTCGCCATGTATGATCTGTTGTATACCTCAAACGATGTGGTACGTGGCGGCGGCGGATACGCCGCAATACAGGCACGCCTCCCTTTCTTGTGGATTATGCTCGGTATCACAGTAATTTGCGCCTTGATTTTCATTATTAGCGTCTTCCTGAAAAGCAACACGCTTGCTTTCGGTGGATTCGCTGTGTTCCTAATCGCCGGTTTCCTTGGGCAAGCCTATCCGGTCGCTATACAAAGATGGCAGGTGGAACCCAGAAAACAGGTATTGGAGTCGGATTATATCGACTATAATATCAAAGCGACGCTCCAAGCTTACGGATTGGCTGAGAATACCGTGACGGAGCAGGAATATCCGCTAACTGAGCAACTTAACTATGATGATATAAGAAGTCAGGAAAACGCCTCTGTTTTTAACAGCATCCGGCTCTGGGATTGGCGACCCTTACGCAGAACTTTCCGCCAACTCCAAGAATTAAGATCACAATACGACTTCAACGATGTAGATATTGATCGCTATACCGTTGATGGCGAAATCCGACAGGTTATGCTCGCCGGACGGGAACTCAACATCAACGAACTTCCCGTTGAAATCAGGAATGATTGGTATAAGCAAACCTATACCTATACACACGGATACGGTGCTGTTGTGAGTCCTGTGAACGAAATTGTTGACGGGAAACCTCACATGTATATTCAAGGCTTGCCGCCTATCGACTACGATGAAGAGTGGCAGCACCGGTTCAGTGAAACCCCGGGACCCCGTATCTACTACGGTGAACGCACGGATCGCTACGTTATCGTACACCCAGATCGAGCCCAAGGGCTTGAATTTGATTATCCCCAAGAGGGACAGCAGTATGCCGAATACGCATATCAAGGACAAGGTGGCGTGCAGCTAAGTTCTTTCTGGCGAAAACTCGTCTATATGCTCAAATTCGATAACGAGATTAACTTCGTCTTACCGGGTGAAATCGCCGCAACAAGCAAAATTCTCTATGACCGGAATATCAGAGAACGTGTGCAGAAAATCGCACCCTTCTTGCGTTATGACGGTGATCCCTACGTCATTATCCATAACGGACGGCTTGTCTGGTTAATGGATGCCTATACCATTACACATCGCTATCCTTATTCCGTTTCTATGGAAGAGTTCGTTAGTGAAAGAAGACGACAAGTCGCAAATATGCAGCGAAATACTGAGCCGTGGGGCAACTATATCCGAAATGCTGTGAAGGTCGTTGTTGATGCCTACGACGGAACGGTCGATTTTTACGTTATGGAACGAGAACAGGACCCGATTGTGGAGTGCTATCGTAGAATCTTCCCAGACCTTTTCAAACCTTTTGATGAGATGCCAGAGGAACTCAAAACACATATCCGGTATCCGACCTCTATGTTCCTCATCCAAGCGCGCGTCTACCAAGATTATCACATGAAGGACCCTATAACCTTTTATGCAGGTGAAGATAAGTGGGAGATTGGCAGGGAACTCTATGATAATACAGACGCACAGACGCGACAAGTCGCCCAACCCCAACAAAGGAACCCGTTTCTACCGCAACAGGTTCCACAAAGTTCCAGCGTAAATGGGCAACCCGTTGAACCTTACTATGTCGTGATCCGGCTACCCGGACAAGAGAGATCCGAATTCATGTTGATGTTGCCCTACACGCCACTCAACAAACCGAATTTAACCGCATGGCTCGCCGCACGGTGCGATCTGCCCCAATACGGACAACTCCTCGTTTACCGCTTTCCCAAAGGAAAACAGGTCGCAGGACCCATGCAAGTCGAGAACTTTATTAGCCAAGAACCCGAGATTTCCCAACAGATTAGTCTCTGGAATACGCAGGGATCTCGCGTCTTACGCGGCAATCTATTGATTCTCCCAATGAATAACTCCCTACTTTATGTTGAACCTATCTATATTCAGTCCGAAGATGAGAAAACCGCTATTCCCGAATTACGAAGGGTCGTTATCGGGTACGGCAATGAAGTCGTCTGGGGTGAGAGTTTGGATGAAGCACTCGTCAAGATGTTCGGACAGAGAACGATGCGGCAAACTACTCCTGCGACATCAACGACTGAAACCGCAACTGACACCGAGACAAATCAAACCTCGCTGATAAGTCTCGTTCAACAAGCGAGTCGCTATTTCAATCAAGCGCAAGACGCACAACGCGCTGGCGACTGGGCAGAATATGGACGCGTCCTGCAACTTTTAGAGGACACTTTGCGTCAACTTGAGGGAAGTACACAGTAAAATTGCTGTTGGCAGTCGGCAGGTGAAAAGATACCAACCGGTTGTCACTGGAAAGAGGGTTTGATAAATTACAATGTCTCTTAACCAACAACGAATAACTGAAAGGTTTGCGTAGCAAACCGTACTGATAACTCTTAAAGGAGGTGAAACGCATGGCTCTTGATTGGAAACCACGCCACAGGGATATGATTATCGGGGATATCCCATGGTTAGCCAGAATTGCCGATAAAGCCAACGCAAAACTGCAGGGCATCATCGGGGAGTATATCTATCCGTGACCGCAAGATAAGTTGTTCCTGGAGGAACACAAGATAAGTGCTGAGGAGTTCGTTGAGATGGTGCAAAACAATCCCTCAGACGATGAGATGATCGCCGCTATGAAAAAATTGGATCGTTAGTTGGCTTTTCGCGAACCGCTGACCGCAAACCGCTCTTCGCGAACCGCGGTCAGCGATTCGAGATTCGCGATAACGCGGAGACCTATTTTTTGGAATTAACAGAGTACCGTGACCAGATTAATGAAATTGACGATGAGATTTTACGCCTGCTACAGAAGCGAGCAGAAATTTCCAAACAGGTCGGCGCAGTAAAAGCGGAAACTGGTGTCGCCAGTGTCTATGTTCCACATCGACACAAACAGGTCATTGAACGCTTAAAGGCACAAAATCAAGGCACATTTCCCGAGGACGCGCTGGAAGCAATCTGGACAGAAATCTTATCTGCTTCTCGTTCCTTACAGGAATCAGAGCGCGTGGCTTTCCTCGGTCCTGTTGGCAGTTTCGGGCATTTAGCAGCGCTCTGTCACTTCGGCGCGTCAACTGAACTGGTCCCTGTCCGCCCGCAAGTTGACATCTTTACTGAGGTCGAGTCGGGGCGAGCAGACTACGGCGTGGTGGCTATTGAGAATTCTTTACAAGGCACCGTTCGTGATGTGCTCGAACGCTTCCAACGCACGTCGTTGTGGATTTGTGCAGAGACATTCCAACCCATAAAACAGCATCTGTTGTCGATGGCACCCCTCACGGAAATTCGGTCTGTCTACTCACACCCCCAACCGTTCTTACAGTGTAAAACATGGCTGAGACGCTATCTCAGTAACGCTGAACAGATTGAGGTGGTGAGTACATCTGAGGCGGCGCAACGTGCTGCACAGGAGCCTGCCGCCGCTGCAATCGCAAGTGAACTCGCAAGCGAAATTTATCAGGTGCCAATCGTCGCAAATTCCATTATGGATGAACCGGATAATACAACCCGATTCTTCGTTATCGGAAAGTATCTGCCAGACCCAAGTGGGTATGATCGGACCTCGCTCTTTTTTTCAATTCCTGACAAAATTGGGGCACTACATCAAGCCCTCGGTATTTTAGAAGAAGCACAGTTGAATCTGAGTTATCTGGAATCCCTGCCATCGCGAACCAAACCTTGGGAGTACATCTTCTTTGCTGAGATGGAAGGTCATATTGCTGACGAACGCGTCATCGTGGCACTTGGGCAGCTGGAAGAATTGTGTCGGGAGGTCAATGTTCTCGGATCTTATCCGCGCGGGACGCAGTAATGTCAACGCTAACGCAACGAATTCAAGCGCACGCACACGAACTCGGATTTGAACTCGTCGGAATTATACCCGCAGCACGCAGTGAAACAATCGCACGCTACCGACAGTGGGTGAAAAACGGATATGCAGGGGAGATGCACTATCTTGAGAAGCATCTTCCACTCAAAACGGATGTCCGTCAACTCCTCGCAGAGGCAAAATCTGTTATTAGCCTCGCAATGAACTATTATACGACGGATCCACCAAAAGCACTCGCTGAGGATCCCGAACGCGGGCAGATTTCCCGGTATGCTTGGGGTGATGACTATCACGAACTTATTCGGAAACGGCTTTTAGAACTCGTTCAATTTATTAAGCAGGCTGCTGAAGCTGAATTGAAAACCCGGGTCTGTGTTGATACCGCTCCGGTTATTGAGAGGGAGTATGCCCAAAAGGCAGGGATCGGTTGGATCGGTAAGAATACGAACCTGATTCATTGGCGGTCGGGTTCGTGGTATTTTCTCTCTGAGATCCTTGTGAGTGTCGTCTTGGAATCGGAAACACCGACGCTCCGTGGAAGTTGTGGCACGTGTACACGCTGCATTGAGGAATGTCCAACGGAGGCAATTATTGAGCCGAACCTGCTTGATTCTCGGCTTTGTATCTCTTATCTCACAATTGAACTCAAAGAGAGCATACCGAAGCAACTGCGTCCTAAAATGGGGAACCTGATTTTTGGGTGCGACATCTGTCAAGAGGTTTGTCCGTGGAACAGCAAAGCCGTTCCCACACCCGAACCAGGGTTCCATCCACGCGACGGAAACTTTGCCCCTAAGTTGCTATCCCTGATGGGTATGACCCAGCAAGAGTTTAGCAGACGGTTTAAAGGGAGTCCGATCAAACGCGCCAAACGCCGCGGGTTCTTGCGGAACGTACTCGTTGCTATCGGTAATTGGGGAGATCGGCGCGCTGTTCCAGCACTCAAAAGTGCATTAGCCGATGACGAACCTCTCATCCGAAGCCACGCCGCATGGGCGTTAGGGAGAATCGGAGGCGACATCGCCAGACGAATATTACAGAAACGATTAACTGTTGAGACGCAGACAGAGGTGATTACTGAAATTCAGGACGCACTTTTAGAAATAGAACAGCCATCGCGGAGAAACGAAAAAAATGACTGAAATAACACCTAAACATCAGGTATCGGCTCCCGGTGCTGGCACGAATGGGCTCGCATGGCAGGGAACGTCACTCTGGAGTGTTGAAGGTCCCGGACCTATCCACAAAATCCATCCTCAGACAGGGGAAGTTGAGCTAACGCTTTCACCCGCTTTCCCGGGTTCAGCCGGTTTAGAGTCAGACGGTGAATATCTCTGGTATAACAGCATCTGGCAGCAGACTTTTTACAAACTCACGGTGCCGACGCTCGAAATCGTTACACAATTTTCGTCTCCTGGCGAAGGACCACACGGATTGGCGTGGGATGGCGAACACCTCTGGAGCGTTGACATGAACACCAGTCGTTTCGTGAAGCAATCTCCCGAAACCGGCGAGATCCTTGCCGAACTCCCGACACCGGGCGGTCGCGCACACGGGCTCGCTTGGGATGGTGAGGCACTTTGGAACGCTGATACAAATGACTGCATCATTTACCGAATCCACCCTGAATCTGGTGAGGTTCTCAAGACTGTCGCATGTCCCGGCGAACCGCATGGACTTACTTGGGATGGTGAGGCGTTGTGGTACGGCGATGATGCCGGGAAAACAATCTGTAGGCTGACTGTATCCGAAGGAAGTTGACCCAAGCGCATTGGATTTTTTACGATTTTTTGAAATAATGCACCTTTTTCGTCTGCAAATTGTGTCATTAATAAATGGAGTCTTTGTTAGCAAGCGATGAAGATAAAGTCAAAAGGAATCTCCGAGCAAGTTATCTATCTTTTATGCTGAGGAGCCTGAAGAAACGTTAAATAGGAGAAAGACAAGTGAGAAAATTGCAAGTCATCATGCTGACCTTATTCTTCGGAATAGGGTTGGTCATGCAGAGCAGTGCTGATCGCGTGCAACTCAACACAACCGCTGCCGTCCTCCAGGACAATCTCGGCACGAGTGTCGGTATCAGTGGTAATTATGCTTTAATAGGTGTTCCGAAGGATGACACCGATATCGGTACGAATACGGGGTCGCTCCAAATCTTTCTTCGTACTGAAACAGGATGGATACAACATCAGAAACTCACTGCCAGTGACGCAACAAGTGGCGATCAACTCGGCACAACACTCGCCGTGAGTGGCGATTACGTCATTGTGGGTGTTCCCGGAAAGGATGGGGTCGGAACGAACTCAGGTGCTGCCTATATCTTTACACGGCAGGGTACGGAATGGGTCGAACAGGCGAAACTCGTTGCATCTGACGAAACGCAGGGCGACTATTTTGGTATCTCCGTAGCAATTGATGACAGCACTGCTCTTGTTGGGGCGCATCGGGGGAATGAAGCCTTTGCAGATGGGGGAGCCGTCTATGTTTTTGAACGGATTGGAGCCAGCTGGTATCAAACATCCAAAATCCTCGCACCAGATGGTGCTAACTTCTCATACTTCGGCTTTTCAGTCGCGCTTGATGGGAATACCGCCATCATCGGGGCAACTCGCGATGATGAAGCCGGTAATGATGCTGGTGCCGCCTACGTCTTTGTACGCGACCAATTTGGATGGACACAACAGGCGAAACTTATTGGCAACAATACGGAGGCAGAAGATAACTTCGGATATGCTGTCGCTGTAGATGGAGATTTCGCCGTCGTGACCTCGCCGCGCAACAGGGGAACCGGGGCGGCTTACATTTATGAGCGTGAAGACAACCGATGGGAGCAAAAAAGAAATCGTATCCGGATCCGGATGATACCTATTGACCATGATGGTGCTACCTCTTTCGGTGTTTCTGTGGCCATCAGGGGTGAAACCGCTGTCATCGGAGCCACTGGGGCTATAGTCGGTGAGGAGGAGGTCGGTGCTGCCTATATCTTTACACGAAATGAACCCCCATTTTGGAACCAACATACCAAGTTAGTCACAGGTGATAGACAGAGCGGGGATCAGCTTGGGTTTGCTGTGGCGATTACGGAGAACGAAATTATCGCCGGGGCACCGAGGCATAGTGCCGGTGGACCCAGTTCGGGTGCTGCTTATATTTTTCAGCAAAATGAAGAGGCTGCCTGGATCGAGACTGCTAAGTTGAGTGACGGCGAAACCGCCTCTGATGATGAGTTTGGAACGGCTGTCGCTATCAGTGCTAATATTGCTGTTTCCGGTGCACAACAAAACGATGACCTCGCACCGAATGCCGGGGCTGCCTATGTCTTTGAGCGGAGCGGGACACTTTGGTTACAAGAGGCGAAACTGACCGCTGAAGATGGGAAAGCGGGGGATCTCTTCGGAAATGCTGCTGCGGTCAGTGGTGAAACGATAGTTATCGGGGCACCGGGGGTTGATGATGCCGGACCAGAGGCTGGTGCAGCTTATGTTTTCGTCCGGGTGGTCGAGGAGTGGGTACAGCAGGCGAAATTAATCGGAACGGATATCGGAATGTTCGATAACTTCGGGGCAACTGTTGCTGTGCATGAGAATACGGCTATCATCGGCGCATACGGCAAAGATGAAGTCGGGGCGGATTCCGGTGCCGCCTATGTTTTTGTCCGAAATGGAAATGCTTGGATACAACAGGCGAAACTGACGCACCAAGGGGCTGTACCGGGAGATGAATTCGGATCTGCTGTCGCTGTTTATGCGGATAACGCGCTTGTAGGGGCACATCTCAGCGACGCAGCGGGGCCCGACTCAGGGGCTGCCTTTCTCTTTACACGCAGTGGCAACAACTGGACGCAAGACCGCCAACTGTTGCCAAATGATATCGGTGTTGGGGATGAATTCGGTTATGCAGTCGATCTTAGCGAAAGAACCGCGCTTATCGGAGCACCTAAGGAGAATCGAAGTCTGGAAAACATGGGCGCGGCTTATGTCTTTGTAGAGACGCAAGACGATTGGGTCCAACAGGCAAAACTCACTGCAACTAATGGGGCAGCGGGCGACGAATTCGGAGCAGCTGTCGCGCTACACCAAGATACGGCAATTATCGGCGCATGGAAGGACGATCATCCACTGGTTGACCCCGACGAAGATCCATCGCTCCAAGCCGACAAAGGCTCTGCTTACGCTTTTCTGCGTGACGGATTGTCCTGGGTAGAGAAACGACGAGTTGTTGCGGCTGGCACAAACCAATCCGACCTATTTGGGGGATCGGTGGCAATCGGCGGCGCGTTCGCTATCGTCGGTGCTAAAGGCAATGATAATGCAGGAGGCAACTCCGGATCCGCTTTTATCTATAACCCAATTGATCTCGGATTCCGCTCCGCAGATGTCCCTTTTTCTGTTGACCCGACCTCGAAGACGCTTACGACATTCGGGCATATTAAACAGACGACGATTTTCCAGAACTATCCGAACCCGTTTAA
>JAJECD010000393.1 GCA_022822215.1 Candidatus Poribacteria bacterium | reverse complement strand
ACACCTCATTGAGCTTCAAAACGGCAAGCGACTCTCTGCGGTTCAACTGCAGTGGCAATACTTGGAATGCGCGAAGCGATACCTTGAGCAAGCCGAATCTGATGCCACAACATCGCAAATTATGGCGCGATGGGAATATGTCCTCACTTGTTTAGAGAGTGATCCGATGCAGTTAGACCGCGAATTGGATTGGGTGATTAAGTGGAAATGGCTGCAAGCATATCTGACAAGGCGCGGTTTTGACTGGGATGCACCGCAAGTGAAACACTTGGACTTAAAATATCATAATGTGCGTCGGAATGAGAGTCTCTATTATACGCTCGAAAACCGGGGGGAGATTGAACGGATTGTCAGAGATGAGCAAATTCAGCACGCCGAACATTTTCCACCTGAACGCACACGCGCCAAATTCCGTGGTAAATTTATCAAGAAAGTAAACGAGGGCAAGGTCCTGTGTGGTGTCAATTGGAGTTATATTCAACTCTATGAACCATACCAGATCCTTTACCTTTCGACGGATCCTTTTAAACCCGAATTTGACGAAGCAAGTCGTACGATTTATTCAATTTAAATAACTATCGGCTGTCGGTCATCGGCTATCGGTAAAGAGATGTTTGTAGCATTAACAAATATCGCAACTGCCACAAAAGCCTACTGACTGCCGATGGCTGATAGCCAATAATAGGAGGCTTTTGATGCCACAACCGAAGTATGTTTACTTCTTTGGAGGCGGTGAAAGTGAAGGCAACGCCACAATGCGGACGCTGCTCGGTGGTAAAGGCGCGAATCTCGCAGAGATGAGCAATCTTGATATACCTGTTCCACCCGGCTTCACTATCTCCACTGAAGTATGTAAATTATACTACGAAAATGACAAACGGTATCCCACCGGACTTGATAAACAGATTGACGAAAATCTGGTGAAATTAGAAAACGCACTCGGCGCAAAATTCGGTGATACCGAAAACCCACTTCTCCTCTCTGTCCGTTCCGGTGCCGCTGTTTCGATGCCGGGTATGATGGACACGATCCTCAACCTCGGTTTAAATGATGATGCCATTAAAGGACTCATCGCCAGATCCGGAAACGAACGTTTCGCTTACGATGCATACCGCCGTTTCGTACAGATGTTCGGAAACGTTGTACTCAGCGTTGATCACGACGAATTTGAGCATTTACTTGAAGCAAAGAAAGACGCAAAAGGCGTTACATTAGATACTGAATTAGAAGCCGCTGATTTGTCGGCACTCGTCACGGAATTCAAGGCGATCGTCAAGCAGCAAACAGGAAGAGACTTCCCTGATGAACCGCGGCTGCAATTGGATATGGCGCGGGACGCTGTTTTTGAGTCTTCTGGGAACCCGCGCGCGATTACCTATCGCCGTCTCAACGATATTTCTGAAGAACTCGGACGCACTGCTGTTAACGTTCAAGCAATGGTATTCGGGAATATGGGGGGCAGCTCGGGAACAGGAGTCGCCTTCACACGGAACCCATCGACGGGCGCAAACCAATTTTACGGTGAATTCCTCATGAACGCGCAAGGCGAGGATGTCGTCGCCGGTATCCGGACACCGCTCCCGATCACCGAATTGCGAAACATCTTACCGGATATACATGATGAATTGGTCAATATCGGTTTGCGGCTTGAAAAACACTATCGCGATATGCAAGACGTGGAGTTCACGATTCAAGATGGCAAACTCTACATGCTCCAGACCCGTAACGGAAAGCGCACGGGTCAGGCTGCAGTCCGCATCGCTGTTGAGATGGTTGAAGAGGGTTTAATCGATAAGCAGACCGCTCTAACACGTGTCCCCGCCAACGATCTGGATCAGTTGTTGCATCCGAGTATTGATCCGGCAGCTACAGTCGAGGTTGTAGCGCAAGGTTTACCTGCCTCTCCGGGGGCAGCTGTTGGCAAAGTCGTCTTTACGGCACTTCGCGCTGAGGAAATGGCAGCCAAGGGCGAAAAGGTTGTCCTTGTCCGTACTGAAACCTCACCGGAGGATATTGGCGGTATGGATGCTGCTGAGGGAATCCTCACGGCGCGCGGTGGTATGACCAGCCATGCCGCTGTCGTCGCACGCGGTATGGGCAAATCCTGTGTTGCCGGGTGTTCTGCGCTGTTTATTAATGAAGAGGCGTTGGAATTTTACGCTGAAGGGACACGCTATGCCGAGGGTGATTACATCACGCTTAACGGGTCAACAGGCGATGTTCTCAAGGGACAAGTGGCACTTATCCAACCTGAATTGAGTGGACAATTCGGAACACTCATGGACTGGGCGGATGAGGTGCGCGCCTTAGGGGTTCGCACGAATGCGGATACGCCTGAGGACGCTAAAAATGCTCGACAATTTGGCGCAGAAGGCATCGGTCTCTGCCGTACGGAACACATGTTCTTCGGCGCAGGGATTGACGCTATTCGTGAGATGATTCTTGCGGATAACACGGAAGAACGCCAGCAGGCATTGGAGAAACTACTACCGCATCAGCGTTCGGACTTCATCGGCATCTTCGAGGCGATGGCGGGCTACCCGGTCACTATCCGTACCCTTGATCCGCCGCTCCATGAGTTCTTGCCGAAGAATGAAACGGAGATTCTTGAGCTCGCGGAACGGATTGGTGTTGATCCGCAAAAGTTACGTGAGCGCGTTGAAGAATTGCACGAGTTCAACCCTATGCTTGGACACCGTGGATGCAGACTCGGTATCGTCTATCCAGAAATAACCGAAATGCAAGCCCGCGCGATCTTTGAAGCCGCCGTTGATGTCTCGAAACGCGACATATCGGTGTTGCCGGAGATTATGATTCCGCTTGTCGGGCATATCAACGAATTATCTCTGCAGCGTAAAGTTGTTGTTGATACGGCTGAGTCCGTTTTTGCAGAGAGTGGAACGCGGGTCGAATATCTCGTCGGTACGATGATTGAGTTACCACGGGCAGCACTCACCGCTGACAAAATCGCCGCCGAGGCTGAGTTTTTCTCATACGGTACCAACGATCTCACTCAGACGACATTTGGAATGAGTCGTGATGACGCTGCAAGATTCCTTGATGACTATGTCAGAAACGGTGTCCTTGAGTACGATCCCTTCCAGGTGCTCGACCAAGAGGGTGTCGGTAACCTCTTGCAGATCGGATCTGAAAAAGGGCGGGCGACGCGTCCCGATCTGAAAGTCGGTATCTGTGGCGAACACGGCGGAGAGCCGCATTCCGTGAAGTTCTGCCACGGATTAGACTTCGATTACGTATCGTGTTCCCCGTTCCGCGTCCCGATTGCACGGCTCGCCGCAGCGCAGGCTGTCATTGAGACTGAAGATTAGGACAAGCGGAGTGCAGCAGCACTATTGTTAGGTATGGCGCGCCTTGTGAGCGCGCCTACCTTGCTTGCAACGGTAAATTGTTACAAACCCGCTTTTTAACTGACAACCGACAACTAATAACTATTCAAAGGGCAACACACAATGCTAATCGCAGATGTAAACGAAATGGAAGGTCGTACCTATCCAGCCCGTAGACGCACCAAAAATCTCGTCGGTGGCGCATCCCCGATCCAGATAGGCGAATTCTGCATGGGGTTCGTCGTCTTAGAACCCAATGGTGGTCAAGTGCCGTGGCACAACCACGAACAGGAAGAAATCTACTTCATCGTTGAAGGCGAAGGCGAAATGTGTCTCGGTGAGGAACGTCAAACCCTCTCCGCGGGACAGACCGTTTTTATTCCTTCATGGGTTTTCCACCAGTTGACAAACACCGGTAATACACCGATGCACATGGTCTACTGCTACGGACCCGCGGGCGATGTGGCGCATTGGAAGCAAGAACTCACTGGTACACTCCCGAAAGCCGGTGTGGACGCACCCGCACTCCCAGAAGGTGCAGCCCCACAATGCACTGACAAACCCTGAGAATGGCTATTAGTTTTCAGTTAAGAGCGGTTTGTAACAATCTTCACCTGTCCGGAGCGTCCCAAGAGATGGTAAATTGTGTTACATGAAACCTCTTAACCGACAGCCGATAGCCGACTGCTGACGGCTAAAACCAAAGGATTATTCATGACGAGTCATACCCCAAAAACACACCGTGTCGGTATCATCATGAACGGTGTCACCGGCAGAATGGGAACAAACCAACACCTTATCCGATCTCTCTTAGCAATCGCCGAAGAAGGCGGTATCCCCATCGGTGATGACGAAGTTATTATGCCGGATCCGTTTCTCGTTGGTCGAAATCCAGCGAAACTGGAGAAGTTATCCGAAACGACTGGCGTTGAGAAGTGGAGCACTGATCTTGACGCTGCTCTCGCCGATGACGCTTATTCCGTCTACTTTGACGCACAGGTTACGTCACGTCGCGTGGATGCAGTCCAAGCCGCAATATCCGCCGGTAAGCACATCTATTGTGAAAAACCGACGGCTACCACTACTGCTGATGCCTATAGCCTCTATGAACAGGCAGCCAAAGCCGGTCTTAAAAACGGTGTCGTTCAGGACAAACTCTGGTTACCCGGTATTCAGAAGTTGAAGCGTTTGATAGATGCTGACTTTTTTGGAGAAATTATCGCTGTTCGCGGTGAATTCGGCTATTGGGTTTTCCGAGGGGATGCCATCCCAACCCAACGTCCCTCATGGAACTACCGAACCGAAGACGGCGGTGGCATTATTCTCGACATGTTTAGCCACTGGCGGTACGTCCTTGATAATCTTTTCGGGGCAGTCAAAGGCGTTTCTTGTATTGCTGCGACGCATCTCCCGCAACGCTGGGACGAAGACGGCAAACCTTACGCATCTACGGCTGAAGACGCTGCTTATGCGACCTTTGAATTAGAGAACGGGGTCATTGCCCATTTCAACTCATCTTGGGCAGTCAGAGTCCGTCGCGACGACTTATTGACGATACACGTGGACGGTTTGAATGGGTCCGCTGTCGTAGGGTTGAGAGATTGTTGGATTCAACCGCTCTCCGGTACCCCACGTCCTGTTTGGAATCCTGACATCGAACAACCGATCAAATTCTTTGATGGGTGGCTCAAAGTGCCAGAGCAGGAAGAGTATGAGAACGCATTCAGGGCGCAGTGGGAGTTGTTCCTCCGACACGTCGTTGCTGATGAACCTTTTCCATGGACACTGCTTGCGGGTGCGAAGGGTGTGCAGTTGGCGGAGAGAGGTATGGAGTCGTGGCAGACTCGGAGGTGGGTAGAATTGCCGGAACTCTCAACATTGTAGAGTTTGTAAGAAGGGACGGGACACTAACCTGTCAAATTTATCATGGCGCAACAAAACATAACCCTCCAAAAAATAGACGAATACCGCTGGCGCATCCCGAAAAGTTACATGAAAGGCATGCGCGTTGACGGCATCGTCTATGCCAACGAGAAACTCCTTGAACAGACGAAAAGTGAAGAGGCACTACAACAAGTCGCAAACGTTGCACACCTCCCCGGTATTGTCAAGCACTCCCTTGCAATGCCCGATTTGCATTGGGGTTATGGCTTCGTTATCGGTGGTGTCGCTGCCACAGATCCACAGGCAGACGGTGTTGTCTCTCCCGGTGGCATCGGATACGACATCAACTGTGGTGTTCGTCTCATCCGAACCAACCTTGATGTCTCGCAGCTTGAGGGGAAACGGAAGGCACTCGTCGCTAAGTTGTTCGAGAACGTTCCGTGTGGTGTCGGTTCAAGCGGCAAAATTCGGTTGACTGTCCAAGAGGAGCGTCGGATGTTGGAGAAAGGCGCGCTTTGGTCGATTGAACGTGAGTATGGACATCCCGGGGATCTCGACTTTACCGAGGCAACCGGATTTCTACAAGACGCAAACGCTGATGCTGCGAGCCAACGCGCCTTAGAGCGCGGCAAAAACCAACTCGGGACACTCGGTTCCGGAAACCACTTCCTTGAAGTCCAAGCGGTTGACCGCGTCTTTTATCGAGAAGCCGCTGATGCGATGGGGTTAAGCGAAGGCAATATCTGTGTCATGATTCACACGGGTTCACGTGGTTTCGGCTACCAAATTTGTGATGAACACGTCAAGAGTTGGGTCAGAGTTGCTGAAAGATACGGTATTAACCTCCCTGATCGGCAGCTCGCCTCTGCACCGATTAACTCACCCGAAGGACAGGACTACATCACGGCGATGGCGTGTAGTGCAAATTATGCGTGGAACAATCGGCAGTGTATCATGCACCTCGTCCGTCAGACCTTCATGCAGTTTTTTGAAACGACAGAGGATGAACTCGGCTTGGAACTCGTTTACGATGTCGCACATAACATCGGAAAGTTTGAGAAACACACAGTTGACGGGAAAGAGCGTGAGTTGTTTATCCATCGCAAAGGGGCGACCCGTGCATTTCCAGCGGGACATCCAGAGATACCTGACAAATACCAGAAAATCGGACAACCCGTTTTGATTCCCGGCGACATGGGCACAGCTTCTTACGTGCTTGTCGGCAATCCCGGGGCGATGGCAGAGACATGGGGTACAACTTGCCACGGTGCCGGTAGAGTGCTCTCCCGACGGAAAGCGATCGCTTTGACAAAAGGGCGTTCCATCCAGAAGGATTTGGAGGCGCAAGGTATCTATGTGCGTGCAGAAGGCAGGCGCACCCTCCAAGAAGAAGTTCCTGAAGCCTACAAAGATGTCGATGAGGTCGTCCGCGTCGTTGATAAAGCGGGACTTTCCCGGCGCGTCGCGCGCCTCCGTCCTATCGGTGTTGTAAAGGGTTGAAGCGGATTGGTGTCTATTTTTTTATCAGTTTTGTTCGTGTGTGTTCAAAAAATAGGCAATCTTATCCCGTAAATCGCCTGAAATAGCCACTTTTCGATTGGCACGAAAATTGCATACCTCTATAATAAGCCTCCTTGGGTAAGCCGGAGCCATAATTCCTAAAAGGTGTAGTTTGCAAGCCGCTGTTGTATTTGTGAGTTAGGTTAGGACCCTGAATGTTGTAGCACCTATTAGGAATATGGTTCCGGTTCCTTTTTTCCTCTCAAGTTCGTTCAGGTTTCGTCAATCCTGAAAGTATTGACATCTTCCCAGAAATATGCGATGATTGCGTTAAAATTTGAAATCATTGTTCACAGAGTCGGACATCGTAGCAGTGTCTATTAGACATCAACTGGCCCCAATCAATTTTCGTAACGTTCTAATCAGCGTCCCCTCCGAGAACCATTTTCCTGCTACACGCCACGTACTGCTCGAGAAAGTCGGATACACGTGTATCATACCGCTCAATTTTCGCAACGGCATCCCCGCTTGCATTGCCAAAACGTACTCATGGATAACCTCTCCCGCATTGGCTCCCACAATGTGAACTCCTAATATTTTTCCACGCCATCGACTTGCAATAACTTTTGTGAAACCTTGTG
>JAJECD010000009.1 GCA_022822215.1 Candidatus Poribacteria bacterium | reverse complement strand
TGGCGTGCGTCAATGAACAACACTTTATCATGTCTGTCGCTGTTCCATTTGGACTTATCGAAAAACCAGAGGGTACAGGGTAAAGTGACCGTATAAAAGAAGTTTGAGGCGATGCTGACAATGACATCCACAGTGCCAGATTCGATAATTTGACGGCGGATCTCCAGCTCAGAGGCGCGGGCATCGGCGGCGGAGTTCGCCATGACAAAGCCTGCACGTCCAGACTCGGAAAGCGAACTATAGAACAGTTGAATCCACACGTAATTGGCATTATCAACACGCGGCATGCCGAATGGGAACCGGGGATCGTCTTTGATACGCTCCCTATCCACGCGATCTACGTTGAAGGGCGGATTTGCCATGACGAAATCGAACCTGTCCAAGCAGTTGTGCGGATCTTCATAGTAACTATTTGCTTGTTTGACGTCACCTTCAAGCCCATGAACCGCAAGGTTCATCTTACACAACCTGATAGTTTCAGCGACGCGTTCTACGCCGTGAATACTGATGTTTCCGCGTCTGCCGTTGTTCTGGTGATTGCGAATAAACTCAGCGCTCTGGACGAACATACCGCCGGAACCACAGGCGGGATCGAGAATCCGACCATGAAAGGGTTGGATAATCTCAACGATGAGTTTGACGAGGGAGGTAGGGGTGAAGAATTCACCCCCGCGTTGCCCTTCGCTCATGGCGAAATTACCGAGGAAGTACTCATAAACCTTTCCGAAAGCGTCGCCCTCAATGTCCATAGGGATTTGTTCCATGATACGGAGGAGTTCAAAGAGCGTGCTCTTTTCAAGGCGGTTGTAAGTCTTGGGTAGGACACCGTTGACTTGAGCGTTTTCGGTTTCAATTGCCTTCATAGCGTCAGTAATAGCTTGTCCGATGTTTTCACTCTCTGGCAGATTGAGGAGATATTGCAACCGTGCGTTCTCAGGTAGGTAAAATGCGCCGCGCGCTTGATACTGCGTTCGCGGATCCGTTCTACTTCGCTTACCCGCAGCGGTTTCGTTGTCAATCTCTTGTCCGACTTGCATGAATTTATGATCAGCGTATCGTAGGAAGATGAGTCCAAGAACAGGCGTTGAGTATTCTGAAGCACGAAGGCGGGAATTCGCCCGGAGTTCATCGGCAGCACTCCAGAGCCTATTTTCGATGTCGGTGAGATTGGCGTTCATAATGTTTGTTTTCCTCGATTTATAACGGCTCAACAACTTTGTAGAGTTTGATCTGTCCGTTGCGAATTGTGTTGATCACAACGTTTTTAACAGGGTGGCGGTCGGCATCGTAGTGAGAAATAAGGGTCGCACCTATGTAGTCAGTGATATGCGATAACGCATCCCGCACCGCAGCAGGGTCAAGGGTCTGTGCGTTCTCAATTGCAATTGCCAATAGAGACATTGCATCGTAGCCTGCGGCTGCCATGCTGTCTGGTGGCAGCATAAACAGTATCCTATACGCCTGAACAAACTGTGCAGCATTCGGCAACTCCGGGCTGAAATTCGCCGTAAAGTAAGCCCCTTCCAACGGTGTACTGTCATCTAAAGTCGTAAAAAGTTTCTGAGGTTCATCCCAACTATCCATCCCAAGAAAAGTCGCTTGAATCCCGATTTCTCTGGCTTGTGCCATCACGAGATGAATATCTGGGATAACACCCGCAAGATAGATAACATCAGCGGATACGGCTTTGATGCGTGTCAATTGGGCATCGAGGGTTTTATCGTCAATTTGGAAAACTTCGCTTGCAACGATTTCGCCACCCTGTTCCCGAAACTTCGCTTCAAATGCTTCGGTAAGACTCTCCGTATAGGCACTATCGGTCTGACGAATCGTTGCGGCGGTTGTCGCACCAAGTTCGGAAGGGTCAGTGGCGAATTGTGCCATCACCGCTGCCTGAACAGATGTTGACGGAACAACAAGGAACACATAATCGCCAGCAGCAGTCACAGACGGACTCGCTGACCCGGGAATCACCGGACGCTCAAGCTGCTGGACGACAGGCCCGACCTGCCGGGAGTTGTTCGAGAAGATGGGACCCAGAATTGCAACAACGTCCTCCTGCTCAATCAGTGTTTTTGCGATCCGGACACTTTCCGCCGCGTCCGGGACTAAACGCGCCCCTTGGTTATCCATAACGATAAATTCAATTGACTTCCCAAGAACGCCACCACGGTCATTGATTTGGGTTCGAGCGAGCGCTGCACCCTGCGTAAAACCGGTGTAGTATCCAGAAGGTTGAATCACGCCGATTTTAACAGTAGAGACGGTATCGGTAGAAGGGGCATCAGGTACAATCACCTGTTTCACGCGTTCGCATCCGGTAAGGGATATAACTATAATTGCAATGAGGGATAGGAAAATCTTTGTGTTCATTGCTAACTCCTTGTCTGGAAGGGAAATTGTTCCGCAACCACAAATCGGTCATCCGTTTCTGGCGAGCGGTAGATAAGGCTGAGAGATCCTATTTCACACTGTATCGGTTGCCACGCTGTCTGGAGTCGCTGCTGTTCACTGTCAAGGGATCGGTGTCGGAATTGTCCGACGGAAAGGTGCGGGTGGAATCCACTTGTAAACCGTGCCGTATCGTCATAATCAGGTAAGTGCTGTATCAGTGTGGTATGTAATCGCACGACTTCATCTGTAGGTTCAGGAACAAGAAACATCGTACACGATTTGCGGTGTTTGAAAGCGTCAAAACGTTTCAGTCCAATAGAAAAAGGTGTTAGCTGCTGTGCGGCTTTTGCAAGTGATGGGGTGACATCTGCGAAATCGCGACATTCTGCGAATGGATAGAGGAGTGTTATGTGCGGCATCCATCGCCTGAAATTCCGGTCGTGAATTCTACGGATGGCTTGGATGGGGGGTTGTGCGGATTCCGGAGGGATCAGCACAACGGCTGTCGTGTGGGTTTTGCTGGGCATATTTTGGTTGTCAGTTGTCGGTTGATTGTCAAAGAAGCACGGTGCGGTTGGAAGGCAGATCGCATTTAAGCGAGTACGCCGCAAAACCGCACCTACCCAATGACGCGCTTCAATTGGAGATAGATCAATCTCTGCTAACAGACATTCCCCATCGTCCACCGTCGACGTGAATTGTCTGACCCGTGATGTAAGAGGCATCGTCACTGAGGAGAAAAGCAATTGCGGATGCTATCTCTTCCGGTCCACAGCGGCGTTTCATGATGCAGGACTTGATAGGTGTTTCTTCCAACTCCTTTTTCCGAACGGCAGGGTCGGGTGCTCTCCCGAAGTGCATCTCTGTGACAACCCAGCCAGGTGCGACAGCGTTAACCCGAATACCGTATTCTACGAACTCGTACGCCATCGTTTTCGTAAGGGAGACCAATGCGGATTTAATCGCATCGTAGACCCACCCTCCCGGTCTGCCGAGGTATCCACCCTCTGATGAGAGATTCACGATGGCACCACCTTCCTGTTTTAAAAGAGGCAATAGCTGCTGCGTGATGACGACCCAGCCCCGGAGACCGATTGCGGTCTCGGGTTGCCAATTTGGAATCCATCCACCGTCTTCAATTTTGCCGCCTCTCGCGATAGCAGCATTATTGACGAGGATGTGAAGCGCGGAAAATTTTTCGGCGACAATCTGTGCAGCGGCGGTGACGCTTTCGTCATCAGCGAGATCGGTTTCTACAAAAAGTGCTTTCCCACCTGCTTCTTGGATTTCAGAGACCGCCTTACTTGCCATATCTGCGTTGATATCC
>JAJECD010000159.1 GCA_022822215.1 Candidatus Poribacteria bacterium | reverse complement strand
CACCCTCGGAAAACGGTAGTGTCGCGATGTAAAGCACCCGGACGGTGGACGGTGTAAGGTCCTTCAATTGCATCGGCATACGCCAGTCGGATATAGGCACCGCGGTGGTGTGCGAAATAGAGATAGTATTGTCCTAACGGGTTTTCTACCCATTCCGGTACACGAACAAGCGACGGTCCATTGATATTCGAGAACCCGTGTTCTCGGTCAAGTTCGGGCATTTCGGGATGAATCAATAACGTACGTTCCATATCTCTCCTCAATCATGGGTCTGAAACCGATATACCTCTTGCGCCTCTTCAGACATGTTGTTCCATATCTCTGCTGGAACCCGGGACCTGAAGATTCCTGGCGCATCAGGGGAATGATGAAACCGTCTGAAATAGACGAGGGCAAGCATGTGTCGGATGATTTGTGAACGGTTCGGCATTGCCCGGTGCCAGCATCGCATATCGCGGACGACAACTGAACCTGCGGGCATCTCTAACTGGAAAGATGGAAGCTGCGCGGCACGTTCCTCATCACAGACATTGTAAGGACTATTACGTACAGCGGGGTCATCAATAATAAGATGCGAACCGGGCCACACTTCTGTTGCGCCGTTTTCTACCGTAAAATCGACAAGCGGGATATTAACGACAATCGTTGAAACCGGTAATGCGAACGGCAATTCAGGGAAGAGCTGCCCGGAATCCCGATGAATCCACTGAATGTCGCCCCCCGGACGCGTCGTGTTACAGCCATAAGGCAGATACGCAAAAATCTTTTCACCCATGGCGGCTTTCAGAATCGGCATCGCAAAAGGGTTGTCAACAATGCGCGGGTCCATGAACGGCATTTTTAGCATCGGGTGCTCACCTTCGTGTCCATTCTCCTCATTGCTCAGTACGTCCTCCATAGCGATATTGAGTTCTGCTATCCAATCGCGTGGGAGGACGCTCTCGATGACCACCAATCCAGCCTCGCGTAAGAGGCGTGCGCCGGCATCAATGCTTTCGGGTATGAGTTTGTTTTTAGCGCGCTCTTGTGCGGATATTTCCAGTTTCGGGATATTTACTGTTTTTCCTGTTGTTTTCATCTGCTAACCCTACTTTTCTGATTGATTTTCAGGGAGTTTCAATTCCGTTCGGACAGCTTGGCGAACCTCGTTACATATACGGACCGCGTGCTGTGCATTCTCGGAGGTTGCTGACTTCCCCGGATATCGAAATTCCACCGCATAAGGGGCAATAACTTGTAAGTCTGATTGCCAAGTACGCCAATTTGGAATGGTTGGAACAATCAAACCTAACAATGCTAACAAGTCATGCGATCTTAGAAGAGGAATATTCGCCTCTTGGAGCCATGACTTTAAATATTTCTCTATACACTGTTGGGCGTGGAAGCATATAATATCGAAATCAGGATCTTCGGTCCCTTGATGCAATGCTATTGCAGCATAATCGCGTTCAGCTTTCCGCGCGCATTCCAGCGTTAGTGGATTCATAACACATCTTTCCTTGAAAGGTACGCCTCGATGCTTCTCAATATCGTAGGAAAATTCTTTGGATTTATAAAGCACATTGCCTTTTTCAAGAATCTCACGAAGGAACCAGTCATTATGCAAGACACGATAAGCAATCTCTTTCGGCGAACGGACAAGTAAATCCATACTGAAACGGTATGGAATACGCTGCCAAATCTCCGATGCTTGCTGGCTCGTTTTTGCCTCTGGGATGTCCATGACGACTAACAAATCGACATCTGAATTTTCAGTTGGCGTGCCATACGCATAGGATCCAAAGAGAATGATCTGCAATGGATTGAATTCCCGAACGATGTCGTTACATGTCGCTTGAATGTCCTCTTGAGTGACCATCTGCCTTGCCTCCTGTTTGTAAAAGTATAACAGAAAATAGTGTAGTAAGTCAAGATTCATTGACAGCACCATCAGAGCGATTCAATTGTTGATGTTTGAACATTTTCGCCGGGGAAACATCGCGAGTCTGAAGAAATACGCAGAAATACCCAAGTAATACGCAGAAATACCTAAGCAAAAACCTACCGGGCCTGGGGTTTCAAAGTTTCTATAGACATGCCGCCCCTCTGGGGCTGCTGATCTGCACATCCAAGTTATTTTTTCTGAGTTGCGTTTATGTGAGAAACGCTGAGAAAAAGGTCCCCTCGCCCATAGGGTTAGGAGACCTAACCCCTACGAAAATTTTCACACATTCTTAGAATTGGATATATATCAAATTCACGTTATGCTACAAAAGAGCGTGTTCAGTCAGAAATCTTTAACTCTCTTAAAATTGTCCAAACTATAGTAACAGTTTATGCTACTTGGAAAAATTGTTGTTTTCTACTGCGAATTCGTATAGAATAAAATAGACTTGCATATAGCAGGCTATCAGATAGAATTAACTTCAGAACGGTATTTATACGCAAAGGAGTGAGCGATGACCCCTGAAGTCGCATTACAAAAACGGGAACAGATGATTGAAGAAGGGTTCTGCATTGTTGACGATGTTTTGACTGAAGCGTTTTTGCAGGAGCTCCGAGACGAATCGGAACGGCTTATCGCAGGACACGTGGAACCCGAAGATGTCATCTATCAAGGACAACACGTCAACGTCCGCGGTGAAGATAACCCCTACATTCAAAAATTGTTGGAATGGCAGCCCTCATGTGATGCCTTAGAACAGATTGGGTTCGGAGACTTTGTATCATCTGGCGGGATTATTATTCTGACGAAGGAATCCGGGGGACCCCCACTCTATTGGCACCAAGATTGGATGCGCTGGAACGATCCCCTCAGCTGCGCGCCGTGGCCGCAAACGATTTTCCTCAATTATTATCTCACGGATACATCACGGGAAAATGGATGTTTAAAGGTAATTCCAGGTACACACCGCAAGCGTATCGACTTACACGACATATTAGTGCCTGCCCATGAACAAGGTGCACGGTTCATCGATGAGGACCATCCTGTGATGTTCAGTGATCATCCGGATCAGGTAGATGTTTGTGCGAAAGCGGGCTCGTTGGTAATGGCAGACGCTCGCATCTTACATTCTGCGCATCAAAATTTCACGGATGTTCGACGGACCCTAATTCTTGCCTGGCACAGTCGTCCGAATACAGTTCCCGACTATTGGGATCGCGAAGTGCCCGATATTATTGCCAATCGCGACGCGGATGCGAACTATCCGATGTCTCGTATTCCTACTGACTTTTTACAGAGGTAAAAATGATTCCGATTGATCTTAGTGAGAAAGTAGCGGTCATTACGGGTGGTTCAGGCGCGTTAGGTCGCGTTATGGCGCGCACCTTAGCGGAGGCGGGGGCAGATATTGCAATCTGCTACTACCGGGACGAAGAAACGGCACGCTGCCTGCAAGACGAAATCGCTATCAAGGGTAGAGAGTCGATTGCTGTGCAGGCAGATGTCACGAATCAGGACTCGATAAATACGATGCGGGATGTCGTTCATGAGAAACTGGGTACGGCGGATATCATTGTCAATAATGCCGTTATTCAGTACAATTGGACTTCTGTTTTAGAACAATCTCCAGCAGACTACGAAAGCCAATTCCAATCGTGCGTCCTGCACAATGTGTATATGGCGCAAGCGTTTGTCCCTGCAATGATTGAATCTGGATGGGGACGTGTTATCAGTATTAATACAGAGTGCTCAATGCAGAACTTCGAGAGGCAGAGTGCGTACACATCGGGCAAACGGGGCATGGACGGTGTCCTGCGGGTGCTGGCTAAAGAGGTAGGTGCCCACGGGATAACTGTTAACCAAGTTGCGCCGGGATGGACAATTAGTGAAAAGAGTGAATCAAGTGCATCCGACGAACACTATTGGAGCAAAGTGCCGATGCAACGGCGTGGCACTGCCCAAGAGATTGCTAATACTGTGCTTTTCCTCGCGTCGGACCTTGCGAGTTATATTACAGGTGCTTATATTCCAGTGTGCGGTGGGAATGTGATGCCGACAATTTGATAAACTGATTCCTAACATATTGTTACTTGAGGGAAATATGGAACGACATAAACTCCAGTACGAAGTACTGAACCACCACAATCCGAACGGCGAGACAGGGCGACACTGGGAAATAGACGTGCATGCTACACCTGAAGAGTTACAAACACTTGCTGAAAGGGGATACCTCGTTCGGGAAGGGCTTTTTGAAGGTGAGGCACTCGAAAAATTACGAGATGCCCTTGAGGGTTTGGAAGAACGGGAGTGGGAAAAACGAGACAACGCGATTGCTGGAAAGAAAGGCTGGGGGTTCATCCCGCGTCACTTGATGGATAAAGATGAGGTCTTCTTGGAACTCCTAAAATTTGAACCGACCTTATCAATTGCGCGTGCGATGATGGGACCTTTGGTGCGCTTGCGCGGGTTGAGTGCGCGTATCACTTATCCCGGTGAGGACCGAGAGCAGCAAACGCCATGGCATCAACATCTGCGTGTGGTTTCCAACCCGCTGCCTCCTTGGTTTTCACGTCCACACTGTATAGACTCTCTCATCTATCTCGACGATCTCAACGAAGACACGGGTGCAGTCGCTGTCGTTCCAGGGTCACACAACTGGTTAGACAAGGCAACACCGAACACTTACGAACCGATAGAGGGTGAAGTCGAACTACGGGTGAAAGCGGGGGGTGGGGTACTAATCCACGGAAATCTTTGGCACCGAGGATTGCCGACGCTCAACGCCAAACGAAGAATGTTGATTTTAAGTTATACACCGACATGGCTACGGAAATCACCACACGGTGGCGCACAACCCGAAGACGGTTTAACCCACACCTTTCTTGAAGATGCGGATATAGAAGAACGAATGCTGTTGGGTAGGGGTGGATACTCCTAAACCCAATAGGACCTACGCCACTTGAATAGATAAGTTTTGCTGGAAAAGTCGTTATTTCTGTGTTTTAACCCCCTAAATCCGCTTTATCAGGTGGACTTTAAGAGGAGGAATAATTGGATGAAGTCCTTTTTATCTTTGATTACTTTGCTCTCTATTCTTGCGATCTGCGTGCCTATCTCTGCGCAACATCCAGATGCTGTCGGTATTTGGCTTTTTGATGAAAGAGCGGGTGATGAAGCTGCCGATAGCTCAGGTCACGAACATACCGCAACCGTTGTTGGCGGAAAACTGGAATGGGTTGATGGCAAGATTGGGGAGGCTGTTAGCTTCAAGCCCGGCACTTATCTTGAAGTTGAACACACAGACGTGCTAAATCTGAAAACGTTCACTGTAGCTGCGTGGATAAAATTCCTAAACGACACGGGCGGTGGTGAGCAGAATATCGCCTACAAACAGGTCGGAAATGATAGACTTACCAGAAACTATACTTTAAAAATGTGGGGTGGCAAAATCTATGGTATCTTTGCCAGCGACGGAAATACGGATGCTGTTGAATTAGAGAGTGCAACGAATGTCGTCGATGGAAAATGGCATCACGTCGCAATAGTTTACGACAAAAAAGCATTCAAGTTGTATGTCAACGGCAAAGAAGAAAATGCTGGCGATTTCGCGAAAGATCCTGAAACTAATGACGCGCCGCTTCGAATCGGCAACGGTATCGATGGTGTCATTGATGAACTCCAGATTTTAAGTGTTGCCCTTTCCGCAGGCGAAATTCAAAGCGATATGAACAACGGGATCCAACTCCCCGTTGAACCGACAGGCAAAGCAACGACAACATGGGGCAGATTGAAAACGCAATAACAATGGAAGTCATCATTAGAAAAGCAGTTCCAAGTGATGCGAAACCCGTCGCATCCGTACTTAACTCGGTTATCCTTGAAGCGAGATATACTGCGCTAACGAATACCTTCACAGCAGAAGAGGAGCGCGATTTTATCAAAGGATTGTGTCCACGGAGTGCGATGTTTGTCGCTGAGGTAGGCAATCAGATTGTCGGTATCCAAGTTATTGAACCGGACGGTTTGGCACGTTATACCGATTCAATGCAACATGTTGCAACAATTGGGACGTGGATAGATGCGAATTTTCGTGGGCATCAGATTGGACGGTCGCTTGCTGAAGCATCTTTTACGTTTGCCAAGACGGAAAACTTTGAGAAGGTCTCTATTCAGGTATTAGCAGACAATACGCGGGCACTCCGATTTTACGGCAATCTCGGTTTTGAGCAGATTGGTGTCGCCAAAAAACATGTGAAATTTGAGGATAGATTCTGTGATGTGTTCTATTTAGAAAAATTCCTAACAGATGGCTCCTAAACGTGGTGTGACCCTTTCATCATTGGACTCACCTTTTTGATTCCGCTCGGTTTGCTCTTTTCCTGCTGGTTCTTCTATTTTAACCTAAGTTGCCACTAATGTTCAAATCGCATTTTTATATTTGTAGCGATGAGAAAC
>JAJECD010000233.1 GCA_022822215.1 Candidatus Poribacteria bacterium | reverse complement strand
ATTGATAGATTACGCAAAGGAAAACCGATCCTCTCCGCAGGCGATGGACTCAACTATTTTCAGTTCCTGTCATCTCGCGACGCAGGAATTGCGTTTACAGATATATTGGGTAAATCCGACTGCTTCGGCGAAATCTACAACATCGTCCATCCGCAGGCGCGCACATGGGACGAATGGCACCGTGCCGCAGCAGACGCACTCGGCGTTGATATAGAGATTGTGCATGTCTCACAGGAGACCCTCATCGCAATGGCACCTGAACGGTTCAGCGGCTTACGCGGCAACTTCGGACACACCCAAATTTTCAGCCATGAGAAACTCGCAGCAGTATTACCCGAATTCAGTCCACAAATTCCGGTTACAGAAAGTGTCGCAGAGAACATCGCATGGATGGATAAACACAATCGCGTCCCAGATAGTGATGCCGAAGATTTGGAAGATCAGATTATTGCGGCAGTCCGCAATCTACCCCGTATCCGATAGTCCAGAGGTGAGAACATGCTAAAAATCAGATCAGCGTTAGATTCAGAAATGCTTAATCGCGTCGAACACGACCTACGCGAAGATGGATTCCATATCATCGAAAACGTGATTACCGCCGAAGAAGCAGATGAAGCGCGCGAGGCAGTGTGGAAATTAGTCGAAGAAGACATCGCAAACGGGCACGACCACAGCTACGGAGACGGCAACATCCGACGCGTCTGGGCAATCGTCGGGAAAGCACCTATTTTCCGGCGGTTCATCCAGCACCCGACCGTCGTAGCAGTCTGGAAACGGATGCTCGGTGAAGATGTCATCGCCTCTACGTTCACAGCAAATATCGTTGGACCCGGCGCACCCGCAGGCGGTTGGCATATCGACTACCCATATTGGGCGATGCAAGCCCCGTTCCCATCAGGGTCGCTAACGGGACAAACCGTCTGGATGTTAGACGATTTCACCGTAGAAAACGGCGCAACAGCCTGTATCCCCGGTTCACACAAAACGCTCCGTCGTCCCGAATTAGGGGAGGCAGAGGGGCTTGAGATGGCTGTCGCTACGGCACCGAAAGGCTCCATCATGTTCACAAACGGCGCAATCTGGCATCAGTCCCGCCCAAACCTAACGGAGGCCCCACGCGTTGGGTTGCTCGGTATGTATAACAGATCGGTCATCTACCCGCAAGAAGATATGCCGCGGCAGCTGCCCGATGCGGAATTAGCAGGTGAAAGCGACACACTAAAGCAACTCTTAGGCAGAAATATACCGTTCCGCGATCCAGACCACGGGCAGAATTGGCACCGCACGGAGATCGGATTCCGTGAAGCAGAGCGGCTAACATAGGTCGGTTTCATCAAACGTTTCACCAACTTCAAATCCAAGGAGGGCATTTATGCCAGTTGTATCTCACGATGTCTTGAGAAAGTTTGTATACGATATCTATCGCGGTGCTGGCGGTACAGAGGAAGACGCCCGTATCGTCAGTGACCACGTCGTCGATTCTAACCTCGCCGGACACGATTCACACGGGGTCATCAACGCGCCCAACTACATCAGCGGCATGGAAGGCGGTCCCGCCGCAGATAAAATGGAAATCGTCAGAGAAAGCGGCGCAGCGACCGTCATCAACGCTAACCGCGCCCTCGGCATGGTCGCCGCACGCAAAGCCATGGAAATGGCTGTCGAAAAAGCACAAACGTGTACCATCGGCGCAGTCGGTCTACACCAATGTGGACACGCCGGACGGATGGGTGAATACCCACCGATCGCAGCACGTGCCGGGATGATTGGCATCGTTCTACTCAACGGTGGCGGACGCTTCATGCACCCGCACGGTGGGACTTCTCGGAGACTGCCACCCAACCCGATTGCGATCTCAGTGCCTCGTCAGGGCGGCGAACCGCTCCTCCTCGATATGACACTCAGCGTCGTCGCAGGTGGGAAACTGCTCGTTCAGACAGCACGCGGTGAATCCATACCGGAAGGGTGGATGATAGATGCCGAAGGTAAACCTCTCACAGATCCAAACGCCTTCCGCGAACGCCCACAGGACACAGCCGTCATGCCACTCGGCGGCTTTCAATTCGGACATAAAGGGTTCGGACTCGGCGTGATGATAGATGCCATCGCCGGTGGTCTCTCTTGGGCAGGATGTAGCCGTGAAAACCCAACACGTGGGGCAAGTGGCATCGTCATGTTTGCAATCAAAATTGAGGACTTCATCGACTTAGCAGATTATGAACAGGAAATTGCGCACCTCGTAGAGTGGGTGAAATCATCTGCTCGACTGCCCGGTATTGATGAGATCTATGTCCCTGGAGAATTTGAAGAACGGAGTCGTGAGAAACGCTTACGCGAGGGTATACCGATTGAGGAACCCACTTGGAACCGTCTCGTCGAAGCCGCTGAACGTTTCAACGTCGCGGTCCCCACATAGTAGTAGGCACACACCGTGTACCGTCACATATAGTAGTAGGTACACGCCGTGTGCCGTAAATATACAACAGGAGGCTAAAAATGCGAATCTACGGTTTGTTTGTTTTTTTGCTTATCGGCATTATGGGGTGTGCTGCACTGAACCAGCCCATCAACGAGATGGCAGCGTCACGCCTCACCTGTGAGTCTAACCCGGAATTTGTAGACGGCAATCTGGAGACGGAGAGCACATTCGCAGTAAATGGGTTCGTACGAAAAGCCTACCACCTGCATGAAGGCGAGGGACGGCGACTCGCCTACGCACAACGCCGCTATCTAACAGTCGTTGAAGGGCAACGCCGTACAGAAGCGATTATTAAACTCGATGCGCCGACCTATGTCTCCTATGTGGAAGTCTATCCGGCATCGCGGCGGATTCAGAATTTCGCGATGATGACAACAACCGACGATCCCCCACGCTTCGATGTCGCCTTTGAACGTGTATCCGACAAACAGCATCAGGACATAGAGGGATTAAATCCGGTGCGCTTTCAGATCGGACGAGAAGTGCTTTATCTACGCATGAGCGCAGACGGCATTGAAGACAGACAGAATTCCGTACAAGGCGAAAATTCAAGTATCGAGATCCCGTTCATAGGTGCTGCGATCCGAGAAGTTAAATTCTACGGACGAGAATAAAAATCGCTTGACTTTTATTCCAAAACGTTATACAATAGAAATAATTCAGCAGCTTACGCAAAATAACTCCTGCAGGCACTTTAACTCACACAACGCGTCGTTAAAAAGTAGCACAGCAGTGAGTCGCAATTGGTGTAACGGCTGGAATTTGACTTTTTCTACAAACTTGTGGTAAGTTAAACGTAGTATCCATTTAGGGTAAACCTATCGGTTTCCCATATCAAAAACCCGGAGGATTAGAATCCGAATTGCAAAAACAAGCATTGAAGGGTGTTCCCATACAGAGCAACGCTGAAGTGCAAGCCCTCTTTGGACAGAGCGATGCCTTCTTAAAAATCATTGAAGACGACTTTGATGTCCGCGTTGTTTTGAAAAGTGACAGCATCGCTGTCATTGGTGAAAACGTCACTGAGGTCAACCGTGTGACGAAGGTTCTCGAATCACTACTTCACCGCATCCGGAAAGGAGAACGCATTCAGGCAACCGATGTAAATTATGTTATCCGCGCATCGGGTGCTGGTGAACAAGGCGACTTAGGTGAAACCGGAGCCGAGTCGATTCCGGTATTCTCAAAACGCGGGGTCATTCGTCCCAAAACTGCCGGTCAGAAAAGGTACGTTGAAGCGATCAAACACAACGACCTTGTTTTCGGTATCGGACCCGCCGGAACAGGAAAAACCTATCTCGCGATGGCAATGGCTGTCTCCGCACTCAAAAGCGGACAGGTGAGTCGTATCATCTTAACGCGACCCGCCGTTGAAGCCGGTGAGAAACTCGGATTTTTACCCGGCGATATCGCCGAAAAGGTACATCCATACCTGCGTCCCTTATACGATGCACTTTACGATATGATGCCGCCAGAGACGCTCGACAAATATATTGAGCGGAATGTTATTGAGGTTGCCCCCATCGCTTTTATGCGAGGCAGGACCCTCAACAACTCCTTTGTTGTTTTAGATGAAGCTCAAAACGCAACTATTGAACAGATGAAGATGTTCTTGACACGCCTCGGTTTTGATTCAAAAGCGGTGGTCACCGGCGACATTACACAGACAGACTTGCCAACACACAAGGTCTCAGGACTCGAAGACGCGCAAGAAGTTCTCTCCGGAATCAAAGGCATCGAGTTCATCTATTTCTCAAAAGTTGACGTTGTACGGCATGAATTGGTCCAACGCATCGTCGAGGCTTATGAGCAGGCATCACCACAAAATATAAGACCGAACGGCGCAAAGCCGCCACCTATGTCCGACAGAGAAGGATAGCCTGCTTTGATTGGCATCACGAACACGAGTCGCAATACTAACTTTGATGTGCAAGTCGTTCACAGAGCAGTCAGCACAACACTCAAAACACACGGCGCAGAAGCCTGCGAAGTGAGTGTACTCCTGACTGATGATGCCGATATAAGACAACTCAACCGGGATTACCGCGGTATTGACGCCCCAACGGACGTTCTGGCGTTCGCAATGCGTGAGGGCGAAGAGGGGCATGTGAATCCACATCTACTCGGAGACCTCGTTATATCCCTTGAAACCGCAGCGCGACAAGCCACAACAAACGACGCGCTCAGTCAAACCGGCGGCAACCTTGAAACTGAAGCAGCATTTCTCGCAGTACACGGCATGCTACATCTACTCGGATACGACCATCAAACGCCAAAAGATGCTACAGTTATGTTTCAGAAACAGAAAGCTATTGTCTCCCTACTGGAGAAACCCAAGCACTACTGTCCGTAGGCTCTTGAGATCTGCAAAATCGGCACGTCTACAGGGGGTGTGATTTTACGTTTGGACGACCTACACCTTGTCATCAAACTCGTTAGCTTAAGTATACTTCTAATTCTCAATGCGCTGTTTTCAGCCGCCGAGGCGTTGCTCGCTCGGTTAACACGCGGTGATATCCTCAAACTCGCTGAGGAAGGTGGAAAACGCTACGAAGTCCTCACCTCGCTACTGCATAACCCACGGCGCTACTCACTCACTATCATCACCGCAAAAACGATTCTGATAGTGGTTAGCGTCATGGTGTTTATGACGTTCTGGAAATACCAATACCCAGCGGTGAACGCTGCACTTGCTGTCGTCTGCTTGGTCATCTTTACTGAACTGTTCCCGAAAAATTATGTACAGGGCAGTACGGGAGACGCAACAATCCAAGCACTCAGCGTTCTTCGAGCCATCTATTGGGGCGGATTTCTGGTGCTAATTCCCTTGAACTTCGTCGCGAATCTCCTCGTTCGCGTTTTCGGCGGTAAAGTCACCTCGGCACAAGACAGCCTTGTATCCCCAGAAGTCTTAGAAACACTTGACAATGTCGCAGACAGTCAAGAAATCTTAGAACCCGACGATCGGGAAATGATTGCCCGAATTTTAGATCTACCCGACAAAGTCGCGAGAGAGATTATGGTGGCACGTACCGACATGGTCTGTCTTGAAGTCACGACCCCTGGTGATGAAGTCCTACAAACAACCATCACCTGTCGACATACCCGTATTCCTATTTACGAAGAAACCATTGACCGAATTATCGGAATTTTGCATGTTAAAGATATGCTCGATTGCTGGGAAGAAGGCAAACCTATCAATCTAAGAGAACTTATCGTTGATCGAACGCCGTTCTTCACACCGGAAAGCAAGAATATTTCCGAACTCTTCCGAGAACTCCGCGCACATAAACAGCACATAGCAATCGTTGTAGACGAATACGGTGGCACCGCTGGGATTGTGACATTAGAAAATATCATCGAAGAAATTGTCGGCGAAATTCACGACGAAGACGAAATCGACGAAGAAGATGCCTACGTCCAGATGGATACCAATACCTATTCGGTTGATGCCCGACTGAATCTTATCGAGCTAAACGAAAGGATCGGCACAGAACTTGAGGCAGAAAATATCGATACAATCGGCGGGTTCGTTGTAGATTACCTCGGACGCGTCCCAGAACAGAACACGCAATTTACATACCGAGGTATTCGATTTACCATACTTGAGGCAGATGAACGACGTATCCAAAGAATTCATATCCAAGTGCCAGATAACAACAACAGTGATGGCTCTTAAACATCAAAATCGAAATTAATTTGACAACCCGCAATAGGAAAGGTATAATTAACCATAAGAACGGGGCGTAGCGCAGCCCGGCTAGCGCGCCTGCTTCGGGAGCAGGAGGTCGGAGGTTCAAATCCTCTCGCCCCGATCCTATCCCTTCATAGACAACGCACTTATACCAAATTTTATCTACATAGGTAAAATTTGTCTTTGCTTTACATTACCATGGCAGCCCAAAAGACAGAAGCGATTGTCATTCGCACCTTACCCCTTCAGGAATTCCATAAAATCATCACCTTCTACACCCTCGACTTCGGGAAGGTCAAAGCGGTTGCCTACGGTATAAAAAGCCCGAAAAGCCGTCTCGGTGGGAGTTTAGAACTCCTCAACTATGGGACGCTCATCTTCCAACACCGCGAAAATCGGGAATTACAGAACCTCACTGACTTCAATCTCCTCAACGGGTTTGACGCAATCCGCTCCGACTTCACACGTATCACCTACGGATGCTATTTCGCCGAAATCGTAGACAACAGCGCATCTGAAGGTATCGCTAATCCTGAAATCTTTGATCTCCTCCGAACAACCTATCAATTTCTGGCCCATGCCGATGACATCCCTTTACTCGCAAGAGGTTTTGAAATCAAGTTTCTGGACTGCGCGGGTTATGGACCTGAACTCGCGCGGTGCGTCCATTGCGGCTCAGTTGTAAAAGGTATATCTGTTGACGGAAAAAACCAAGCAACAAGTAAGTTCGGCATAGCATTTAGCATCCGTTACGGTGGTGTGCTTTGCGACGGTTGTGAAAACCGAGACGGTGCCGCCTTTACAATCGCACCCGGTAGTCGTGAACTGCTAAAGATGCTTCGGAAATCCGAGTGGGAACGGTTCAATCGAATTCGCGCCTCCACCCAGAATCATCAAGAACTGAAACGTGTACTGAGCAGTTTCATCGAATACCATACCGAACGGAACTTGAAAAGCCTTAAATTTATTGAGAATGTCTTGTAGGCATTTAAATCACATGCGTCAAAACATTCAGAACTTATTATTATTCATAAGGAGTTATAAAATTGAAAAAATATAACCCGTTGCAAACCCACAGAGACAAATCACAGAAAACTATAAAGTTCATTAAAATAGTCCCGCTTTTAATCGCTGCCATCTACACCATAACAGCAGTTCCTCTCAATGTACATGCTGCGATCACCGGAAAGATTGCGGGAGTAATCACCGCTGAAGCAACAAACGAACCGCTGGCGAATGTTACGATAACAATCGTTGGAACAAGCAGCACCGCGACAACAAATGACGCTGGCTACTACGTGATGACCAACATCTCACCCGGCGATTATGACGTAAAAGCTGCACTGACAGGCTACGGGCCCGAGACTGTAGAGGGCGCGAAAGTCCTCGCTGGACTCACCACGACCCTAAACTTCGCCTTGAAAACTTCTGAAGTCGTTACACTGGAAGGGATAACGGTAACAGCCGTCAAACCGCTAATCAAGCGGGACGTTACGCAGACGACACGAATTATTGAATCAGAAGATATTGAGGCGATGCCTCGCGATACGGTCAACGGTATCCTACAAACCCTACCTGGGGTGGCAGTGCTAAACTCCACTGGCTCAACCCATGTTCGCGGCGGTCGGTCCACAGAGGTCAGATACCTCATTGACGGTATCCCGATTAACGATCCGATCGGCAGAAGTTTGGGCTTGAGTATCGGCACGAATTCCCTTGAACAGATGGAAGTCATCACCGGAGGATTCAACGCCGAACACGGCGACGCACAATCCGGTATCGTTAACCTCATTACGAAAGTTGGAACGAGCAAATTCTCCGGTAGAGTCCGCTATCGAGTTGGACAGTGGGGAACGCACCACGGCAACCCCCTATACGGTCCCTGGCTCGATCCTGACAACGGATTCCGTCCGATAGCACTCTCACCCTTCAGAGGCATCTTCATCGGTCAACCCTACGACTATCAAACACCGTATCGCGGACAGGATGTCACGGTTGCCGAATTGGCAGAACGAGAAGGCGAGGACAAGGTCGCCTTTACAGAAATCTTCCCCGGTGTCTATGCCGATAGGACAGAAAACCCACTGCAACCCGTTATAGACCCCGAAACGGGCGAACCGCAGGTTAATCCCGATACGGGTGAAATGCTCATGACACCTCAACCCTATAAGGATGCCGACGGCACTGTTATCGACTATGAAAAAAAACAGGTCACACTCTTAGACGGCTACGTTGTAGATTTGGAGAAGTATAGCGGGTTGTTCAACGATACAAAAAACTATGATCTCTCGCCAAGCCATATCGGTGAATTCGCACTCAGCGGACCCATCTGGGGAAACCGATTGACGTTCTCCGCCTCGAGCCAGATAAGCCGGAATAACAGTTTTCTACCCAATAGTAGCGGAACGGGATATATCTTCCAAGGTAAACTGAAGTTTGAAGTAACACCAAGTATTAAACTCACCGCAGGCGGACTCTTCAATCGGGGAGAAAGCCAGTCCTATGGGGGTTCACTACGTTTCTGGCCCAGTGCCGTTCCTGCGTCAAAGTCGGATGCCCGGAACATATCCCTTCGCCTTTCACACAATATCAACTCCGGTACTTTTTATACACTGACACTTGGGCAATTCCATCGCGCTTCTGAGGCGAATCAACCCGGAAAAGTGTGGGACCCCTTGGAAAAGACGTTTGATGAAAACGCGTGGGACCCTGAAAAATCCTTTGAGCAGAATCAGGAAGAAGGCAGAATCAGAAACCCACCCCAACAAGCATACAACGATACAACCTATTTCGTGGCAGGAGATAACAACTCTTGGGGTTCCAGTAGTGCGACAACCTCAATATTGAGAGCGGATTTTGCCAGTCAGGTTACGGCGAACCATCTGATCCAGACAGGCGTTGAATTCCTGGGATATGAACTCTACAATCTTGGCGCGACAAATTACGGAAGTACCAACCTCTACATGGAGTTTTACGATGTCCAACCGCAATCCCTGAGTATGTATCTTCAAGACAAGATGGAGTATGAAGGCATGATTGTCAACGCCGGATTGCGATACGACCTCTACAACCCAGATGGTATCTCACCGGCGGATCCCTTGGAGCCGCTTGAACTGAATGACGACGGCACAATCAAACTCGACAAAAGCACCTATAAAGTTGGACTCCCGATTATCAAAAATCCAGTCGAGGCTTCCCCGAAACACATGATCGCGCCCCGTCTCGGCATCTCCTTCCCAGTTACGGAGAGATCGAAACTCCACTTCACGTACGGGCATTACTACCAGATTCCACGCGGAGACGATCTCTACGAAAACCTCAGTTTTGACATGCGCGGCGCCATCCGAAGACGAGGCAATCCCGACTTAAATCCAGAGAAGACTATCGCTTATGAAGTCGGAATAGTCCGACAATTTACTGACGATCTAACGGTAGATATTACCGGATTCACCAAGGATATTGACAGGCTCGTCAACAGTGTGCACGTTGATATTACCAATGATTACAGCTACTTCCTTAACGGCGAATTCGACGGCAGGCTCCACGGTATCTACGGTCGGGTTCAAGGATTTGAACTCACAATCCGCAAATGGCACACGGAACGGAATCGGGTTTCTGGGATCTTGAGTTATACCTATTCCGTCGCGAAAGGGAAAGGTTCGAGTCGAAACCTCGGCTACCTCACCTACTACCGACAGCAGCCCGATGTAACAGAAAGCCATCCATTAGCCTGGGATCAGCGCCATATCTTTTCTGGAATGCTAAACATCCAATTGCCATTTGAGGCTGCCGTCAACTTTGTAGGTCGGTATGCCAGCGGTCTGCCCTACACACCGAATCCGAGAGCACCGGTCAAACCCGACATCAACTCAAAACGTTATCCACCCACCTATAACGTTGACGCGCTTTTCAGCAAACGGAGTCGGCTCGGTGGGTTGACCTACACCTTCTTCGCGGACATCCGCAACATCTTCAACACGAAAAATCTCGATGATCTCCTCGATGCGGTGACTTATGACCGTTACGGCATCCCACTCGACAGTCAAAAGCATTCACATCCGTTGTCATGGAGTTCTCCGCGGTTGATTATGATGGGTGTGAGTTTGGATTTTTAAAAGGAGAATATACCAAAATGGCTGACAGAACTGAACTTAATGACGAACTGCGCCCTGAGTACGACGAAACGCTGCTAAAGAACGGCATCCGCGGAAAATATGCAAAGCAATATGCTGCTGGCACAAACATTGTCCACCTCTCACCAAATGTTGCTACTTCTTTTCCAACTGAAGAAGCTGTTAATGAAGCGTCAAGCTCTCTATTAAAAACGAATGAATAAGGAGCGATAACCATGTCCAAAACAATTGAAGGCATTTACCGCAATGGTAAAATCGAACTCTCGAAAACTCCCAATGATGTATGCGAAGGCACACGTGTCGTTGTAACTTTTCTTTCACCGGGTTCTATAGATTTACGAGAACACGGGATCGACAAAGCACAAGCAGCAGAGCTGCGTGCTCGTTTGGCGTGCTTTGCCGAAGACTGGGAAAGCCCTGAAATGGATATCTATGACAACTATGATGAGGAAAAAGCCAAATTACAAACGCGGTGATGTTGTCTTAGTAAGATTTCCAGATTCCAACTTGCTTTCCACCACGGCGCGTCCGGGAGTTATCGTCCAAGCTGATAATCTTCAAACAGGCCTATCTCAAGTCGTTGTGGCAATGATTACTAGCAAGATGTTCCGTGCTAATCATCCAAGCCGTGTTACCATTTTATTTTCTACACCCGAAGGGCAACAATCAGGATTACTCAGAAATTCGGTAGTAATGGCTGATAATCTTGCAACAGTAACTGAATCGGCAATTGACAGAAGTATCGGTTCAATTCCAATGGCAAAAATCGACGCAGCTTTACGCCACACATTGAATTTATAATGGATGATAGAAATACACTCATTCACGCGCATTTTAACAATAGAACCAAATGAATTTCGCCGGAGCCAGTTTAAAAAGCGAATCAACACATATAAAAATTATCCTGCTCTGTATCCTAATCGCTTCCGGTGCTTTAGTACTACGAAACGTCGGACACAGTGGGATTACCTATTGGGACGAAGGGTTTCACGCCGTCGTTGCGCGGAATTTGACAAAACATCCGCTCAAATTCACGCTCTACGACCAACCGTGGCTCCCTTACGACTACAAAGG
>JAJECD010000060.1 GCA_022822215.1 Candidatus Poribacteria bacterium | reverse complement strand
TTTTCTGTGAAAAGCCGATGGCGCGCACGGCAACAGAGGCACGGAATATGCGGGATGCCTGTGATGCCGCTGGCGTTAAACTCGCATACCAGAGCGGTGGTACATGTCTCGATCCGACCAGTTACGCTATTCGCGATGCCGTCACCTCTGGAAAAATTGGGGATGTCTACTACGGCAGACTGACGAGTTTCCGGGTTCGCGGCAGACCTAATATAGATATGTTCGGTTTCGGCAGATGGTTCCTTAATTCTGCCTATAGCGGTGGCGGCACGGTCTACGATACCGGGGTCTACGATATCAACCGTTCTATTTATTTACTCGGTTCTCCACAACCCGCCACCATCAGTGGTATCGCCTACCGCGGTATGCTCCCTGAATATACAGGTGAAGAGATCAACGATGTTGAGGAACACGTATCTATCTTTGTTCGGTTCACCAACGGCATGTCCTTTACCTATGAACACGGCTGGGCAGGTAATCTGGCAGAACACCCCCAAGGCATTTTCATCTTCGGTTCTAAAGGTTCGTTCAGCAACAATAAACTCTTTCTTGAGAAAGGGGAATGGGATACCGACGATCAGGGCAACCGCCGCCGTTACCAAGGGAATCTCGTTGAAACGCCGTTGGAGTCGCCCAATCGGTCTTTCCCCGATAAGTTTCGCGATTTCCTTGATGCCTGTAATAGTGATGCACAACCTGTTAGTAATGGCGATGTCGGTTTGAAGGTGACAGAGATTATGAGCGGCTCGCTCTTGTCCGCAAAACTCGGTCGCGAAATCAGCGTCGAGGAGCTTTATGAAATAGAAGCACTCCGCACTGAACCGACACCGGGTTGGCCGATTCCATAACCCGGCGTTTCCTGAATTTAAGATTGACACATTCTCTATAATCAGGTATGCTTTATTATGTCATCAGGTTCCGCTCTAAAAATAAAATACAAGTGGATATGTTACCCTGAAGAAACATGAAACGGAGGATTGAATTTGAAAAATTTTGAGTTTTATGAACCGACCACCCTCGCGGAAGCGTCGCGTCTGTTTGCACAGGAACACGCGCAGCTGCTTGCAGGCGGGACGGATATTATTATCGGGATGAAGGCACTCACCGAGGCACCACAATCCGTGATTAGCCTACAGAAGATTCCGGGATTGGCGGGTATCAGTGCTGAAGCTGACAGCAGCATCAGTGTTGGCGCGCTGGCGAAAGTGCGGGAAGTTGAGTTGTCGTCAGATATTCAACAACACCACACCGCGCTGGCAGAAGGTGCCTCAGAAATCGGCTCTATCCAAATACGCAACCTCGCAACGATCGGTGGAAATATCGCACACGCTTCCCCCGCGGCGGACACTGTTGCTGGCTTACTCGTTGCTGACGCACAGGTTGACATCGCCAGTGAGAATGGCGAACGGACTGTGCCGATCAATGAACTCTTCACTGGACCCGGACAAACCGTCTTGGCACCCGGCGAGATTATTACACGCTTTCGGCTACCGAGTCCGACATCGGGTTCTCACTATATCAAACACAAAATTCGGGAAGTAATGGACCTGGCGTTTATTGGTGTTGCCGCCGCTGTCAATATTGAGAATGGCGTCATTACAAATGCCCGCATTGGACTCGCAGCCGTCGCACCTACACCGATTCGCGCAACTGAAGCAGAAAATCTGTTAGCCGGGAATGAACTGACACCAGAACTGTTGGCACAAGCCGGTGAAGCCGCAGCTGCTGCAGCCAGCCCGATATCCGATTTACGCTGCTCTGCAGAACATCGCAGAGAGATGGTTGATGTGCTTACACGGCGGACCGTACAAGCAGCCGTTGATAGATCGTAAACTTTTGTATTGATTTTTTCGTAAACTTTTGTATTGATTTTTGGGGCAGTGGTTATGCTGCAGCTGATGCGCGTAAACGATGTTTCTCAGAAGAAAGAGAGCCTCAATATTCTAAAACAACCTTGAATTAACCGAAAACCACTGTGAAATGAATTGTGAGTGATCAGCGAACAATTTGTCTTAGCTTTACATTGTGGAACAGTGACCAGATTTAATAGTTAAAAATAAGGAGAAAAGATATGGCAAAACACCATGTCAACCTGAAGGTTAACGGTGACGAACACGATTTACTCATTGAACCCCGTAAAACCTTGCTGGCTGTACTTCGAGATACGGTCGGCTTGACTGGAACGAAAGAAGGATGTAGTACAGGAGACTGCGGTGCTTGCACTGTTATTGTTGATGGCAAGGCTGTTACGTCTTGTATGGTGCTCGCTGTCACCGCTTCTGGCAAAGAGATTACCACTATTGAGGGATTAGCCAGTGACGGTGAACTCCATCCCGTTCAACAAGCGTTTATTAACACGGGTGGGTATCAATGTGGTTTCTGCACACCCGGTTTTATTATGGCATCGAAGGCGCTCATTGATGAAAATCCAGATCGCAGCGAAGAGGAATTCAGGCACGCCCTTGGCGGGAATATCTGTCGCTGCACGGGGTACACAAAAATTCTTGAGGCAGTTTTGAAAGCAGCAGAAGAGGTCAGCACGACTGCTTAGCAAAAATCGTGTAAGTCAGGAGAGTTGTTAGTTCTCGGTTTTCAGTTAAGAGATAAATTCTGGCACAATTCCGCTATATTTCGGGTACGCCAGACGCAAGTGATTTGTTACAAAACCTCTTAACCGACGACTGACAACCAACAACGAATAATGAATAAGAAAGGAGAATTAGATGTCAGAACATACTGTTGTTGGACGAACAGTGGCACGCGTTGATGCCGTCGAAAAAGTGACGGGTGCTGCCCAATACGGCGCAGATGTACATCCGCCGGGGATGCTCTACGGGAAAATCGTCCGGAGCAAATACGCGCACGCTAACATACTCAGTATCGACACCACCGAAGCCGAGAAACTCCCTGGGGTTAAGGCAATTATTACCCAAGACGATGTACCAAGTGGTCGTAGAGTCTTTGCCACGGATAAAGTCCTTTATTTGGGTGAACCTCTCGCTGCTGTCGCTGCAACGGATCCTGATGTTGCCGAGGAAGCCGCTGAACTTATTAAGATTGACTATGAAGTGCTACCGGTTGTTCAGGACGTTATGGAAGCGATTCAACCCTCGGCACCACGTCTGCACGGCGATGACACAAAAGATGGACCGAACCGACGCGAGATTTCCACACAAATCCGTAGACTTTCGCGTGATAAAGAGAACGACCACAGCGACGAAATCAGCGAACTTGAATCGGAATTGGACAACTATCCAGATGAGGTCTACTACAACATTTCTGCTGAAAGCCATTCCGAGGCTGGCGATGTTGAAAAAGGGTTTGCTGAATCCGATGTCGTTGTTGAAGATACTTATGTGATTCCGCGGGTCCATCAAACCTACATGGAACCGCATGTCTCCGTCGCGAGTGCTGACTCCTCTGGCAAAATCACTGTCTGGGCATCGACCCAAGGTCCCTTCGCTATCCGTTCCGGTATTGCGGGGACGTTAGGCATTCCCTTGACGCAGATTAACGTCATCGGAACAACAATGGGCGGCGGTTTTGGTGGACGTTTCGGGGTTATCATTACACACGTTCCAGCCGTGTTGCTTTCGCAGAAAACCGGGCGTCCGGTGCGTGTGCAGATGACGCGTGAAGAGGAATTTACGGATGGCAGACCGGCACCCGGGTGTGTGATCAAACTGAAAACGGGTGCAACGAAAGACGGACATATCCTCGCTCGGCAGGCACTCGCTTTTTGGGATTCCGGATCCGTCTCCGGGGCATCCATCGGTAGCACCATTCGCGTCCGAGGGGTCTACAAAATTCCCAATCTCAAGGTAGATGCTTACGGTGTTCACACCAACAAATCGGGGACCGCTGCGTACAGGGCACCCGGTGCACCACAAGCCATTTTCGCTGGGGAATCCCAACTCGACGAAATCGCGGAGCGCATCGGTATGGATCCCGTGGAATTCCGTCTGATGAACATGCGCGAAGAAGGTGATCCTGTTCCAGCAGGGGCAAGTGAACCGAAAGTCGGTTACAAAGAGACTTTACAAGCCGTCGCGGATGCCGCCGGATGGTGGGATCGGGAAGCCGGTGAGAACCAAGGTTGGGGCGTTGCTGTTGGGGATTGGACGAATGGGTGTGGACCCGGTGGGGTCTATGTTTCTGTTCACGAGGATGGAAGTGTCCGTATCTTCCACGGCTCTATGGACATCACAGGAACGGATACGGCGATTTCACAGATTATCGCTGAAATCCTGACGGTGCCTTATGAAAGCGTTACAATCCGGCGCGGTGATACGGATTCCGCTCCGTATTCAACGGGTTCAGGCGGAAGTGTTGTTACTTTCACGATGGGTAACACTGCCAAATTAGCCGCTGAAGATGCACACCAGCGTGTTCTCGAACTCGCATCGGAACGGCTCAACATGAACGTTGACAACCTTGAGCTTAAAGACGGTGCTGTTCATGTTGTGAGTGCCGATCCGCCGAAGTCTATTTCGTTGGGCGAACTCGCTGCGTATAGCCTCTCCACAACGGGTGGTCCGATTGTCGGAAAAGGCTCTTTCGCACGCCAACCCAGCACACCGGCACTCGCTGCACAGATTGCCAAGGTTGAGGTGGATCCCGGTACCGGTAGAACTCGAGTGCTCAAGCTCGTCGCTTCGCAAGATGTCGGTTTCGCTATTAATCCGATGGCTGTTGAAGGACAGATTGAGGGTGGAACCGTTCAGGGTTACGCATGGGCAATGATGGAAGAGATGCAGTATGGCGAGGACGGGAATATTAATCCCGGTTTCGTCGATTACCGCGTCCCGACCTCGGCAGACCTTCCAACAGTGGAATCTGTTATCGTTGAAGTTCCGGCACCCAACGGTCCTTACGGCGCTAAAGGGGTCGGTGAACCGCCAATCACGCCGACATTGGCAACGATGGCGAATGCCGTCAAAGATGCTATCGGCGTACGGGTTACCGAATTGCCGATCAAACCCGAAAAAGTTGTTGATGCCTTGAAGAGCAATGGACACTAATTCTGTGCCTGTTTTGAGAGTGATCAAAGTTGGCAGTAGCGCAGCTTCTCGCGCTACTGCTAATATGTTTGAAATAACGCCATGATACATAACACTGATGAACAAGCGACACAGAAGAATATTAAAAGCGATCTTTGCACAACCAATCTCAGGCAACATCAAATGGAGAGATGTAGAATCTTTGTTAAAAACCTTAGATGCTGTCCTGACAGAGCGTGCGGGCTCAAGGGTCTCTGTATCGCTTAATGATCACGTTATCGTGTTTCATAAACCACACCCAAGTCCAAACATGGATAAAGGGGCAGTCAGAGATCTACGACGGTTTCTCCAAAGGGCGGGGATTACACTATGATCGAATACAAAGGTTATGTCGGAGTCGTTGATTTTGATCCGGAAATAGACC
>JAJECD010000270.1 GCA_022822215.1 Candidatus Poribacteria bacterium | reverse complement strand
CATGAATATGCCACATATCATCAATCATATTGCCCAACTTGAGTGTGTTCGACTGATTCTGAATCTTGTGTTTATAGGTTTTTCTCATTGACCGCTTTGACCTTCAATATACTCTTTTATGACTTGCAGCGTTACACCCCCACAGGAACTTACAAACTTGGCGCGCGTCCAAAGGGAAGTATTTATAGTATAGCACATAAAAAATGAAAAATTCAATTCTTTTAGTGGATACGCCTCTACCTATTTTCCGCAAGCCAATCCACAGCAAAGTCCACAACAGTTCGTTGTGGCATGAGTTGGCAATCCGCGATGCCGACTTTACCACACCGAACTACTTTGCCTGCATCAGAATGCAAAAAATCTACACCGACGCGATCGAAATCGGAATCATCCACATCAATGTCTTCAAAGGAAGTCCATGTCCTCGAACCTGCCTGCAAGGTTGGCGCACCTTCCTGTACAACACGCTTGGTTGGAAAATCAGCGCGGTATTCTGCGAGGTGTATAGAGGTATTGCTCGAATGCCCGACACCGAGAAGTAGAACAAAGCCGTCCAAATCGTAGATTCTGGCAAGCGGTGAATTTTCACCCATACCAAACGCTAAGGAATGGTTCTCTACGATATAAGATGCTTGCGGACCGCTTGCACAAAAGGAGCTCTGCGGATGTGCACTGCGGAGAACGTCCTTTTGTTTTCGGAAGGTCTCAGCGATTTTGCCCATTGAACGGGTCGGAGTCAAATCGGGATCATAGGCAGGCATGGTATCGCGTATTGTCTGCCACCACGATTTTGGGACAGGCGGGTTTTCCCACTGACTCGGATCGCTGAGGTCGGTTGAATGGGTCGGCATCACGAGTGTGCCCGTTTCGCCTAAGACTTCCTGAAGTGCGAGGATAACAGCGACAGCACCCCCGCAGACCCATCCGATCGCGCTCAAGGACGAATGGACGAGTAAGACCATTCCCTTTTCAATACCGAGTGCCTCAAAATCAGCCTGCAGCGACTCGACTGTGACGAGTGTTTTTGTCTTGTTAACAACTTGACCTTCAGGCATTATTAACCCTCTTAACTATCTTACGGCTTCAAGTAGATTTGGAGTTTCTCAGTTTCATTGCTGTATCACTGATTTCCTCAATACTTTTTTCGTCCCACAGTTTCCTCTGCCACTTGGTGTAACCAAACGGAGCGCGCATAATCAGTGCAATGAACTTTTCAGCCTGCACATCGCCTAAAGCTGCTGTAAGTGCCTTTAAGCCCTCTACCTTTAATTCTTCATCTGTTATCATGGTACCCATCCAAATAATTGTCCTATTTCGTGCCTATCGCAAGGACATGCGCACTCATACCGAGTAGCGAAGGCTCCGCTTCCACTTTGCGAATCAAATCCAAAACGACAGAACGCAGATCGGGGTCCGTCCAATAATCTTTAAACGACTCAAAAAGCCATGCCGGTCCTTCGACCGCAAGCGTTGCTTGATGCTGAAAGCCGGCTTCGATGACTTCAGAACTGAGTGCTTCGGGACGATGAAGGTACGCATCTGTAAAGTACTTAAGGTCCTCTGTTGGGTTGCGATGGTAACCTGTTTCAAGATCGCTTTGAACGATGTCTGTATGAACAGGATTCTTGAATCGATCTTCAAAAAAACTATCAAGCATGGACGCAAAACGCGAGATACCGGCAGCAATCACAACGCCATTGTCTTTCAAGACACGATACGCCTCGCTGAGCGCGAGCAGCCGTTCACTCTTATCAATGAGATGGTAAAGCGGACCCAACAACAAAACAGCATCCGCAGACATTGACGAGAAACGCAGTGATCGCGCGTCTCCGAGCGATACGCTTGCAATCGGATGTTCTGGTTGCTGACTTGAGACTTCTTTCGCTTGTTCAATATGTAAATCTACTGGGTCCACAAGATGGACTTCATAACCCGCTTTCGCTAACCAACACGCATAAGGCCCCGAACCGCCACCGATGTCCAAAATTACTGCCGGCGGCGCGGGTAGATAGCGTGTGATAATCTCTTGGGTGCGGACAAATTCCAATTGTCCTTTGAAATGGGTTGTCAGTCTCTGTGACTCTTCCGTCTGTCTATAGAACGAAAGAATCTTATCCGAAAGTTGATACAATTTTTATTCCTACCTATATCTCTGAGAAAGGTTTAAAACTACGAAGCCAAATCATCAAGCATTTGACGAATTTTTTGTTCACCACTATCAATAAACAACGGTGCTAAAGGGCCTCTCCCGTGTAAGGTTTGGAGTAGCATATCAATCTGTATCATCCGTTGTTGTGGCGTGCGGCACTTGCTCCATTTTTTAACGAAATCACGCGCCGGTTGTGGATTTCCGGTTCTCAAGGATCGCGTGGTTTTACGCCACGCCTGCCATCCGAAGGTAAACTCACAACTCGGACATTCGAGTTTTTCATCTTTCTTTTTTAAACTTTTTCGGTAATCACGCCACCGACGTTTGTAGCCGCAGACTGTACACTCTATATTCCCATGCTGATGGAGCGCGACGCTTTGACATTTGGGACATTGCAATTCAGGGTCGGCTCGCCGATTTCTGGAGGTTCGCTCGATTGAAGGTGGATCCGGTCTACGCACGATGCCAAAACAGTGAGGACACGGTAAAAGGACGCGGGTTCTCACAGATTGTTTGTAAGCCTCTTCGGACCATGTTTTACCACAAGCACATCGCAACACAACTTCTTTCTGTAGAACGGCGCGACAGTCAAAACACCGCGGGGTGTCCCGGAGTGCTTGACGGCAGTCGCGCCAGAGGAGTCGTTCAGCACAATGCGGACAACGAAACCAGTGTTCCTGAGTTCCACCTTCACCTTTACTAAAGAGCGGGTCAATCCGGCGTGTAATCTTCGTTTTGCATTTTGGACACGGCACACGTCCCTCGCGATAAACGTCAGCGACTGTAGCGATGTCTGCACAGCGAGCATAGAGTTCCCACCCGACATCGTGTAGCAGTGTATCCTCATAGATGCCGAGTCGCGCATATCGGTAGAGCTGGCGGATTTTGATGGGTTTTACACGAGGGGACCAATCCATAGTGATCCTCCTTTTCACAGGCTACACAGGAATTTGAACAACCTCTCTTGTCTCAACGCTACGGCTAATTGCCTCCAAAACACGCATGTTCTGGTAGGCATCCTCCAGACTCGAGTGGGGTTGTGTCCCGTCTGTCAACGATTTTGCCCAGTGTTGCATCTCTTCAAGATAACCCGGTCTGCCAATACCGTGGTATGCCGTGTTGAGATCCCACTCTTCAGTCGGTGTATCCGCATAGCCGCCACCCTCACCGAGCCATGTCGGATGCCGATAACGCCGCAATTTACGCGTCTCCAAAACCTGAATCGCCTGACTGTTTGTCCCTTTGATGAAAACCATTGCTTCCAGAACAGGGCCGGTGCCGAGCGTCATTGTCCCGATGCCGCCGTTTTCATAGCGAAGGTTCACAGAAAGTGACACCGTGCTGGACGCGGCATTAACAGTCCCCGTGGCGTAAACCTCGCTGACTTGTCCCATAAAGAAACGCATGCAATCGGTCGGATGGATCACCTGATCGAGCATAAAGGGCCACGCGAAGGGAGACCCGGCCTCTTGAAGACGCGGACCTGGCGCGAGATAGCGCGTATGATATTGACAGGCTGTCCCAAATTCCGCTTCATCCATCAACTGCTTGGCGATCTGGTGCGCCGGTGCATGTCGCCACATTGTGCCTACCATACCTGTTTTACCGGTTTCATTTGACGCATCAACGAGCATTTTCGCGCCTTCAGCAGTGGTCGCCGGAGGCTTCTCAGTGTAGATATGATACCCGCCTCGGAGACACTCAATACCGATGTCTCGATGTAACTTATCTTCAGGTCTACCGACAACAGCGACTGCGTAAAGATCTTCATTCTCGAACATCTCGTTGTAATCGGTATAGTGTCGAAGTGCCCCGAACCTTCGGGCATTTGACGCTGCCTTTTCTTCAACAAGATCGCAAGTAGCAACGAATTCCAATTCTGGCACCATCGGTATACACTGCTGTAATTGCGACGACATTGGACCACAACCAATAAAAGCAATTCGGATTTTGTCCATAATATATCCTCCAATTCAAATTGAGGGTATCGCGGTCAGAGACCGCTCCTACCGCTTATTCTACACCTAACAGATCCGCCAACTCGTTAAAATCACTGGCAACCAAGTCAGACGGATGTGCAGTGACTTCCTGAACCCGACCAGGTCCATATTCTAAAGGACGCGGCACAAGTGCCGTTTGAAAACCGACAGCCTGCGAGGCACGGAGATCACCCACGTGCGCGGCGACCATCATGACTTCATTCGGAGATAAGCCAAGTAGGGCAGCAGCGGTCTCGTAAACCTCGGGGTCTGGTTTATAATGCCCCGTTAATTCCGCAGAAAGGATACAGTCCCACGGCAGTCCTGCGAATTTCGCCATATTCGTTAGCAGTGCGACGTTGCCGTTAGAGAGTGTCGCAACAATATATCGCCTGCGTAACCGTGTCAAGCCACTGACGGCATCGGGCCACGGCTTGAGTCGATGCCAGACCCGATTCAGATGATCTTTATCGGCTTCAGTCAAGCCGGTAATATTAAACGCCTCAAGAAGCTCATCCAAAATCAGCCGATGCAGTGCGTCAATGTTCTGCCACGGTAACTCACCCTGTCGTACCTTATTCATTGCGGGCCCGTATCCAGCACGCCATTTCAGAGCGAATTGTTCCCAATCAATATCAATGCCGTGGGTCTCTCCAAATTTTTCACCTTCAACGACAATTGAATCATACCAGTCTACAACTGTGCCGAAGACATCAAACGTGAGTGCCTTGACTTCAGATCGGGTGCTTTGCATTATGCTATATCCCTATGTGTTGTCTGAAAGTTTGAAAGCAAAGGGGCGGCTTTTCTTATTTAACCTATCTCACATCATACACCAATTTATCCCAATTGTCCACTGAATTTCTTATAAAAATGGGTTGTGTGCGACTTCCCAATAGAAACCGTCAGGATCCTTGAAATAGCCGGAATAACCGCCCCAAGATGCTTCTTGTCCAGGTTTAACAAGTTCAGCCCCAGCAGCGACCGCCTCTGCTAAAGTCAGATCGACCTCTTCCGGGGAGGCGACGTTATGCGCAAGTGTAAACCCTTGAAAGCCGGTGCCTTCAGGCGAGATGGTAAGATCTTCAGCCAGTTTATCTCTCGGATAAAGCGCAAGTATCGTCCCCGTCATCTCAAAAAATGCGATACTTTTCGATTCATCCTTTCGCGGTAAGCCCAATCCGTTCTGATAAAAATCAATGGCGCGCTGCAGGTCAGCAACCCCAAGCGTAATGATCGTAATATGTGGTTTCATTAACGGCTCCTATAAAAAAAGCACTCTGGCATGAGATCGGATGCCAGAGTGCAAAAAAGGTTATAT
>JAJECD010000288.1 GCA_022822215.1 Candidatus Poribacteria bacterium | reverse complement strand
TTGCTGCCGCGGGACATAGATGCTCTCATCAAATTAGGATTGGCTTCCCACAAAGCAGGCGATATGGATATTGCCGATACCCGTGTGAAGCGCGCCTTCTATGAACAAGCAGTCGAAGTGTATCAAACCGCCCTTGACATTCGACCGCATAACGTAGAAGCACTCAACAATTTAGGGCTGGCGTATCAAGAATTGGGTCGGTTTGACGAGGCAATCTCAGTATATGAGGAAGGGTTGGCACTCAGTCCAGAGCAACCCCAACTGCATGCCAATCTCGCAACGGCTCGCGATTTACAGGCTGGCATTTATTCTCTCGCTGCGCATCGACACTATCAGGGAGGTGTGCGTGCCGAGCAAGCAGGACGAATGGAAGCGGCAGTCGGGGCTTGGAAAGAAGCCGTTGCTGAAAGCCCAAGATATTTGAAGGCGTATCTGCAGTTGGCTGACCTCTACTTTGAGAGCGGCGAATACGAGCAGGCGATTCAGACGTATCTTTCGGCAATTGCGTTGGTATCCGAAAATCAGATTTCTCAGCCGACAGGCACAGCAAACATTTTCTATAACCTCGGCAACAGTTATTTACGCGCACAACAATTGGAGGCGGCGGTCTCCGCCTACCGACAAGCCGTAGATATAAATCCTGAGATGGTAAGTGCTTGGGCAAACATGGGAACTGCTTTGCTTGAAATGGAACGGTTCGATTCTGCTATTGCAGCGTGTCAGTCGGCACTCAAGGCGCATACCACTACGCTTTCCTTGGGCAAAGTGTCAAGCACTTCATCGTCTGAATTAAGGAATATTGAATTCACCCTCAAGACCGCTCAGGATATAAAAGCAGGCGAATACACGATGCAGGCGTATCGCTTATGGAGACAGGGGCTTTCTGCGGGAAACCGTGGCGATATACGGACTGCTCTTAAGTTATGGGAGCAGGCGGTTGCGCTGAACCCTCGCTACGCAACGGCACACGAAAATTTAGCGTGGGGGTATTTTAACCTCAAACAGTTTGACAATGCGATCCAAGCGGGGAAGGCTGTCCAAACGATTCGTCCGCATCCACAAGTCGCGCAGTTAATAACATTTGCCAGCGAACTTAAAGCTGGAAAATATCCTTTTGAAGCGTATCAGCTCTGGGAACAGGGACGGCGCGCCGGGGCAGCTGGGAATCTGAGGGAGGCAGTTGCCCTGCTCTCGCAAGCGATCGCGGCGGGACCTGAATTCGCGGCGGCATACAATACACTGGCATGGCTCTACGCCGATAAATTGGAAACGAACTTAGGGGAAGCGGAGAAGTTGGCAAGACGTGCGCTCGAACTCGATCCAGATGCAACGCATATTTACGATACACTCGGATGGATATTGTATAAGCAGGAACGTTACACGGAAGCTCTTACCGTGTTTGAACAGGCACTCGCACACGCACCCAACAACGCTGACTATCTATATCACGGCAGTTTGGCTGCAATGAAAAATGGTCAAACCTCCCAAGCACTGGAATATTTAGCCCGAGCCATTGCGCTTGAGGCCCACATCGGACAGAGAATCGAAACCCAAAGCGAATTCGATGCCATCCGTTTTACGCCAGCATTCCGTTCTCTCATCCGATGACAACCGTTCCGCACCTATTCCTGTGTGCGCTCCATTTCTTTTTCAATATTACCGTTATTCTGCCAATCCTGTGCTTTCTCCTTGAGTTTCTCAAGGTCCTCAGGATTGTTGATATCGACGATGTGTGGCGTTATGATGATGACAATCTCTGTATCTTCGACAGCCGTTTCGGTATTTTTAAAGAGTCTACCAATTAAGGGGATGTCGCCTAAGATTGGGAGTTTGTTTTCTACCTCTTTCTGCTTTTTGCGGATAATACCGCCGACCACAATCTGTTGTCCGTCTTCAACGTCGATATAGACGCTAATAGCGTTATCATCGGTAATCGGGGCATTGAAGTCGGTAAACTCAATGAAATTACTGGCACTGATGTTTTCAATATCCAAACCGATTGTCCGTTTGCCGTCTTCGCTGACTTGCGATTTGGCGATGTAAGGTGTCAGTGAGATATTAATACCGACCGGCGGATCAATGAAATCGTAGTTGAAAAGTGGTTGCGAAACAGCCTCCCCTAAAATGCTGGTGGTGTCAACACTCTGGAGATACGGAATCCGGCGACCGCTACTCCACGTAGCGTTCCAAGAGTCTCGCGTGAGAAGTGACGGCGTTGAAAGGGTTTGGACCTTGTTTTCACGCATAAGGGCATGGAGGAGCGACATGTATTCCTTCGTTGCTAAGCCGAGGTTAAACCCAGAGATCTCTTGTTCCAGACCGAGTTGGCTGTCAAAGCTACCGATGAGTGGGTTACCGGGGTTTGCGGTGACACCGAAGATTCTGTTTTCCTGTGCAGTGAGCTCGATACCAAGTTTAGTGGTTTCGTCGAGCGTGACTTCCAGAATCTGTATGTCTATCCAGACCTGCCCGCGGACGAAGTCTAACTTCTCAATAAGTGCCCTGACGGCTGGAAGGTATCGCTGCAGCGTTGTGACAATCAGGGAATTGGTATCCGAGTCAGCAAAGACTGTGACTTTCCCTCTCAAAGAGTTAATATCTTGCTGTTCCTGTCTACCACCGGAAGCAAAGAAACGACTGAAGCTAAAGCCTCTATTGCCGCCTTCCTCTCCTTCCCAAACCTGTTGAAGGACTTGCTGAAGGTGATCCGCATTGCCATATTCCAGTCGGATTGCCTCTGTAATCTCCCTTTGCCCCTCCGGCGTCGCGACATCCATAGAATTAATGAATTCTGTAATGAGATCGAAATTCCGTTGGGTCGCTGTTGAGACGATAACCGCATTCAGTGTCGGATACGCTTCAGCCGTAACATTACCTGCCAATGAGCCTTGCGTCTGATTGCGTTGGCGTTCGGCGAGGAAAAAGAAAAAGTTGCCAGAGTTTCCTGAACTGCCTTGATAAACGTTGTTGATGACGGCTGCAACGTTTTCCGCATCGGCGTATTTGAGTTTATACATCCGAGTGCCCCATTCCTGATCGGGCATGTTGACATCCAGTTTTTTGATGAGTCCGTCAATTGTCTCAAAATTCTGTGCACTTGTAGAGATGAGAATTGCATTGAGCCGTAAATCCGAAACGATGTGTACCTCACCTTGCACGCCAAATCCGGTGCTACCTTCGCTGAGTTCTCCACGTCGCGCGCGGCGTTCCCGTTCCCACCACGGGAGATCTCTATCAGAACCACTGCCGCCTTCAAACAGGTCCTGTAGGCTTTGGACGAGCGTTTCGGCATCGGCGAACTGTAGAAAATAGAGTCGAATCTCTTCTTGCGTCTGTTCTTGATCGAGTTCGTTGATGACTTTTTCAATAATTGAGAAGTTCCGTGGATCTGAGGAAATAACAATGATGTTGAGTCTGTCATTGTGAGAGACGTTAACATTGCCAACGATACCTTGGGATTGATCGAGCCCCTGTTCGCGTTGCCAATTTCTAAGTTTTGCCCGGTCCCACGCGTCCATTCTCCCTTGATTTTGGCTACGTTCACCCGTGATCACTTCTTGAAGCGTTTCTGCGACATCTTCAGCGGATGCGTAATTGAGGCGGAAGGTACGTATCTGCGTTTGTAAACTCGGTGAGACATCCAGTTCCTTGACGATCTCTTTCAGGAAAACAAGGTTCGCTTCAGAGGCTTTAAGGACGAGGGAATTTGAACCCGTTTCAGCGACAATCTTGATTGTGCCATCAAGGACTTCATAACCGGTACCCTCAGCTTTCATTTCGGCGGCGGCTGTCTTTGCCTCTTCTGCACTTACAATACTGGGTCCGATGCCTATTTGTTGCCTATACTCATCGTCATCTCTTTCATGAAAGATGGTGCTCAACGTTTGTGCCAACGGAGCCGCTTCAGCATAAGCGAGTGGGATGATGAGAATCTTCAAGGGGAACCGTTCCCCTTCGTCTGCGATTTGAAGAATAGCGACAATTCGGCGGATATTCGAGGCGACATCGGTGATGACGAGTGTGTTTGTTGCGGTATCTGCGAAAATGTTTGCTTGTTTATTCAGAAGAGGTTTCAACCGTTCTACCTGTTCAGCCGCGACGACTGTATCTAATTGGATAATGTAGGTTTGAATTTCGTCGGTCATGTCGACGAGTTCTGGGTCTGGTGTGATATTTTTGACAGTGCCTTTTGTGACCATAGCACGCTCAAAAGTTGTGATCAAAAGTGTGCTATCGGTTTGGATAAGCGTAAGGTCGTATTGGGTCAGAACGGTTTTAATTTTTTCTATTACTTCTTCAATTGTTACGTTTCTAAGGTTAATTAGCGAGAATCTTTTATCTCGAATATCTTCTTCGCTGGCGATAATCGTGAGATCTGTCTCCCGTGAGAGCCATTCAAAGAGACCTTTGAGTTCTTGGCTCGTAAAGTTAAAGTCAAAACGGATTGCCCGTCCTTCTTCATCTGTTTGGGCGACGCGCATTGTCTGCGCCTGTTCTTGGGCATGTAATTCGGTAAACCCCAGGATAAGCACGCCTAAACAGAGAAGTGAAGTAAATAAGAGTTTTCGTCCTTGCATAAATCTAATCCTTTAAAATATTCGAGCGATAAGGAATATATCCACACTCAAGTTTCCGCCAGCAGCTTCGGAATTCCTGCCGCGCATTGCTGCTGGGCGCGATGCTTCCTGTTTATCAGCGGAGATTCGCAAATCACGCACTGTTAGCCATTTGGCACCTGTTTCAATGAGATGGTTTAAGTTTACAAGTTTTTCGAGATCTGTTTTGAACTTCATTTCAACCGTGTAGACTTCTGTCTGATAAGTCGCCGGTGCTAAAGCGAGTTGATTGACAAGCGTCTCTTGTTGTTCTTGAATCTTTTCAATGTATTTGACGAGATCAGATTGAAGTTCGTCTATGTCTAACGGCTCTTCGATATATGTCACATCTAACACTTGCGTTAGAAAATTCAAAAGCGTACTGTTCTTCCGCAATCGGGTTTCAACGGTAGCCGGTTTTGCACCGATACCAAAGATACCCGCCGACGGAGGCGTTGTGGCTTTCTGAATTTGTGCCGCAAGGAAGCCTTGTCTGAAATCTGTTGCCCCGCGTAGCTGCTGCAGCGTCATAGTTTTGATGTACCCCGCGAGTTTAATACGGAGCGGGATCGGTATTGTCTCTGGAAGTGAAGCAAATTTCCAATCTGTCACAGCGTCTCTCGGATTTCCGGGGTGTGCTTTATCCGCTGCTTCATATTTTTCTGTTGTATGTCCTTCTTCAGAGGATGCGTTATCTGCTTTCTCCATCTTTTCGCCGGTCTCGGTTTCTGA
>JAJECD010000144.1 GCA_022822215.1 Candidatus Poribacteria bacterium | reverse complement strand
ATACTTCAGGCGCAATCACCGGTGGTCAGACAAACCAGCAAAAAGGTGGACTCCTGAGTCGCGCCCGTGAACTTGAGGACCTTGAAGACAAGATTGGGCAGTTGACCCAGACGAACAATCGGAAAGATCAGACGCGTAAGGCTTATGCGGCAAAAATAGCGAACTTGCAAAAGACTCGGCAGACCCTCACTGCGCAGTGGCAAGATAAACGCGTTGAAAAAGCGGCGTTAACCAAGGACATGGAGCAGGCGAATCTACAGGTTACCCGGCTGAAGCAACAACTCTCGGAAGTCGAGGCTGAAAACCGGATGTTGCGTCAAGCGATGGCAGTTTCACACGAAGAACAAGAGACGCTTGAGGCTGAAATCGCAAAACTCACCCAAAAGACGAAGCGAACGCAACGCTGGATTGAGCGCATGTCCGAGCAGATTGAGAGTGAGGACCGGAAACGCGCTGAAGTCGCTGGCACCTGTCAGGAGATGGAAGTCTTCTTGGCGGGTCAGCGTCAGAGATTGCAAGGTTTAGCATCGGAAATTCAGACACTTGACGAGACGCAACAGCGGACAACAAGGGAGATGGCTGAACAGCAAGCACTTATCGACTCCGATGAACAAACCCGGATTGATCTCGGCGAACAGGTCGCCGCAGCGCAACGCGAATTCCTCCGTTTAGAGGGGGATCGTGCTGAGGCTGAAGCGCATGTTGACCAACTTACGGAAGAACGCGAAACCCTTCTCCAAGAGGTAACCCTCCTCCAAAAAGAGATGCGCGCCACCCGCAGAAAGTTTGAGCAACAGAACCGCGCACGCCATAAACTTGAGGTCACAACGACACAACTGGAGATGCGTATAAAGTCTGTCTCGACCCGCATCCACGATAAATATCAGGTCTCCATTGACGCGCTGCCTCCGTTAGCGAATAATGAGCAGGTGCTGGACGAAATTGATCTGCTGGATAACATTGAAAAGTTGAAAGCGGAACTCGCAGCAATGGGTGCCGTGAACCTCAAGGCGATTGAGGCGTATGAGGAACACAAGAAACGCCACGATTTTCTTAACACGCAACGCGAGGATCTCCAGCAGTCCATTCAAACCACCTATCAGGCGATCCAGAAGATTAACCAGACCTCAAGAGAGGTATTCCTTGAGACCTTCGAGAAAGTACAAACCAACTTCCAAGAGGTGTTCACACAACTCTTTGGCGGCGGTGAAACGGAGTTGTTGTTGACGGATCCGTCCAATGTGCTTGATTCGGGCATTGATATTATTGCTCGGCCACCGGGGAAACGTCCGCAAAGTATCACACAGCTTTCGGGTGGAGAACGCTCGCTTGTCGCCATTGGGCTCCTCTTTGCTGTCTTCAAAATCAAGCCGAGTCCTTTCTGTGTGCTTGACGAAGTTGATGCTGCCCTTGACGAAGCGAATGTACTCCGCTTTGCCAATCTCATCCGAGCCTACACTGAGAATACACAGTTTGTGATTATCACGCACAACCGTCGAACGATGGAAATCGCTGACGCGATGTATGGCGTGACGATGGAGCAAGCCGGTATTTCAAAAATTGTCTCTGCCAAATTTGCTGAGTAATCGTAGAATGGCGAAACTGAATCGGGATCACCTCACAATTCTACCCCTTTCTGAACGCCGACACAAGATGACGGTGGCAGATGTTTATGCTTTGGATGCTGAGACTCCGCTCGATGAGAATCCGAGACTTCCTGTTGTTGCTGATCGAATCGCTAAGGCGCATCGTGAAGGGAGACAAGTCATCTGGATGATGGGCGCGCACGTCATGCGCCGTGGTAACTCACGTTTCATCATCGACTTGATGGAGCGCGGTATTCTTACGCATCTCGCCACCAACGGTGCTTGTGCTATCCACGATTTTGAACTCGCGCACATCGGTGCGACGCTTGAAGATGTTGAAGACTACATCTGGGACGGTAAATTCGGCAATTGGGAAGAGACCGGACGCTACCTGAATGAAGCGATTGTTCGAGGGTATCAGGATAAAATCGGGTTTGGAGAAGCAATCGGCAGATTCATACAAGAAGGTGAGATGGACATCGCTTTTCCGCATCGTGATGTGAGTATGTTCGCCGCTGCCTATCGACTCGGTGTCCCGTTCACCGTTCACAAAGGTATCGGGTTTGACATCATCGACCAACATCCTGCTGCCGATTACGCTGCGATGGGCTGGACAACGGGTGAGGATTTTCTCTGTTTTGCCCAGAGCGTGTCGCAGTTGGAAGGTGGCGTTTTTCTGAATTTAGGCTCAGCCGTCATGGGACCTGAAGTCTACCTTAAAAGTCTCTCCATGGCACGGAACCTCGCCTCTCAGCGCGGTGAGGAGATTCGGCATTTCACGACCGCAAACTTCGATCTCATTGACTTTCCTGATTTCCAAGACGAAGGTTCACCTACCGATGCACACTACTACCACCGCCCCAAAAAGACCATTCTCATCCGCACAGTCAAAGATGGCGGTGAGGGGTACCACATCTCCGGCGATTTTTCGGTGACCGTCCCGCAGTTATATCGTTTGCTGACTGCTTCCTTATAACTAACCAACCGAGGCAATTTCCAAATTGTCTCTCCAATGTTTCTGTAACATCCGCTTCAGCAGTTGATGTGCATCCGCCTCCAGCCGCGGATCGGCTTTGATTAATGACTCCGCCTCTTTTTTCGCCGCTTCCAGAAGCGAGGCATCTTGAATAATATTCGCAATCTTGAAATTTGGGATACCCGATTGACGCGTCCCGAAAAATTCACCGGGTCCGCGGATGTTCAGGTCTGCCTCTGCAATCTGAAAGCCGTTATTCGTCCGGATCATCGCCTGAATGCGTTGGTAAGAGTCGTCCCCCCTCGGCGCAGCGACGAGATAACACGCCGATTGATGCGCACCCCGTCCAACGCGTCCGCGCAATTGGTGCAACTGTGAGAGTCCAAACCGCTCGGCATTCTCAATCACCATCAACGTGGCGTTCGGCACATCAATACCGACTTCTATCACCGTTGTTGAGACGAGGATGTCGATGTGTCTGTCCTTGAATCTTCCCATCACTTCCTGTTTTTCAGCGGATTTCATTTGTCCATGCAGTAGACCGACCCGCAAGTCTGGAAATATGTCGTTCTGAAGATGCGCTGCCATTTCTGTCGCGGCTTTGAGTTCTTCCAGTTTTTCGGATTCTTCGACGAGCGGATAAACGACATAAGCCTGCCGTCCACGCTGGATCTCTTTCCGGAGGGTGTCATATAGTTTTGCCCGACCGTTTTCCCGTATCCAATGCGTCCGAATCTGCTGTCTACCGGGTGGCATTTCATCTATGACAGATACATTTAGGTCTCCGTAAAGGGTCAAAGCGAGTGTCCTCGGAATTGGGGTTGCTGTCATAACGAGAACATCCGGCGACGGTGCGGCTGTATCGAGATGTTTTTGTGCTTCCGTTGCAGATTGCGCTTTGTTACGGAGCGTTGCGCGTTGCATCACACCGAATCGGTGTTGTTCGTCGATGATAACGAGTCCAAGTTTGTGGAAATCTACGCCTTCCTGTATCAAAGCCTGTGTGCCGACGATGAGGTCTGCAGTGCCATTAGCGATCGCTTCCAGTGCCGCTTCACGTTCTGCTTTGGGGAGGTCGCTTTTCAGAAGCACAACGTTTGTTTTTTTCTTATCCTGTTGCTCGATTTCTGTAGACACATCGCAATGCATAGTCTCGAACATATCAGAGAGGTTGTAATAGTGCTGCTCAGCGAGGATTTCAGTCGGCACCATCAATGCACCTTGGTATCCGTTTTCGATCGCACAAAGGAGTGCCATCGCTGCAACAACAGTTTTTCCCGAACCGACATCCCCTTGGATGAGTCGATTCATCACACGCTTTTGCTGCATATCGTTCTGTATTTCCCTGAAAACCCGTTTTTGCGCACCGGTTAGCTCGTAAGGGAGCGAAGCCATAAAATCCGATAATAGAGAGGGTGATGTATTTCCTGAACCCATTCCAACCCGAAACGCGATGCCCGCCTCCAAGGTCTTACGCTCTTTTTTCATCTCCATTCCGGCACTCAGGAGGAAAAATTCTTCAAAAGCGAGCCGTTTTTGTGCGGCTTCTTGATGCGCCTCTGAGGTTGGGAAATGAATCTCATTGATAGCGAGTTGTCTGTCGATTAAGCCTTGTCGTTTGCGGAGTTCGAGCGGGAGGATCTCAGGAATCTGTTCCCCGTATTCATCAAGCGCAGTTCGCATCCACGTCCGGAGCATTTTCGCCGTGAGTTTTGCTGTGAGCGGGTATTTCGGCACAATCCGTTTCGTATGGATTAAGTTGTCTTCCTCAAATAGTTCAAACTCATAATCGGTCGCTTGGATTTCGTTGTAGCGCCGCGAGAATTTCGCACTGACAACGACTTCCGTATCCACCGGCAGCAGGCGTTTCATAACACCGATACGTCGACCGAAATTAACGAGGACGGCTACACCTGTCCCGTCGTAAATCGAGATTTTACCGATCCGTTTTCCCTTCGCTGTCGGAGACGATGTGTGGTTAACGACCTTCCCTTGAATCGTCTCCGGTTCGTCATCTTCAGTTCTTCCGACCCTATAAATCTCGACTGTTTTGGAGCGGTCGATATAATCGCGCGGATAGTATGCCAGTAGTTCGCCAACGGTTCGGAGATTGAGTTCTGACAGAAGCATTGCCGCGCGCCGCGGACCGATTCCTTTGAGATACTGGAGCGATTCGGATAAGAAATCGAGCGAGCTCAGGTCTGTCGAAACGGGAATATCTGAGATTGGCACGGAGGCTGACGGTTTTTCTGTAGAGGTGCTTTTTGTTGGTGCAGAGGACACCTCCGCGTCTTGGAAGAGGGGTAACGTCTTTTTGGGTGTGCGCTGCGTTGGACGTTCAGTTGTCGGTTCCTGCTTGGAAGGCGCGCTGTTCGAGCGATTTACTTTCTCTTGAAAGAGCGGCAGCGACGCTGTTTGTGCGTTTTTTCTGCTTGTGGGAGGGGTTTGCGGCGCTTCCGTCTTTACGGTAGTTCTGCTGGGGAGAGGGGTTTCCAATCCCGAACGGGTTTGTCGCTTGTGTCCGAGTGCTGCATCAATACGTTTTGTTGCTTCTTCAAGTGTGCGTTGTCGTTCAGGCGGCGAGGCGGCTGCGTAATTTTGAAAGAGATGGGCTAAGTCGTGCAGTACCTCTTTTTCACTTCCGGATAAGCCAAGGGCATCTCCATTTTTTACCCATAACTGGACGTAGCTCCCTAACCCATTGACAACGACATCGTCGCGACACCCTTTTCGGCGTTCTTGTTGGAACGGACGGCGGATGGTGTTAAGAATTGTTGTGAAATTGTTCATATTTTTATCAAACTCACGTTATATTGGACGCAAATCCAGCAAGAACGTTGAGCGTTTGTAGCAAAATAGGATTGACGCAGCATCGTAAATCGCCTATAATCTTCTTAAGTTGGCGGACTCGCAATATTTGGTATATAATTCTTTCCATTCCATGAAAAGGAGCGACACTATGCTATCTCCATATTTGACGGATGTCCAACAAAAAGAGTGGCAGAAAGAAGGGTTCCTGATTATTAAAAACGTCCTTTCCCCTGAAGAGATTCAAACGCTGTTGGCAGCTGTAGATTCTGTGATTGAAACCTACGTCCAGGAGACCCCGAACCTACAAGGCAATAATCGGTTCGGAAAAGGGGCTTATACAATTATCCGTGCAATTGAACGGACGGATGCCCTTGACCCACTCACTGACCATCCACGTACCTTCGGGACAATCCTCTCGTTGATGGGTCCTTATCTCCAGATTATGGGAACGCAGATTTACGTTCGACACCCAGATGTAGATGCTTTGATGGGGTTTCATACCGATGCCGGACCCTCGCTGCAACGGATTCATCCGCATGAAGACAGTTTGCCACTGCAATTTAAAATCCAGTTTTTCTTAACCGATTTGACTGAACCCAACCAAGGGAATTTCATGTGTGTACCGGGAAGTCATAAGGTCCCGTTCCCTGAAAATAGATTTAAGAAAGGCGAATATCCTGAGGGGGCGATTCAAGTCCTCGCGGAAGCCGGGGATGCCGTCATCTTTCCTTGGGCGATGTGGCACGGGGTCGGACCGAATCAGACTGACCGTATCCGCAAAAGCGTCACCTTCCGTTATGGGCAGATGTGGAGCCGTCCTTACGATTATGACAAACTGCCCGCCGATGTACTTGCAAGGATGACACCGCGCCGTCGTAGATTATTCGGCGATATGGGGGAGAACTATCATCCAACCGATTACTTCAAACCCCACGATCAACTTGAAATGATTTACGCCGACGATTGGAGTGTTCCCCATCCATAAGGCTAACCGAATCCCGTAGGTCCCTGTCTGGTAGGTGCGGTTTCTTGGGGAATTCCAAAGAAACACCCAAGCAAAAACACCGCACCGAATCCTCTCCAAAATCTTCACTTCAGTCGGTGTGTTCCTGCAATTTCTCAAACAGATCCCGGAAAATTGCATCCCGATTGACGCTCGATGCAACGCGCATAAGGTGTCGGCTGTTATCAAAACTCCATGTCGCTGTTTCTGTCAAGATGGGACTGTGGACGATTTCTGTCGGCACCCACGATGGATTGACGAGGTATGCCGTTGCAGATATATCCCAGATCACTTTTGACCAAGCGTAGTGATCGTTTGAATAGTCTTTAAATATCTCGACGAGGTAATCTCCGATTTTACCCCTTCCTTGCACATAGCGTTCCATCTCTGCGACCGTTGTGTGCAAATGTGAGACAACGCCGCGCGCCGGAAGCCAAACGAATGGTACGCCGCAATCTAAAACGACTTGTGCACTAACGAGGTCCTGCATGAGGTTGAACTCACGGGTGTGGGGCCAGTACAACGGGTTTCCACCAAGCCAGATAACGACAATTCGTTTAATGATTTCGGGTTCTATGAGGATCGCAGAGGCGACATTTGTTATCGCGCCTACAGCGACGACGTAAAGCGGTTCGTCTGTACTCGCCATTGCCCGTTCAATCAAGTCAGTCGCTGCATCGCTTGGTACGGGTGTCTCTTTGTCGGGGAGAAACGCTCTGGAGCCGCGATAGACGAATCCATCGGTAGGCACATTCAGAAAATCTAAAAGCCGTATGATTTCGTCATAACTTTTCTCCATACCATCTTCGGGACTTTCTGAGCGATTGTTATGGAAAGGGACGGCGTAGAGTGCCTCAACGTCGAGGTGTTCGGGTGAGAGCAGCGCGTGAACGACTGCAAACTGATCGTCAATTTCGTTATAGGTGTCAGTGTCAAGCACCATCCGCACCCGTCCTGTCGGGGGTTGGAGCATCTCCAAGCGTTTTGACTCTGACAGCGTCGGAAAATTCATAAGCTATTTTACCTTGTGAATTGAGAGTTTTCTTTAGCATACCACGTCTGGAGAAAAATGGGAATTTATTAATGGGTTGTGGGTTATGGGTTATAAGTTAAGAGGTTTCTCGGTAAGAATCTTTCTATTTGTTAGCATATTTGGTTTTTTAGGGGTCAGCGGGATTAGGTTATGGGTGTCAAAGTTTCACAGTTTTCACAGTTAAATGGGAAAGTGTGAAATTTGTAAATCGGGTGTAAACATAGATGGTGACTGGGTTTTGAGGCGTTTTAAGCGCGGGTTACTGTGAAGGTTACTGTGAAATTTGGCTATCGGTAGTTAGCAGTCGGTTTTCGGTTGTCAGCATCAGGATTTGTAAAATTAGAAGATTAACCGGATTGTGATATTTTTGTGAATATAGTTTTAACTTAACGGTATATTTACGTTAAAAAAGTTACACTGGTGTAACATTTTGTGTGCAGCTGTAACGTTAGAGAACCCAGTCACGATAAGGGTTCGTTGATGTTTCGTTCTCGATTTTCTTTTTGTGAAAAAAATAATTTGGCGGAAAATGGAACATTTTTTTCGCTATTGGCTATTAGCGGTTAGCAGTTCGTAAGAAACTTATGTAACGGCTGAAAATGTTGTGTCGGTTTTCCCGCCAGTGTTTTGTATCTTGATATAATATTCCCCTCTTTGAAAAATCTTATGCTATATTATACTCTTTTTACTAACTTATGTCAAGTTAAAATGGGTTATGGAGCAGGACGATTTGGTTTTCGGTTCCGATCTGGGTTTTCGTGGACGTAAGTTTTAGGGAATATCGCGAGCAAAGCTCGCTCCTACAGTGGAGAGACATCCACCTACATAAAGTGAATATGTAAAACTATGATAGGTCTTAGAATTACATATACGCTCTGCATCGGCGAGATTAGGAGACCTCGCCTACCACTCGTAAGGTAGGTGCGGTTTTGCGGCGTATTCGCCTAAATGCGCCGTGTATTCCCAACCACACCTATATGTTTATTTATTTTTCAAATTCACCATAAATAGCCCTTGTTTTTTGCTAATCATCTAATAGGTCTTCACTTTCGTCTTTATAGTGGATCCCATAATTAATTGCACATTCGGTGGGCATAGGGCTGGGGGACCCAGCCCCTACGGAGGCACAGGCTAACAGCCTATGCTACAAGTGTAAACTTATTTTCGGATTTTACTATAACAGGACGTTCAATTAAAACTCTCTGTGTGTAGGAATTGCCTTCGTCTGTCATGAAAACGAGAAGTCCAGCATCAAAGGCTATCTCAAGAATTTTTTCAAAAGCCTTATCCATTTGCTCGTTTTCTGTATATTCGTCTGTGGCCGTTTTATCAGTAGCAAATTTCATGATGATCTCCTCCCGGGTCAAAATAGTTGACTGTTTGGCAGACAGTGAATTCGTCAAATTTTTTGGGAAAAAGAAGCAGAATAGAGATTTATTATGCTTCAAGGATAGGGACATTATATGCATTCAACCACGAATCACGGGTAACGAGAGTCAGTTCTTCAATTGTGGCTTGAGATACTAATAATCTATCGAATGGATCACGATGGTGGGGTGGTAAGTCTTTTACTTGCCAGGCATGCTCATAATCAATTGGCATCAACTCGAATTCTGCGTCTGCTATTACCTCCTTAAGATTGTCAGGGGATGATAGTTTCCCCAGTGCTTTTTTGATGGCAATCTCCCATGCTGAAACGACGCTGACAGTAATTTGATTATCTGCATCTTTTATGGCTGTTGATGCTTGTTCGGATAACAAACCGGGGTCGTCAAGCCACCATAGCAGAACACAAGTGTCTAATAGCAGGTTCATTCGTTCTCCCCGTCAAAGAATGCCATAAAGGATTCGGGAAGTTCGTTGAAGTCCTTGGCTATTTTCACTTTTCCCTTCCACTGTCCGCCGCGCCGCGGTTTCTTGTTATTCTGTTTTAGAGCTGCTATATCGAATTGATGCATCTTTTCTTCAATAAATGTTATGAGGTTCTCGTTCTCCTGCTGTTCTGCCAGTTCCAAAGCGGTTTGGAAATCCGATTTTGCTTCGTTAATCCTGCCCAAATAGGCTTTTGCTATGCCTCTGTTAGCATAAGCTTCTGCATAATCAGGTTTTATGCGAATCGCCTCGGTGTAGTCAGAAATAGCGTTGTTGAATTCTTCGCACAGAGTTCTCAAAAACGCTCTATTGTAGTAAGTTATTGCATAATCAGGTTTTATGCGAATCGCCTCGGTATAATCAACAAGTGCAGCATCATACTGCCCGAGTTCTCGTTTTAGACTCCCCCGATTGTTATATGCTGCGGCGAAATTGGGTTTTATACGAATAGCTTCGGTATAATCAGCTAAGGCATCATTGTATTGTCCATGTTTTTGTTGTAAATTGCCACGATTGTAGTATGCTTCTACATAATCAGGCTTTATGCGAACGGCTTCAGTGTAGTCTGCTAGAGCTTCATTGTATTGTCCTGACTCTCCCTTAGCGTCCGCACGATTGAGATAAACTTCAGCGGAGTTGATTCCTAATTCAATTGCTTTATTAAAATCAGTGATCGCCTCTTGAAAATTACCGATCCGCTTTTTGGCAACTCCCCTGCAGTAATAAGATTCGGCAATATCTGGTTTCAACTCAATTACTTTATCAAAATCGTCAATCGAAATTTGGTAGTTATCAAGTAATAGTTTGGCAGTCCCTCTATAGTAGTATGCTGCGAAATTACTTGGATCCAACTCAATTGTTTTGCCAAAGTCAATGATCGCTGTTCGGTGGTTACCAAGTTGGTAATTTGTATATCCCCTATTATAGTAGGCCTCGGTGTCGTTCGGATTTAAATTAATTACGCTATTAAAATCGTCAATTGCATCTTGGTGGTTACCGATTTTATTATTGCTCAGTCCTTTATTGTAGTAGCCGTTAGCATGGTTTGGATGCAACCTGATCACTTTATCAAAATCGTCAATTGCAGATTCATATAGATTAAGTTTCGACTTTGCTATGCCGAGGTTATTGTAGGCTTCAACATGATTAGGTTTTAATATAATTGCTTCATTAAAATCGTTAATTGCTCCTTCATAGTCTTTCAATTCAGATTTCAGAATTCCTCGGTTGTAATA
>JAJECD010000173.1 GCA_022822215.1 Candidatus Poribacteria bacterium | reverse complement strand
GGCGATAACCCCCTATCTATTTAACGTTGAATTTCATATTTAAGGTACATTTTTCTCAATTATGCTAACGGGTCCCGCTCTTATTGAAAACCTTAGATTATAATTTACGCGCTGCCCGCAATTTCGCACTCCTCGCTCGCGGATTATGCCCTACTGCAGACACATCTGGCACAATAGGACGTTTTGTCAAAATCTGCAGAGATGGTTCATGGTCACAAATACAGACCGGGATTTTGGGCGGACAAATACAGGCGGTCGCGCATGTTTGAAACCGCCGTTTGACGATCCTATCCTCAAGCGAATGAAAAGCAATAACACAGAGATGCCCACCAGGCTTCAAAAGTGAGATGGCGACATCTAAACCGGCTTCCAGATTTTCCAACTCTCTATTAACATGAATCCGTAGTGCTTGAAACACACGGGTTGCCGGATGGATCTTGGATGTCTTTTGAGGAACGGCACTTTTGACAATTTCTGCGAAATGCGTCGTTGTCGTTATAGGCATCTGCTCCCGCGCCTTAACAATGCGGTTAGCAATGCGTCTCGCGAACCTTTCCTCACCATATCGCTTGAAAATATGAACCAAGGTGTCCCTTGGACTGTTATTGATTACCTGCATCGCTGTAGGGGTAACTTCTTGATTGTCATCTAATTTGCGTCCTGTCCGCATACGCATATCCAATGGACCGGTATGGTTAAAACTAAATCCGCGGTCTGGTGTATCAAGTTGTAGCGATGACACCCCTAAGTCAAGCAGGACACCATCTACAGCACAAATTGAGTATTCCTCAAGCAAAACAGACATTTCTGCGAAGTTACCGTTAATGAGACAGCACCGGTCGCCGAAGGCGCGTAACCTCTCCTTAGCAATAACAAGGGCTTCAGGATCCAAATCAATTCCGATGACACGCCCATTGGGTGCAGAGGCGTTCAGGATAGCGGAACTATGTCCACCTAATCCAACAGTGCCATCTACATAAATACCGGCGGCTTTCGGTTTGAGAAACTCAATCACCTTGTCAGGTAAAACAGGTATATGCTGCGTATCCATAAGCTTCGTCTCAATACGATCGTTGTCTTAAAGCGTAGCAAGAAACATGCCAATTTATTTTTCCAAACCTCTACCTGTAGGAGCGAGCTGTGCTCGCGACCTTTGCCCCCATCAACTTTGACATGACAAACCATTAGGGGTCTATCCGATTTTGATAGATAGCCGACACAAGCTCCATTGTTTTGACTGCATCCGCGAAGCAGGTGTCGGGCTGTCGGTCTTGCAGAATAGCATCCACAAAGTGCCGACTCTCTCCATAAAACCCGTAAACCCTATGTGTTGCGTCAGAACCCGCGGCATCCTCAGGCGTGATTTCCGTTATACCTTCGGGTGTGTGAAGCACGGCGCGTCCACCGGCATCCGGATTGATATAAGCAGAAATTTCCCGGGCGTGCATCTCAAATATATGAATGCGTCCGCCAACTGCCCAATTGGTGCAAAGATAACCAGAGGCACCGCTCGTAAATTTAACGATTGCGTTGAAACTGTTTTCGCGCTCGGCATAGAAACTGTTGATGTCGCTTGCGACGGCTTTCACCTCGCCGCCCCCGATCCATCGAAGGGCGTCAACAGCATGAATTGCGTCACAGGTCAAAACATCTATGACACCATCGTAATAGAGTGCCCCTGGGGTGTTCTTATGAAAAGTCGACATCCCTTGAATAATCGGACCGCGTTCTTCAACTATCATTTTAATCCGTTGCAAAAGCGGAATAAAACGGCGATTGAAGCCTACCATTGTCTTGCATCCATTTTTCTCGGCGGCGCGCGCCATCTCCTTCGTCTGATGGAGTGTAACACCGGGCGGTTTTTCTATAAAGACATGGTGTTGTTGGGAAAGACAATGAATAACAAGCGGAAACAAGTGCTGAGGGGGCATGAGGACATAAACTGCATCGGGACTCGTCTTTTCCAGCATCTGCTTATAGTCGGTGAATGTCTGTTCAATCTCAAAGCGTTCCGCTGTCGCCTGAAGTTTTGACGGTACCAAATCGCACAATCCAACAAGATTCACATCCTCACACTCGCTGAGAGAGGGGTAGTGAACGCCATTTGCCATACCACCAGCACCGATGAGTGCAATATTAACTTTTTTCATCTAATCTTCTCCTAAATCGTCCTTTGTTGCTTGTATATTACAAGAAAAGGTGTTAAAATTGCAACTGACTTCTAAACATCAACCTTATCTACAAACTCACATAACAACGACAAGTCATAAACATGGATCCTATCAAATTAGAACTTTACAAAAACATGCTAACCTCAGTTGCGGAGGAGATGGGCGTAACGCTCCGACGCACAGCATTTTCCCCTAACATTAAAGAACGTCTTGATTTTTCTTGTGCTGTGTTTGACGACACCGGCAAAATGGTAGCACAAGCCGCACACATTCCAGTGCATCTCGGTTCTATGCCGTTGTCGGTGCTCGCTGCGATTGCCCATACCGAGATGGTACCAGGCGATATGATTGCGCTCAATGATCCATATCGCGGCGGCACGCACCTGCCGGACATTACACTGGTCGCGCCTGTCTTCGGCACTTTCTCGCGGAGTGGGTCAGACAAAAAAGAAAAGCAAGGAAAGCACCGACCGGTATTTTTTGTCGCCAACCGGGCACATCACGCAGATGTTGGTGGTATGAGCCCTGGTTCAATGCCGATTGCAACGAGTGTTATTCAGGAAGGCATCCGTATTCCACCTGTCAAACTCGTCCGAGGCGGTGCGTTAGACACGGATCTCTGGGAACTCATACTCGCTAACGTACGCACCCCAGAAGAGCGTCGTGGCGACATAGAGGCACAAGTGGCTGCGAATCGCGTCGGTGAACGCCGTTTACAGGAGATGGTAACGAAGTATGGGACAGCAGAGATTGCTGCCTATATGGAAGAATTGCGTAGGTATGCGAGTCGCATGGTGCGTGCGCGTTTACGGGAAATTCCCGATGGACGCTACGTATACGCCGATGTCCTGGATAACGACGGCATCACTGATGAACTGATCGAAATCCGCGTCGCGATCGAAATTAAAGGTGATACGGCAGTCGTCGACTTTACGGGGACTGCGCCGCAAGTACGAGGCTCTGTCAATGCCATTTACGCTATCACCCTCTCGGCGGTCTTTTACACCTTTCGGTGCCTTGCAGGTGCGGATGTGCCTGCGAATGCAGGATGTTTAGCACCGATTCAGGTCATTGCACCAGAAGGCAGCGTTGTGAACGCAACATTTCCAGCAGCGGTTGCGGGTGGAAACGTCGAAACATCACAGCGTATTGTTGACGTCCTACTTGGTGCGTTGTCACAAGCCTGTCCGGACGAGATTCCTGCGGCGAGTTCCGGTACGATGAACAATCTCACAATAGGCGGATATGACCCTTCACGTGGAAAGGAATTTACCTACTACGAAACAATTGCGGGTGGCATGGGTGCCCGTCCGAACGGCGACGGAATTGATGCGATTCATACGCACATGACGAATACGATGAATACACCTATAGAAGCGATCGAGACGAATTATCCGATGCAAGTCGTAGAATATGCAATCCGTCGCGGAACAGGGGGTAAAGGTAAATTTCGCGGCGGTGCCGGTGTTGTTCGAGCATTACGGATACTAACAGCAGCGGAGGCCACGATCCTTTCGGAACGACGGACACGCGGTCCCTACGGCTTACAAGGTGGCGAACCGGGGGAACCGGGACGGAATGTGCTCATCTCCAATGGAGAAGAACACCCGTTAGCGGGTAAGATGTCCAGAGCCGTACGCGAAGGCGATATCATTCGGATAGAGACCCCTGGGGGTGGCGGTTTTTTCGGTGTTGACAACGGAAACACCACCCAGGCATAATCGTCAGGTTCTAAATGGTAAAAACCATTCATAACCCTAAAGAAGGGATTTTATTAATTTTAGATCGGTGTTGACAACGGAAACACCGCCCAGACACAATCGTTAAAAAAGCTTGAGTTGAGAATAAGCCGGATTCTGTATGTGATGATCATTCATCTGGGATGGATGTTGCCATCCACCTCAAGCGGTTACCTGGGGACGAGGCGGGCACGCCTCTATAAATCCCACATTTACCTTGCTCCAGATGGGGTTTACCAAGCACCATAAGTCACCTTATGGACTGGTGCGCTTTTACCGCACCGTTTCACCTGTACAACGCCTAACTTTAAAAGTAGGCGTTGTAGTCTACTCTCTGTTGCACTTTCCATAGCGTCGCCGCTCCTGGGGGTTACCCAGCATCCTGCCCTACGGAGTCCGGACTTTCCTCATCCCGATTGTAAGTTACATTCGGAACGCGATCATCTACTCAACTCAAGCCTGTCTATTATATCCTATCTATCCACTTAAAAACAAGGAAATCGGACAGCAATAAGCGAAAAAAAGAGGCGCGGTTTTTAACCGCGCCTCCAGTTTATTGTAACAAGAAATTAGGAGCAACCACTCGTCGTACCGCAATTGGCACAACGATAGCAGACACCGCTTCTCATCATAAGTGCACCGCATTCAAGGCACGGCGGGGCATCTGCATGTTGGAGAACAACCTGTTTCTCACGCTCCAACCAAGAATCCGTTTCACCGTTGCTTCCATGTCCGAAGGGATGAAGTTCTTCAGGCGGTACCATCTGCTCGTCAAAGTCCAAGACCTCCTGATTCCTTTGGGGCTCCTCAGAGAGAAATTTAGTGCCAAGCCATCGGAAGACATAGTCCATAATGGATTTCGCCATTGGGATCTCAGCATTAGATGTGAAACCAGAGGGTTCAAACCGGACATGGCTGAATTTATTGACCAGCGATTCTAAGGGAACGCCGTACTGTAAAGCGACAGAAGTGAGGATTGCCACGGAGTCCATCAATCCCGAAATGACGGAGCCTTCCTTATTCATACGGAGGAAGACTTCCCCAGGGCTTCCATCTTCATAAAGCCCGACGTGGATGTAGCCTTCATGCCCACCAATGCTGAATTTGTGTGCGATGGCGCGTCGCTCGTCCGGCAAACGTCGCCTGACCGGATGGGCAGCGGGTTGTTCAGCATCTGATAGGGTCACATCTGTTCCCTCACTTTCCGAATCCTGTTGGCTTCGGGTCGAGAGGGGTTGACTGCCTTTGCTACCGTCGCGATAGACGGCAAGACATTTCACACCGCGTCGCCAGGCTTCCACATATAGCGTTTTGATGTCATCTACTGTTGCATCATGTGGCACATTAACAGTTTTAGAAATTGCCCCGGAGATAAAGGGCTGGACAGCCGCCATCATTTTCAAGGGTCCCATGTGGTTTATGTACCGGGTTCCGTGCTTACCACATTGGACAGCACAATCGAAAACAGGATAGTGTGTCGGTGAGAGGTGCGGCGCGCCCTCAACCGTTCCAGTGCCGCAGATGACTTCTTCAGCGGTAACAATTTCATCTTCACTAAATCCGAGTGTAGAGAGAAGATTGAAACTCGGATCCGCGGTGTCTGCCTCGGTTATACCTAACCGTCGAAGGCACTCTTCACCGAGGAATCCAGGCGCAAAGGCGAGATTTAAGTCAAACGCGCTCGGTAACGTCTCCGCGACGCGAGCGATATCCTCTTGCGTGAATCCCTTCTGTTTGAGCGTCTCTGGATTGATATGAGGCGTTCCGTCAAAGGTACCCGTTCCAACAAGATAGGTAATGATCGTTTCGGTCTGCTGTAATGTATAGCCGAGGTTATGTAAGGCATCGCGGACGCTCTGGTTAACAATCTTCATGTATCCGCCGCCTGCGAGTTTCTTGAACTTAACGAGAGCGAACTCCGGCTCAATACCAGTTGTGTCACAATCCATGAGGAAAGAGATAGTACCTGTAGGCGCGATAACACTAATCTGTGAGTTCCGATAACCCCACTGCTCACCCTTTTCAAGACAGACATCCCAATCGACTTGTGCTGCGTCCAAAAGATCTGGTGGACACGCGGCGGTATCAATGCTGTAAGCCGCATCGCGGTGGAGCTGCATAACGCCTAACATCGAATCTCGATTCTTGGAATAGCCATCAAAAGTCCCGATGCTTTTAGCGATCTCTGCACTTGTCTGGTAACCGTGTCCGCTGAGGATAGCAGTAATAGCACCAGCATAAGCACATGCCTGGGCACTATCGTAAGGGATCCCAAGGCGCATCAACATGGCACCCAAATTAGCGTAACCGAGTCCGAGGGGTCGATACTCGTGGGAACGTTGTGCTATTCTTGCGGTCGGATAGGAAGAGAAACCGACTATAATTTCCATGGCAGTGATGAACACACGAACCGTCGCGCGGAAACCGTCAATGTCAAAGCTGTCATCATCTCCCAAGAACTTAGCGAGGTTAATGCTGGCAAGGTTGCAAGCAGAATCGTCTAAGAAGAGGTATTCACTACAGGGATTGCTTGCATTAATTCTATCCGTATTTTTGCAAGTATGCCACTTCTGAATCGTGCTATCAAATTGAACGCCTGGGTCGGCACACGCCCATGCTGCGTATGCAATTTTTTCCATGAGCGTTCTGGCATCATATTCTTCGGCGACTTCACCACTTGTCCGATAGGTCGTTTTCCATGAGTCGCCCTGCAGATAAGCGTTCATGAAGTCATCAGGAATCCGTACAGAGTTGTTGCTATTCTGTCCACTGATAGTGCTATATGCTTCACCATTGAAGTCAGCAGGATACCCAGCAGCAATAAGTGCTTTTGCTTTATCCTCTTCCCTTGACTTCCAGTCAATGTAGTCAACAATCTCCGGATGATCCATGTCGAGGATAACCATTTTGGCTGCGCGTCTGGTCGTACCGCCAGACTTAATGCTGCCTGCCCACCGGTCAAAGCCTTCAAGGAAAGAGAGTACCCCCGAGCTCTCACCACCACCGGAGAGGAGTTCACCCTTAGCACGGACGCGGCTAAAATTAGAACCTGTGCCGCTGCCGTATTTAAAGAGGCGTACCTCAGATTTCTGGAGCTCCAACATGGAATCCAGAGAATCGTCAACGCTTTGGATAAAACAGGCAGAATTTTGTGGGTGTTCGTACGCATTGGTAGTGGTTTCAACTTTCTTCGCGTCGCGGTCCCAATAGTAATTTCCACCGCCGCCTTCGATATTATATTCGTGCCACAAACCGCAATTAAACCAGACCGGCGAGTTGAAAGCACCGCGTTGTGTAACGAGGATATGTGTCAGTTCCATCTCAAAGGTCTGTGCATCCTCAGGACTCGCAAAATACCCCCCCAATTCTTCACCTGCGCGGCGGAGAGTCCGTGCGACCCGGGTGACGAGCTGACGGACGCTATCCTCGGCTTCCATACCGGGGACACCCGCTTTTCGGAAGTATTTTGAGGCGGCGATGTCTGTCGCGAGTTGGGTCCAACCCGCTGGGACTTCGACCTGCTCCTGTTTAAAGATAACATCGCCCTTTTCATTGTAAATGACCGCGTCGCGGCGTTCCCACTCTAATACATCGTAGGGGTGAACGCCAGGGGTCGTAAAATGCGGTGTGAACGTGAGTCCCGTCCGATCGCCCTCGTTAGAATGCTTCGGAGAAGTTGCCCCTTCTTCAACTCCTTTGGAATTATCGACTGCCATATCTACCTCTCTTTGGCTATTAATGTGTTCAAAAACACATCAACAAACCCATTTATGATAACGTGCGCTTGGAAGCACATGTATGTATACCTATAAATATTCCTCATTAAAGTTATAATTAATTTTCTTCAATAAGAATGCGATGATAACGTTTTTTCCCAGCACGGAGCAGCAATGCATTTTCGTCAAGTAGCTCGGTATCGACCACCGTATCTATAGCACGATACTGTTTTTCATTGATATACGCGCCGCCTTGCTGAACAAGCCGCCGCGCTTCGCTGCGCGAATTCGCTAACCCAACTTCATGAAACAATTCCATGATCGGAATACCACTTTCAAGTCGATTGGTATCAATCACCGACATCGGCATTGCGACCTCATCAAGATTACCACCCCCAAACGCAGCACGCGAGGCGGCTTGTGCTTTGTCTGCTTCTGCTGTTCCGTGGGCAAGTCGTGTGGTTTCATAAGCGAGGACCTCCTTTGCTTCGCGAATCGCCGCATCTTCTAAACTTCCAAGTCGTCGGATTTCGTCCATTGGAAGAAAGGTGAAATATGCGAGGAAGCGAGAGACATCGCGATCATCCGTGTTGATCCAATATTGATAAAACTCATAAGGGGATGTCCGTTCAGCGTCGAGCCAAACGGCACCGCCTGCAGTTTTTCCCATTTTCGCGCCGCTTGCTGTAGTCAACAATGGAAAAGTGAGTCCGTGTACGCGCGCACCCTCAATCCGGCGGACGAGATCGACACCGGCGAGGATATTGCCCCACTGGTCGTCTCCCCCGAGTTGGAGGCGGCATCCATACTCCCGAAAAAGACACAAATAATCGTACGCCTGGAGAAGTTGATAGTTAAATTCAAGAAAAGAGAGTCCGAGTTCCCGCTCAAGTCGTTGCCGATACCCCTCCGCTCGAATCATCTCATTGACTCGGAAGTGCTTACCGATGTCCCGTAGAAACTCGATGTAATTGATAGAAAGCAACCAATCTGCGTTATTGAGGAACTTGCCTACTTTTGAGGTAGCTTGCGCGTTACTGGCATTCGCCATCCCATTATCCAGATTTAAGTAGCGTTGCAACTGCGCGAGAATCCCTTTACCGTTGGCTGCAATTTCTTCCTGCGACAACATCGGACGCGCATCGGTCTTGTCAGTCGGGTCGCCAATCATGGTTGTACCACCACCGATGATAGCGATCGGTGTGTGCCCTGCGCGCTGCAGATGTGCCATCGCCATTATGGGAACGAGACTCCCAACATGCAGACTCGTCGCTGTCGCATCAAAGCCGACATAGTAAGTAACCTGTCCTTCAGATAGCAGGTGTGCAACCTGTTCTGCATTCGTAATCTGTTTAACAAAACCTCGTTCATTTAGGGTTTCAAAAACGTCGTGCATTTTTTATCCTGTTTAGTTTTTATTTATTTTAAAGAATTCGGTAGGTGAGATTCGCATCACGATATTAGAAATCTATAAAGTTCACCTTGCAACGCGCCATTTGTAGACCTAATACACAAGGACGCAATCGAGGACTTGGTAGCAATTTATGCTTACAATCTAAGGCAAAAATTCGGAAAACAACTTTTTAGCGAAACATTCTTCTTTGTATTATAAAGGATTTTAATATATCTTGCAAGCCATTCTCGGTTTTGTAAACAGCACTTTTAGGTCCTTCACTCAGGGCTGCTTTATGCGCGATTCGTGCGCGTTCTGTGCCTGCAACGGAGTCTCAATCGTTGGTTGTGTCCGGATAATTCTATCTTCCGATAATTGCTTTTCCAATTCTTTTAAATCGTGATAGATTGCCTGCAAATCGTAGTTAAATTTTGAGGCATATTCATCCTTCATTCTCCGAGTTTCTTCAACGATAGGGTCTTTCCACATCACGATTCACCTCCACTCATAAGAAATTAACCAGAAGCAAATTTGACGCGTCTGTAGACATCTTGCAAACGGAGTTCACACCCTATAGAAAGCAGCGATAGGACTTCCTCAATCTCCCGAAATTCAGTGAGCAGCCACTGTTCCCCTTGCCGACGATACTGTTCAACGTGAACCTTGTCTTGGGAAATGAGAATATACTCTTTTAAGGAAGCAATTTGCTGATAATGCTCAAATTTCTCGCCTCTATCGTAAGCCTCGGTTGAAGGGGAGAGCACTTCTACTATCAGCGTTGGATTCAGGAGAATATCAAAATTATCATCCTCAGCGCGCGGCTCACCGCAAATAACGACAACATCAGGATAAAAATAGGATGCTGTCTGGGCAGCCTTTACCCGCATATCACTTGCAGCAACTTGACACTCTCCTCCCATTAATTGAATGTTGAGATGCGTTACTATATCTGCTGTGATGAAATTATGTGCGAAACTGGCACCGGACATTGCGATGATTTGTCCGCGCAGATACTCACTCTTGGTAGTCGCCTTCCGCTCAAAAGTGAGATATTCTTCAGGGGTCAAGTAGGTTTGAATCGCAGCAGCCGTCATGTGTGGATCCATATTTTTTTAGCATTCATTCCGATTTGTTATCGGTTGCCACTCCTGA
>JAJECD010000271.1 GCA_022822215.1 Candidatus Poribacteria bacterium | reverse complement strand
TTGGGATGGCAGAAATGCTGTCGGCGAACGTGTCGCGAGTGGTATCTACTTCTACACATTGCAGACATCAGACTTTGCCGCAACCCGACGCATGGTTATCCTGAAGTAAATGGTTGTCAGTTATCAGTTGTCGGTTATCAGTCGAAGACTGACAACTCATAACCAGAAAAAATAAAACGCCCCAATCTGCCGGGTTAGCTAACCGCGAATCAACGCCGATTAGCAGTCGGTGTTGGGGCGTTTTTTGATGTATAGATAAAGGAGAAGTTTTTTGAGTTATCTGAAAAATATCTTACCTGTTTGGGGACTGCTTCTGCTGTTTCTTGTTTCGAGCAATAGGAGTCTATTTGCTAACTCTTTCGGTCCACTGGACGAGAAAACTGGGGCACCTAATGAAGGTACTTGTGCAAATGCAGGTTGTCATACTGGAAATGATCTCAACGCCACAGGTGGTTCGCTGATGCTAACAATTCCGGAAACCTATGTCCCCAACGAGGTATATACGATTGTCGTCAATTTATCGCGTGCCGGGCAAAGTCGTTGGGGATTTGAGATGACGGCACTGGACGCTGACGGTGCACGGGCAGGTTCCTTTGAAATAGATAGCGCAGCAAATACGCAGCTATCGGAGACAAGTGGGAAGCAATATATTAAGCAAACAGCAACCGGGACTGCTGCAGGCACAAAGGATGCGCACAGTTGGGAATTTAAATGGACTGCCCCTGACGCTGATATTGGGCCCATTACCTTTTATGCTGCGGGTAATGCTGCGAATGGCGATTTTGTGCACATCGGGGGAGGCGACTATATCTACACAACACAGGCGGAATCAACACCGCCAGTGCCTGTCGTCGTCGGTATCAATTTTACTGGAGATGTTGCGCAAACGACGATGGACGCTGAGACAGGTGTGACCTATACATTTCAATTGACGAACCAGGGCAATATGACGGATACGTTCACGTTGGAAGTCTCGGCATCTGCTGCTGCCACCGAAGCCGGCCTTGTCGGTGCTATCAGCATGGAGGCTGTAACGCTTGAAGCGGAAGCGATGCAAGAAGTTACGCTGAGTGTTATGGGGAACGCTTCAACTTCACCAGGGGCTTATGATATTGATGTTATAGCGATTTCTGGCATAGATGACCAGGTTCGTTCAAGTCTACTGACGACAACGACGATAGCGTCACCCCCACCGCCACCGACACCGTGGGATGTCAACGACGATGGGACTGTGAATGTTCAAGACTTAGTGCTTGTCGCTGGTCAATTTGGTCAATCCGGGGAGTCTCTAAAAGGGGATATCAACGGTGATGGAACGGTAAATGTCCTTGATTTAGTCCTTGTTTCCTCGCATTTCGGTGAAGATACAAGTAACTAATAGTTATCAGTTGTCAGTTATCGGTTATCAGTTAAGAAGTCTGCCAGTAACAATTCACTTTGTTTTGGCGTAGTCCACGTTTGAAGATATTGTTATGAAAGTGGCTCTTAACCGACAACCGATTGCTGATAGCCTACAGCCTTTAAGGAAATATGAATATGGCATCTAAATATCGAGTTGGAATTATCGGATGTGGTGGTATTGCCAATGCCCACGCTCGGGGTTATCAGGGCGTTGAGCAGACAGAAATTGTTGCGCTCGCTGATCCGGTCCAGGTGGCACTTGACAAGTTCGCTGACACGTATAGTGTGTCCGCTGAAAATTGCTATTTGGATGCGCGCGAGATGCTGGACAAGGAGAATCTTGATATTGTTAGTGTTGCGACGTGGCATCAACTACACGCGCCGATGACAATTGCGGCGTGTGCGCGGGGTCCGAAGGCGGTACTCTGTGAGAAACCGATGGGTGTAAGTCTTGGGGAATGTGATGAGATGTTAGTCGTCGCGAGCCGGAACGATGTAAAGGTTGTGATTGGGCATCAACGCCGGTTCAATTCCGCTTGGACAGATGCTCGAAATCTTATTGCTGAGGGGGCAATTGGCGAACCTCGACAGATTGTTTGTCACGGGGGGCAAGGCTTATTGAATGACTGCTCTCACCTCTTTGATATGATGCGTTATGTCATTAGTGACCCGGATCCGCAATGGGTTATTGGTAACGTTGAACGAAAAACGGAACGTTACGAGCGTGGTATTCAAATTGAGGACCGGAGCGCAGGGATTGTCGGCTTTTCAAACGGTTGCATCGGTATGCTCCTGCAGGAAATCGGCAGACCGAACTATCAAGGCGGTATTGTTTACGGGACAGACGGCATCGCAGATGTAACGGAAGGGCGCGTCCGCCTTCTCAACAATAAGGCTACAGACTGGGAAGAACGTCCTTCTGATGGAAGGAACCAACACGTTGCGCAAGCGGCTGAACTCGTTGAGTGGATTGAGGGCGGTCCTGAGCACCGCGGTGAGGCGAAACATGGGCGTGCTGCTGTTGAAATTATTATGGCGATCTATGAATCCGCACGGATGCATGAAGTCGTCCAGTTACCACTCCGAACGCATGCGAATCCGCTGGATTTGATGATTGAGAGTGGGGATTTACCTATCGAACGCCCGGGACGTTACGATATTCGTGCGTTTCTCTTGCGCGGTGAGTCCATGAAACCCTCTTAACGATTGCCTCTGAGCTGCCCTCCACTTCGTTTCGGGCAGATTTTAGATGAAGTCAGAGACCTGTCATAATCTAACACAGGTTGTTTACTTAGAAGGTAACCACCGTGAAACGTAGTGGAACGGTGACCAGATTCAATTGTTAAAAAAATGCAAATTACACAAGGTGTTACCGTTGGCTTAGCAGCGCTACTTCGTAACAAATTGCGCTCTGTGCTAACGACGCTCGGAATTATTATCGGTATCGCAGCCGTTGTCGCAGTTGTCTCGGTCGGCGGCGGTGCAGAACATCTGATGCTCGCTGAGTTGGAACGGATCGGTGGCGCCGGCCTGATCGTCTGCTTCAGGAAAGGGGAGTTTCGTAGAGAGGACGGTTCGTACGTTGAGAATAAACATCCGGAGTATATTGAATACGAAGACCTCGGTTTTATCCTTGAAAACTGTCCTTCTCTTAAGGGAGCTACAGCACTGTCGCAGTTCAACCTTCCCGTATCGCACAAGCACGTTAACCAGTCGCTTGATATTTGGGGCGTTACGCCCTTCTATGAAGCGGTGAATAACTGGTACATTCAAGCGGGTAGATTTATCACGCAGAGCGACATGGAACGGAGAGAACCTGTTTGTGTCATTGGTTCTGAAGTTCATAAAGACCTGTTTCAGAGAGAAGATCCGATTGGGCGTGAACTGAGAGTCGGCACGGAGCGGTTCACTGTCATCGGTGTCATGGAGGAAAAAGGCGATAGTATAGCGAGCGAAGGGTGGGATAATCGCGTGATTGTTCCGCTCACCACAATGGAGATTCGATTTATCGGAAAACAGAAGGGATGGATCTTCTTATGGGCGCAAGCCGAGAGTTATGAAAAAGTCGAACAGGCTGTTGCTGAGGTCAAAGTTGCGATGCGCCAACAGCACGGGGATGAAAAGTATTTTGAATTTTTCACTGCTAAAGAGGTTATAAAACAGGTGGGTAAGGTCAGTCGGATTATTCAAGTCCTTCTCGGTGGTGTTGCCAGTGTTGCCTTGTTCGTTGGCGGTATCGGTATCATGAATATCATGTTAGTTTCCGTAACAGAACGCACTCGTGAGATTGGTTTGCGCAAAGCGATTGGCGCGAGACGTCGTGATATTCTGATTCAGTTCTTAATTGAAGCCATCGTTTTAAGCATTTGCGGCGGACTTATCGGCATTTTCATCGGAAGTAGCCTCGCTTCCGTTTCTGGTCTTGTTATTTCAAGGCTTATGCAGGCAAGTTGGCCCGCTGTTGTCTCTGTCCAAGCGGCTTTGATCGCTTTTAGCGTCTCGGCATTAATCGGTGTATTCTTCGGACTTTATCCGGCGAATAAAGCCGCAAGTCTCACACCAATAGAAGCATTGCGCCGTGATTAGCAATCAGTTATTGGTACAGATTACTACGTAATCCTTTAATTAAAGGAGCATCTGTTGTGTCAAGTCAGACAACGAAGGTCCGTGCCGCTGTCGTTGGGCTCGGTTGGCGCAGATTTAAGTGTCGCGACCGGATGAAATCCCTCTATTTGACATTCCATGTCTATCTGGCGTTCGCGAGGAAATCGTTTCAGAAGCAGATGCAATACCGGGTTGCGAACCTTGCGGGTTTAACGACCAATTTCTTCTTTTTACTGGTGCAAGTTTTTGTCTATATCGCCTTCTATAAAGCCAGCACTGAACCACAACCGCTCAGTATAGATGACATTATTACCTATTTCGTTCTTTGCCAGGCCTCCCTAATGCTCATGCCGTTATGGGGAGGCCGCGAAATTGCTGACACCATTAAAAATGGCAGCGTCGCACTCCAACTGACGAAACCGGTTGATTTTCAGACATATTGGTTCGTGGATGAATGTGGTAGAGCCTACTATTACCTATTCATGCGCGGACTTCCGACCTTTCTTATCAGCAATATCTTCTTCAAGGTTACAATACCGCAGCAACCGAGCGTTTTATTGGCGTTTGCCGTTTCAATGGTGCTTGCTATTTTCATGAGTGCTGCTATCACGATAACAATTTTTAGCACAGCGTTCTGGACTCTGGATACAACAGGAATTTCTGGAATAGCTGCGTCTGTAATCACTTTCTTTTCTGGTATGCTCGTGCCGATCGCACTGTGGCCCGAGTGGTTGGCGCACATCGCAAGATGGCTACCCTTTGAAGGCTTGATTGATGTCCCATTCAGTATCTATTTGGGCAAGTTGACGGGCATCGAAATCTGGATTGCTATAGGAAAGCAGATGGCATGGTGCCTCTTTTTTATTGGGTTCGGACGTGTCCTGTTAAACCGTGGGTTTTCACGGTTGGTTATACAAGGTGGTTAGTAGGTATTCGGAAAAAAGATGCACCCTCTTTCACTTTATTTCCATTTCGTCAAACTCCGCATCCGATCGCAGATGGAATACCGGCTCTCGTTTATCGTTGAACTGTTTGCCCAAGCAAGCATCTCTGTCATCGATTTTTTCATGATTGCCCTCCTCTTTAATCGTTTCAAACAGTTAGCGGGTTGGAGTCTATGGGAAGTTGGATTCCTCTATGGCATGATTGGTATCTGCTTTGCTGTTGCTGAAATGATTGGGCGGGGGTTTGATGCTTTTGAGAGAAATATCGTGCGCGGCGATTTTGATACAATCCTCATCCGTCCTCTTGGCACTTTCTATCAAGTTTTTGCGAATGAATTTCTGCTCCGTCGGTTAGGGCGGATAGCACAAGCACTCGTTGTCCTACTTATTGCCAATTCACAATTAAGCGTCCAGTGGTCGCTTACCAAGGTGGGATATCTGTTGATTTCGTTGATGAGTGGAACCTGCTTTTTCATAGGTCTCTTCGTCATTGCTGCAACAAGCTGCTTCTGGACTGTCCAATCTATTGAGGTCATTAATATTTTCACGCACGGCGGCGTTTTCATGGGGAGTTATCCGTTTTCTATCTATCGGTGGTGGTTTCGGCACTTTTTCACCTTTATTATCCCGCTGGCGTGTGTTAACTATTTTCCGGCACTTTTTCTTCTCGGGAAAATTGAATCGTTAGGTGTCTCACCGATTGGTGTGCAATTAGCCCCTTTCGCGGGTTTCCTCTTTCTCGGTATCGCGATGCTATTCTGGAGATGGGGGGTCTTGCACTATCAGAGTACAGGGCATTAAAAGTTTGCAAGTTGAAAGTGCGGCTAAAGTTTGCAAGTTGTGGAACGGGTATCCATGATTGAAGTTAACGACCTGAGCAAGGACTTCAAAGTCTATCATCACCGCAAAGGATTTTTCGGGAGTTTTGTGAACCTTTTTTCTCGCAAACACCGTATCGTCCAAGCAGTGGACAAAGTCTCCTTTACCGTAGCACGCGGTGAAATGGTCGGATATTTAGGACCCAACGGTGCTGGAAAGTCAACAACTATCAAGATGTTGACCGGTATTTTAGTGCCTTCATCAGGAAGTGTGACGGTGAACGGTTATATCCCGCATCGACAACGGAAGGAAAATGCTAAGCACATTGGGGTCGTATTTGGGCAACGCTCACATCTATGGTTCGACTTACCGGTTCAGGAATCGTTTGAGTTACTTCAACGTATTTATCGTATTCCAGAGGCAGCGTATCGCCAGAATGTAGAGGCGTTTGAGGAATTGCTCAACCTTGGTGATTTTTTTCGTACCCCTGTCCGTCAGTTGAGTCTCGGTCAACGAATGCGTGCAGATATCGCTGCTGCGCTGCTTCACAATCCAGATGTGCTATTCCTTGACGAGCCGACTATTGGATTGGATGTGGTTGCGAAAGCACGAATACGCCAGTTTATCCAACGGATTAACACCGAACGGCAGGTTACAGTCGTGTTAACAACACACGATTTAGACGATGTTGAGAAGTTGTGCAAACGTGTCATTCTCATTGACAATGCGCGTCTCCGTTTTGATGGGGAACTCACTGCCCTTCGACGGCTGCTTTCGACAGAACGGCTTTTGAGTGTTGATTATGCAGAGGACTATCCAGACGTTAGTATCCCCAGTGCGCACATTGTGTATCAGGAAGGTGCTCGCGTGCAGTATCGGTTTTCTCCAGAGGAGATTAGCGCGGCGGATCTCATTGGTACGATCCTCAGGAAATTCAGAATTGTGGACGTATCGATTCAGGAACCCGATATTGAGGATTTAATCAAAACCGTATACGAAGACAATCTCATGCTTGAACGTAAATTGACGGAGCCGGTATCTGGGGACATGTAGGTGAATTGACTTGACAAACCGAAAATATGCAGGATAAAATATATTGGAGGTTGTTACGAAACTTAATTTCTGAAATTTAAAGGAGTAAGACAAATGAGTCTAAGAAATATGAGCGCAATCTGCATCCTTGGGGTCCTCCTTACCATGTTTTGGTATGTTAACGCCGCTGATGCGCAAGATTTTGTAACAGACGGGCTTGTCGCTATATATACGCTCAATAAAGCAGATATAGAGGGCAAGACTGTGAAAGATATCTTCGGTGGCAAAGATGCGAAAATCGAAGGCACTCTCAAATCTGTCGAAGGTGCGACCGGTGGCACTGGAGAGGCATTGGAGTTTGAAGGCGATAGTTACATCGAAATCCCAGCGATGGGTGAGTTTGACCATGTGAGTATTGAATGTTACGCACTGGAAGGTCAGTTCGGCGGCATTCAAGGCATCGTGTCAACGTGGATGTGGGCGGCTGGCAAAGTTCACTTCAAATTTGAGGGAAACGAGATCCAAGTCCATAAGAACGACGGGGTTAAGATCCGTTTAGGTGCAGAGGCTGAAACGTGGTATCACATCATCTACACCAGCAATACCAAAGATAACGAACTCAAGCTCTATGTTGATGGTGAGTTGGTTGACGAAGGGAATTCAGGCACGACTCCTGAACTGATGGATGAACGCCGTATCGGTAGCGAGCACGATGGTCGATTCTTGATCGGTATGATTGATAACGTCCGCATTTACGATCGGATTCTTGATGAAGATGAGGTTATGCAGAATTTTGAGTCCCAAAGCGATCAATTGCCTGTTGAACCCGCTGGAAAGCTCTCAACAACTTGGGGTTACCTCAAAGGATTGAGAAATTAAAAATGGTTATTAGTGGTCAGTTAAGGGATGAGTTTGTTGAACCTGCGTCCTCTTAAACTGAAAATGCTTAGAAGGGGTGAATTGTTACAGATGGCTCTTAAACTGAAAACTGAAAACCGACAACTGAAAGCCATTAAAAAAGCAGTCATTCCCATTGCTGGCTACGGGACACGCCTTTTCCCGGCAACGAAAGCCGTGCCGAAAGCACTCTTCCCAATTATCCCTCAAGACGGTTTCGCAAAGCCGGTCATTCAGATGATTATTGAGGAGGCACTCACGGCAGGTGTGGAAGAGGTGTGTCTCGTTGCGCAACCCCAACAGGTTGCGCCGATTGCTGACTATTTTTCTGGTACCGTTGCGGAGGCGATTCGCGAAAAGGCGGAATTGGCAGCGCAGGCGGACCGATTAACGGAAATAGGCGAACGGTTGCATTTCGCAATACAAGCGGAACCCCAAGGGTTTGGGCATGCTATCTATTGTGCAAGAGATTTCGCCGCTGGCGAACCGGTCATAATTTTGCTTGGGGACCATCTCTATATTTCTGAATCAGACATCTCTTGCGCTAAACAACTGGTGGATGTCTACGAGGCAGTCGGTCAGTCTGTCACGAGTCTTGATCTCTGCCCTGAAAGTGAACTCTCGGTCAATGGGATTGTTCATGGGAATCCTGCTGTTAAATCTTCACGACTCTATACGTTGACGCAAATTGCCGAAAAACCGACCGCTGACTTCGCGCAAGAACATCTGCGTGTGGAAGGCATTCCAGAACAGCAGTATCTCTGCAATTTCGGCATAGACCTCCTTACGCCTCTCCTTTTTGACATTCTGGATTATAACTACAATCATCAAATCCTAACGCACGGCGAGATTCAACTGCGGGATGCGATGACAGAGATGATAAAACAGGAAGGTATGTACGGTTATCGGGTTGCTGGCGATCGTTATGATACAGGGAACCCGCAGGAACTGCTGAGGACTGTTTATGCGTTTGGACTGCAAAGTCCCTATCGGGAAGTGCTTGAGAAACCTATCTAATCTAATGTTTCCCCAACCGCTAACGCAATAATTTCCACATCCTGAGATGCAGTCAATTCACGGAGTTCTTCAGGTGTGCCCGTCAACACTGGAAAGGTGCCGTAGTGGATCGGTAGAATCGCTGGCACGTTGAGCAGTTGTGCGGCATAAGCGGCTTCACGCGGTCCCATCGTAAAGTGGTCGCCAATGGGAAGCAGTGCCAGATCGGGTTGGTAGAGTTCACCGATGATACGCATGTCCCCGAAGACGTTGGTATCTCCAGCGTGATAAATTTTGTAGCCGTTCCCAAATTCAATCACATAGCCAGCCGGTTCACCCAGATAGACGGTTGTGCCGTCTTCTTCCGTGAAGCTACTACTATGGTTTGCTGAAACCATTGTTGCCTTTATGTTACCAACTGTGACAGTCCCACCCTTGTTCATTCCAACCGTGTTTTCGACGCCTTGTTTACCGAGCCACCCTGCGATTTCGACGATGGAGACGACTGTCGGGGCATAAGTTTTGGCGAGTGGCACGGCATCGCTAATATGATCGGCGTGTCCGTGTGTGATGAGAATAATGTCAAGGCTGTGAAATATCTTGAGTTCATCAGGACACACTGGGTTGTGCGTCACCCACGGGTCAATGAGGAGTGTTTGTCCGTCTGCTTCGATTTTAAAGGTGGAATGTCCGAGCCATGTCAGACGGATGCCGTTGTTGAGCTTCATTTTTTATTTCCTAAAATTTCCTTCAGTCTATTAGCGATAATTTCTATTTCTTCCAGCATTAGCGTTTGCCCATTGATAAGGACACCGTTCGCGCCTGCGCCTGCGATGTCAATAGCCGGATCACCTGTTTGCAGCTGCTGCAGGATTTCGTCTCGTGTGATACCGAGTCGTTCTGCATCGAATTGGATTTCCGTGCGCGGCATCGGTTGCCCGGCTTCAGATGGGAAACTGCGGTGTACTGTAACGCCTTGAATGTCCTTGAAAACCGCAGTGTAATAAGTAATCTGATCTTCGTAAGATTGCTGTAATTGCTCGTGATCCTGATTTAGGTACCACTCCACAGCGGCGAGCAGTCCGACCATCTCTTCTTTACCCACCTTCATACCCCTACCGATAAACGGATTCGGGGGTCCGTTGAAAGCGATCGCTTCAATCAGCGATTTTGTCCCAACGATTAATCCACTACTCTGTGGACCGTGTAATCCTTTTCCGCCGCTAAAGAGTGCCAAATCCGCGCCCAGCTGCGTGAAACGCCATAAGTTTTCTGGCGGTGGCAGCTGCGCGGCGGCATCAACGATAAGCGGAACGTCGTGCTTTTTGGCAATAGTGATGGCTTGTTCATAGGGGACCCAGAGGTGTTCCCGACTCGGATTCGCGAAGTAAAAGATTGCGGCAGTCTTTTCGGTGATGGCGTTTTCGAGTTCGTCGGCGGTCGTGCCGTTTTCATCACCTATCTCTACAAGTCTAACGCCGACCTGTCGCACTGCAAAATCGTATCCGACACGACCGTGGCGGTGTACAATAACCTCGCTTTTCATGGTCTCGTCGAGGTGCGGTAATTTTTCGCGCTTGACAGCATCAAGTCCAGTAATACACGCAGCGGTGCTGAGCGTCAGGGCAGCAGCGGCACCACAGGAGACATACGCCGCCTCGTTGTGAGTAAGTTTCGCAATTTCTTCACCGACCCGTTTTTGGAGTTCAATGATGTCTACGAAATGTTTCGAGGCATCAACCATCGCTGCAACGACTTCAGGGGGCATAATAGAACCACCGAGCCGTGTGAGCGTTGCGTTGCCGTTAATAACTGTGCGGATGCCGAGGCGTTTGTAGATAGCCATTTATCCCACTTCTTCACCGTCTAATTTACCGACACGGAGATCAATCTCATCTCGAGATTCCATTTTGTCCACTTTGCCGTCCGCCATGTGGAAGATACGGTCGGAAACATCTAACATCTTGTGGTCGTGCGTCGCGGTGATGATGGTTACACCGTTTTCCACGTTAAGTCGACGGAGCAAGGCAATGATTTCTAAACCGGTTTTGGTGTCGAGGTTTCCTGTCGGTTCGTCAGCAAGGACGATCGCTGGGTCGTTCGCGAGGGAACGTGCGATTGCGACACGCTGTTGCTGTCCACCGGAGAGTTCCAACGGCTTGTGTTGTACACGATCACCGAGTCCAACGAGTGAAAGCAGATCAACCCCTTTTTCTCTGCTTTCGTCGGCACTCATACCCGCAAAGATCATCGGCAGTGAAACATTTTCGAGTGCCGTCATAACGGGGATGAGATTGAAAGCTTGGAAGATGTAACCAATCTTTCGGCAGCGGAGCCATGCGAGTTCGTAGGCATCGAGCTGTGCGATGTCTACTTCGTCAATGTAGACTCTGCCTTCGGTCGGTTTATCGAGTCCACCAATCATATTGAAAAGCGTTGATTTTCCTGAACCAGAAGGCCCCATGATAGAGATGTATTCGCCGCGTTGAATCTGGAAATTAACACCGCGGAGTGCCTCAACGGTCTGTGTCCCCATCTCATAGCGTTTAATGAGGTTCCGCACGCGGACTGTATTTTCTTTTGGCAGGACGCGCTGGAACTTTTCTGGTGTTTCGGCGAGAATTGCGTTAACGTCGCCGATTTCTGTCGGTATGTTCATTTTTTTTTCTCCAGTAGATGCCAATTAAATAAAAATTCGCAAGTTGGAAGTGTTCTGGAGTCCGTAAAGTTATGTTTGTGTTCCAATGACTTTAGCTGCACTTTAGCACACTTTACAACTTTATTACTTACCGTTTCTGTAGGAATCCAAAAATGCCCTGTTTTTCAGGTTCGGGTTCTGGTGTTGCAGGCGCGTTTTGTCGGTTGTCAGGGATGGCGAACCCGATGAAGTTCCGTTTGCCGAGCTGCTGCATAAACGTAAAAAGCGACGTTTCAGCCTCTTTTCGGGTCAGTTGATACTGATTTTGAACCGCTTTGATGATCTGTGAAATGGTATGCTTACCGTCACACTTCTGCCATACATAACTCCCGATGGAATCCAACACAATCACTCTCTTATTTGGAAGCATGAAGAATTTGCTGGCAAGTCGGATCCAGAGTTTGTCTTTCTGGGGGACAACAAGCGACGCTTCGCCTTTGTCGTCTATCTCCCATGTAATTAACTGATTGCGCACAGGAAACGATTTCATGACCTGTGTGCGATCTACATCAGGACGTTTCTTAAGTTTGAGGGTATATAGGAGTCTGTTTAGCATTTTTTTATTCGCTATCAGCGGTCAGGTCGTTCCGCTATTCGCTAATTGCTTACTGCTATTTGCCATTAATGGCATTCAATACTCTCGGCTACCTTTTGAACGGTCGAGGAGGCGTCGGTATTACTGATAGACTGGATAACATAGATACGGTTAGAGTCATTACATCGCCATAAGCGAAAGACAAGCGTTGTCCGTTTAGAGAGCTTGTCGAGCATTAATACCGGTGTAAGTGGTATACCATCGTAGAGCCGTGTCTGTTGTCCAATAAGTGTAAGGTGTTCGTCTTCGGCATCTGTGTGTGATGTTACTTCAAACCCATAACCGCGAATTGCTTTTGCGTATTTGGCGCGGAACCATGTCTCAAGCGGGTTCGGTGTGTCTGTATAATCGTTTAGCATCACCTCTGCGGGTCCGTACCGCTCGATACTGAGACTTCCTCTGTCAGGCGATTGAGGTGCTTTGTATTCAACTGTGCCATTATTCCGTAGGCGATCGCTTGCCGATTTAGTGAGTTTTATCACGCTTTGAAAACGTTCTTTTTTCGCGACGAAAGCGAACAGCAGATAGCCACTCAGCAGTTTCTGGCGTTCTAATTTGTATTCTCTGGGAACCCCTAACTTAAGCCCATAGGCACTCCAGAGCGTCTGTGGCGCGTCTCTGTGATCGGTAATTGACTGAAAGATACGGAGGACTGTTGGTCGCAAGTTTTCCTTCAGTCGTCCCATCACTTGGACAATCGTGATCCGTTTTCCGGCGTGGAAGATCAATCCATTGGCACGAATACTACCCTTCCAACTAAAACCGAGGACGGTACGTCCCTCAAAAAACTCAGGATCTTTAATGAAATTAACGTTTCGACGGAAAGAAAGTTCAGCACCTTTCTTGTAGGTTTTGCGAATCAGCTTAAAATATTCGTCGAGCGTTGCGTGAAGGTCCGGTTTTTTGCGTCGGGTGTGTGCCCATTTGAGTTCGAGACGCGGCATTTCAGCATCGTCGAGTCGCAAGTAACCCGTTTTCTGGTCGCCACTGAGTCCACTGAGTTCCCAAGTTGTCGGGATTTCGAGTTGTATGCCTGCCCAGCCAAAAACAGTCCAATCCATCTTTTTATAGTTATTAGTTATCGGTTGTCGGTTGTCGGTTTTTTAAGTTTTTTCATTAAGGCTGTTAACATCTTCTTGACGCTGATAGTTGTCTGCATCAACTCAGTATATTGGTTTGCATTAAGATATTTGAGATCGCGCGCAAGAAAAATCAAATACTCGGTTTCACTTGCTGAACCTATTGCTATTTGAAGAAAACGCGCAAACTCAGCAGAACTCTCTCTTCCGCAGCCTTCGGCAATATTCGTCGGTATTGACGAACAGGCGCGCCGAATTTGGCTTGTAAGCCCATATATCTCTTCACGAGGGAATTGGGAGGTTAAGTCATATATCCTCATGGTTAAATCATGAGATTTTTTCCAAACCTGTAGTTTTCTAAAGTCCTGCATAGTTGTTGATTGTCAGATAAATGGTTATCGATTGTCAATCTCTTACTGAAAACTGACAACCGACAACCGACAACTTTAAAATGGTTTTACGATAACGGCTTTGGAAACAAGCGCAATTGCCACGGTTCCCATACCGATGAGGCCGACCCCGCAGGCGAATCCCGCTGCAAGTACCGGATTGAACATATACCAGCGCCGCATTCCGAAGCGTTTAATCATGTAGAACCGCCCGATAATTGCCCCGAGGAGTCGGGCAACCATACTACCTGGGTCTGACCCGATGCCCCCAACGATACCGTAAAACCACATTGAAGGTAATTTAAAGACCCATAGCATACCGTAGAGTGCGAGACTTGAGGTAAATCCGGCGGAGACATAATCACCGCGAATCGCCTGAAGCATTTCGCTATTTCCGTCCCGTAGTGATGTTTTCCAGAGTGCCTCGTTTGTAGCGTTAATGGGCCACATCATCTGTGCGAATGGGTACTGTGCGCTCGGAATGGGGGCGATCTTCCAGATAAAGTGGAGGACGACAATCCCACTGACGAGCAAGATCGGCATAATAAGCAGTGTACCTGCAAGGTTTGAGGTAAAGGTTGTGCCGGTCAATTCGAGCACGCGCCACCCTTGTGTGCCACGTCCGTAATCTTCGTCTGGTAGTGGTGCGAACCAGATGTCTATCTCTTCGTAGCGGCTCAAGATAAAGGTGATTTCGTGGAGGTATGGGATTTCAAAAAGGTCTCGTCCGAGGACCCCGAAAGTCCGAGCCGTGATATAGGAATTAATCGGCGTGTACAGGAACGCGTAGCCGATCAAGAAACTGAGTGGGAAATTCGGGACCATCCAATGAATAAGCCAAACAAATCCAGCCATACCGATGAGCCACATTAAGCCCATCAACCATATCGGGAAATCACCTCGATTTGGAGGCGTTGCGAAGGACCCACGTTCACCTGCAGTTTTCTGAGCTTTCCGAAGTTTGAAGAGCATTGGAATCGAAGCCGCCATACCGACGACAGCGAGACTAAAGGATTTACCCATGCCGTAACTAAACCAGAAATCCAGATTGTTGAATAAAGTAACGCCACGGACATCCAATCCTGGGTTCCACTGGTTGAGGATCTCATACCGGTATAGGATTTGTGGGTTCAAGATAAATTGCGATGCGATTGCGGTTATGAACTCCGACATGATAATCGGGAATGGCATCACGAACCCGATGAGCATCTGCCCGAAATCGGTTCGGAGCGCGAAGACTCCTGTCGGTGCGAAACCTTCAATACTCTGCGTGAAGTCGATCCACGGGATTTTCAAGATCTCAATCGGTTGGCTCATCATGACCCCGGTCAATGAGGGCACACCGATATAAAGAAATCCCCAGATTAACCCAGCCATGGATCCGATAGAGAAGACGCGCCATCGCCAAGTCTCTTCTTTACCTGTTGTTTCTGCGAGTGCGGTTGCCCCTTGTGCGGCAATCGGTGCCATCGGATATGGAAGCCGCTCTAGGTCAGCCGTGAGTCGGAACAAGATATATTGTCCACTGACGAATCGCAACGTGCCGAGCAGCTTACCGACAAGGTAGATAGCAATAGGCAGAAACCAGTCTGGGTGCAGCAGACTTCGCGTAAGTACACCGACAGAATCACCGGCAGGCACAATCCACTCTGGAATTTTATCTGCGATTTCGTAAGACGCTGCTTGTGGTGTATTGATAAAGTAGGCGTACCAGATAAAGTTCCGGTACTGCATTCCACTACCAACGGCGGCACCTGTTAATCCGAGGAGCATATAAAGTTCCTGCCGCCGAGCGGTTGTGAAGGAACGCCGTGCGAGTTCGGTAAATAAAATAACGGCAACCCAAGGTGCCGCTTCAGCACCAGATTGACCGGATACGTAACTGAGATAGATGGAGCCAGGCATCATCAGCAAGCCAACGAAAAGTGCGCCAACAAACACCTTGACCGTTAGCCCCGACTCAAAGGTACGGATACCGCCTTCAATGTCGTATCGCTGCGCCCAAGCTTGCCATTCATCTGCTTGTGATACTCTTTCTCTCGCCAAGTTGAAAGTTCTCCTTCTATTAGTTATCGGTTATCGGTTATCAGTTATCGGTAAGAAGTTTCTTTCAGACAACCGATAACTGACAGCTGATAACTAATTTTTACTCTTCGCCTGACTCTTCAGGGCTGTCTGTATCTCGCAATTCTTCCCAGAAATGCGCCGTGAAGATGCCAACTGTCAGCACAAGTGCTGAGAACATCTGCCACTGCCAGCGCCCTTCAAAGACGAAAATGCTAAACAGCCATAA
>JAJECD010000382.1 GCA_022822215.1 Candidatus Poribacteria bacterium | reverse complement strand
AAGATTATCAATCATAGGCTGCCCTATAAGGTGCTAAAAACTTTTGAAGCTGCCGAATCGCAGCATTTTTGCGGGAGGCAACGGTGCCAATCGGACATTGGACGATCTCAGCAACTTCCTGATAAGATAAGCCTTGAAGTTCTGTTAGCCGAAACACGACTTGGTGTTCTTTCGACAGTTTATTGATTGCGGTCTGAATCGCCTCATAAGTCTCTTTGGCAATGAGCAGTGCCTCTGGTGAACAGTGTGTGTCTGCGGTAGCAACAACAATTGGGTGGAAGTTTTCATCATCATCTCCATAGTGTATATCCAATGATTCTATTTGAGGTTTCCTTTTCTCTTTTGCCAACTGCTTCAAACAGAGGTTTTTGGCAATGTGATAAAGGAAGGTTCTGAATTTTGCGATTGGGCGGTACGTTGGTACGCAACGCCATAACCGTAGAAACGTCTCTTGACAAAGATCTTCCGCAAGCGGTCGGTTCTTGACGAACCGATAGATAAAGTTTAAAGTGTTTGCGTAATGACGTTCGGTTAGAATTCGGAATGCGTCTCTGTTTCCCTCTTTCACAGAGAGCATCAACTGCTCATCAGTCTGTAACATGCTTGTCTCCTCAAAGAGGAGCGTATCAAGCGAAGGCGCGCAACCCTCCCTTCCTTCCATAGTGGAGGATGCCTGCTTGTTCACTCCTCGGTCTGTGCCTTCTCCAGAATCGTGTCTTAATCCAACAACGGAACGCACTGGCAGTATTAAATGCCCGCGCTTTCAAGGAGGTACGTTCTCCTAAATTACAATCTCGCACTTTTCCTCCGGTCCCGCTATTCCATACACTCCTACCAATTCTCCAATCGTGAGGCATTGCCTCTGCTAAACATAAAACGTATTGACGCATTTTATAACCTCTCCTTTTTCGGTTAAATCATCAGATAGGGACGGCATTTAACCTCCCTTTTTTTTCACGATAAAAAACTATTAAGCGTTAAATCCATAAACTTTGAAAAAATTCATTTAAAATTAAAAAAAATACTTAGACCGCTGCTGCTACGTTCAGAGATATATGTAGAGGTATGCCTCACACCCCAATCGGATGAAACGGTTCCAGTGACAATGAAGGTTGCCCAGTTGTGAGGAGTTCAGCGATAAGCTGCCCTGTGATGGGGGCAAGAAGAATCCCGTTTTTAAAGTGTCCAGATGCCAAGACGACGTTGTCATATCCAGGCAGATAACCGAGAAGCGGACCTTTTCTGACATACGGACGCAAACCTGCCCACGTTTGCACAAAGGTAGCCTGTGCGAGCTGAGGCGCGATAGCAACCCCTGCATCAATCATCTGCTTGGCCCCCTCAACTGTTGCACTTTTGTCATAGCCGACAAATTCGACTGTTGCACCGAGGAGTATCTTGCCGTCTGCTCTCGGAACGATGTAGATGCCGAGGCCATCAATAGTCCGCTCGAAAAGCGGTGGCATCGCTTCAATGAGGACTATTTGTCCCTTCGCGGGCCCAATCTGCATTGGAACACCAAGTTGAGCCGTAAGTTCACCCGCCCAACATCCGTTGGCAATCACAAACGTATCAGCGTATAAGGTTTCCCCGTTTACAACAACACCAACAACACGCTCACCTTCTCGGACAAAGCCAGTGACAGGGTTTCCCAATTGGAATTTCGTCCCAAATTTCGCTGCACCTTTTGCAAGTGCGGTTACCATTTTCGGGTTGCGTACCTGTGCATCCTCAGGAAACAGCACTGCCCCCACAATGGATCGCGAAAGTGCTGGCTCTAATTCCCACGCTTTCTCGGCCGTCAAGACTTCAGCGGAAAACCCGTTCTTTACACGACGATCCGCGAGACCGATGAGTCCTGCAGCATCATCCGGGTTAAAAAACACCGAAAGCGTTCCAGATCGAATGAATTCAATATCTATCTGCGTCTCTGTGCGAAGTTCTTCCGCCAACGTCGGGTAGAGGGCAAGACTGGCGCGACACAGTTCTGGATACGGCTCATGTGTCGAGGCATGTGAGGTGAGAATCCCTGCGCCTGCCCATGAGGCTTCTGTGCCGACGGTAGCAGCTTTGTCGATAAGAAGTGGTTGGATATTTCGTTTAGCGAGGTTATAAGCGATAGCACATCCGATAATGCCCCCGCCGATAACGATGATATCCGTGTGATTTCGGCTCAAGTTGGTCCTCCGGTTTGGGTAAGTGTTGCATTCGGAAAGAAACTCGCAAAGACGACAATAATCGATAGTTTAACATATTATGTGTCGATTTTCAATCGGACTTGGCTTTTGGCTGTCAGCCATCAACAGTCGGGATTTGGAAATCCCTCCTACAATGGCTCTCAATTATGAGAAATCTCATCTACCGATAGTTTACCAACGTCCAACAACTAATAACCAAAAACCATTCAACTGTTTATACATATTTTTGGATGCACTTTTCTGAAACACAGAACACCCCAAAAAAACAACGTTTATGCGATAGACTTTAGATTATGGTTTGAAATTTCAACGAATTTCGTGTATAATTACCATAGACAGGTAAAAGTGAACTATCTCAAATTCGGTGATGCAAAAAAAGTAGTGAAAAATAAAGAAGCACGTCTAATGCGAAAGGTTTTTAACTAAATGACCCTTGGAAAAGTTACAGGGACAGTCGTCGCAACGCAGAAAGATAAAAAATTAATCGGCAGCAAGCTGATGGTTGTCCAAGATGTAGATTTAAATGGCGAAGTCGACCGAAAATACACGGTCGCTGTGGATGCGGTCGGTGCGGGTATCGGTGAGATTGTGCTTGTTGCGACCGGTAGCTCAGCGCGGCAGACCGATGTGACCAGCAACAAACCGGTTGATGCCGTCATCATGGCGATTGTTGATACCATAGAAGTTTGCGGAAAAGTACGGTATCACAAGTAGTAAATGGAACGAGAGATGGAACGGGAACGCGTTCGCGCTGAAACCCTCCAATGTCGCGATGGGCTCGCGCAAGAAGTCCGAACGACACTCAGCCGAAGGATTATCAACTCCCTTGTCAGTTGGATACAAAACGAAGGTTTCGATACTGTGATGCTCTATCTGAGCATGAAAAGTGAAGTGGAAACGCTCGGTTTGTTGGATATCCTGCTTTACCAAGAGAAGATAGTCTGTGCCCCTGTAGTAGATACATACCAGTTAGAACTCACGCCTCGTCAGATTCGGGACCCTAAAACAGAACTCGTTCAACATTCTTATGGTCTGTTAGAACCGAGTGCGACCTGCCCAATTGTCCCAATTTCGCAGCTGCAGCTCATCATTGTCCCCGGTATCGCTTTCGATGCTATCGGCTATCGCCTTGGATATGGTAAGGGTTTCTACGATAGGTTTCTTGCGAAGTGTCGAGACGCTGTTACGGTAGGATTAGCGTATCAGATGCAGATTGTCGAAGATACATCCCCGCAAACGTGGGACATCCCTGTACACTACATTTTCACAGAGAAAGATATAATAACGGGGTCTAACCAATAACTATTTGGCAGCAACGAAGGGTCTGAGTTTCTCTATAGTCTTCGGTCCGATACCTTTGACATTTTGGAGGGCATCTACGCTGGTGAAATCACCGTGCTGTGTGCGATGGTCGATAATTCTCTCCGCCATTCGCTCACCGATGTTAGGAAGGGTTTCGAGTTCTTCGGCAGTGGCAGTATTGATGTTGAGAAGCGCGGGTTTGTTCGATATAGCAGATTTTGTCGAGCTACCTTGCGAGTGTTCCGCGTTCGGTACAGCAATTAAATCCGGCTCACCGAGAAACACGGCTGGTGCGAACCGCCGTACACCCCAAAAGCCAGTGCCAGCCAAAATTAGGATTACAAGCAAAGCCACCGCTTTCCAATAATAGCGTTCAACAGCATTCAGGACATTAGTCATTCCGTTTCTCCTCAAGAAAAAGTATCTGATTCGCAGCGACATCGCTCACCAACTGTTCCACCCCATTCTGCCAACGGATTGTAATACCGCCCACGTGTTCATAATCCCCGATTCCGAAATGGAGGGTCAGATCCCGTTGCGAGAGATAACCATCTCCACTCCGCACCTCACGGACCTGTGTCAGTTCGCCGGTCGTTATTTTAACACGCGTGCCGATGGCATCCGTAGCACCGTTCGTTCCGATCAAGCGAATCTGTAGCCAGTTTTTTCGGTTACCACCGTTGTTGCGGAGCAGTCGAGGGGATGCGTTGGAATTCGTTATAACAATATCAAGGTCGCCATCTAAATCGTAGTCTGCAAAGGTAGCTCCACGACTTACGTCCTCCAACTTCATACCAGCACCGAGGGCTTCAGAGGCTTCAGTAAACGTACCATCCCAGTTATTTTTGAAAAGGAGATTGCGCTGCCCATAGGTGCCTTCCTGTCCGAGCTCGGCGAGATTCTCGTGTAGATGCCCGTTGGCGACAAAGAGGTCTTGATACCCATCGTTATCGTAATCAATAAAGGCGGTTGCCCAACCGAGATATGGGTAGGTAATTTGCGCTGTTTTTGTAGTGGTAGTTGCGTCTGTGAAGAAACCGTCTGCATCGTTACGATAGAGGGTATTTGTCTGGTCAGCATAATTGGTGACAGTGAGATCAAACCATCCATCGTTATTCCAGTCGCCAAATGCAGTCCCCATACCGTTTTCAGGCGCGCCATCCTCACTGAGGGCAACACCCACCATAAAACCGATTTCCTCAAAAGTGCCATCACCGTTATTGCGGTAGAAAAGGTTCTCTGTAGAATCATTCGCGACGTATATATCAAGGGCGCCGTCGTTATCATAGTCGCCCCAGACAACGCCTAACCCCTTGCCAGTCGTATTGTAAATTCCGGCAGATTTGGTAACGTCGGTAAACGTACCATCTCCGTTATTGCGATAGAGTGTATCCGATTGCGCAGGAAAATTATCGGGTTCACAATAGGCACGGATCCCCTTCTCCTTAAGTCCACACCACGGATTCTCAGCGATGTCAAAAACGATGTAGTTGACGACGTAAAGATCCAGATTGCCATCCCGATCATAGTCAGCAAACGCACAACTGGTGCTCCAACGCGGCTCGGTCACGCCTGCGGTTTCAGCGACATCCGTAAACGTGCCATCCCCGTTATTGCGATAGAGACGATTGGTGCCGTAGTTCGTGACATAAAGATCCAGATGACCGTCACTATTGTAATCGCCAACAGCACATCCGTGTCCGTAACCCGTATCCCCAACTCCCGCTATTTTGGTGACATCCGTAAACGTGCCGGCCCCATTGTTGCGATAGAGACGATTGGTCGGGATTTCTTCAGGAACATATCCGGGGAGTGGTGCCCCATCAACGAAATACAAATCAGCATCGCCATCAGCGTCGTAGTCAAAAAAAGCGGCACCCGAACCGAGTGTCTCCATAAAATATTTCCGTCCACTCCGTCCATCCGTGTGCTTCCAATGGATACCTGCCTCCTGTGTTACATCAACGAACTGAATACCTGTGTCCGATGCGGCGGGTGAAGTCGTGGCATTTGGCACAAAAACAGCAACGAGGACAAGCATCCAGATATTTATACTGTTATTTCGTCTTTTCATCTGCCTCCTTCATCTTTGTCAATGTCTGTCGAAAAGCATCATTTTCAGGAGCCATTTCGATTGCAGTCTGAATTGCTTTTAGGGCGTTTTCACGCTTGCCTGCCTGAAAATAAGCCAGTGCGAGGGTCTGCATATACTGCGGTGATTGTGTGAGGTGAAACGCTTTTTCGGCGTGTGCGATGGCATCTTGTAACTCGACACCGCGTAAAATATAAAGCCGTGCTAAAGCGTTCAGGGCATAGTGTGCATTGGTGTCCACATCCAAGGCTGCCTGAAACGCTGAGATTGCTTCGTCAATCTTTCCGTATTTTGCATAAACAAGTCCAAGTCGATAGTGCTTTAACGGATTGTTGGGTTCAATGAGAATCGCACGTTCACGGTCCTCAATTTCTTGTGCGATCGCGTTGAGACGACGGTAGACTTCCATCGCCTGCTTTCCCTCTTCAGGTCGTTTGAGTCGGAAGAACACTTGGGCGAGGTTATAGTATGCCCCTACGTGATCGCTCTGTTGCGCGATAACTTGTTGGTACGCCACAGCCGCACGTTGGAATTCACGCTTCTTCGTGAGAACCAAGCCCAGACAATACCGCGCGGCAGTAAACCGCGGGTCGTGTTGGACAGCCTTTTCTAAAAGCGGGAGCGCCTTATCCAATTCCCCCCGTTTTTGATGGATGGCACCCAAGTTCCCATTTGCCATGGAGAGGTTTGGGTCTTGTGCTAAGGCGGCTTTGTAATAGCGTATCGCTTGACCCTCCTGTTTGACGGCTTCATAACAGGAAGCGAGATTGCTCATCGCGGCGGTGTGGTTAGGGGAACGCTTAAGGCTTTCCTGATAGGCTTCGATCGCCTCCTCGAATCGATCCATCTGCTGATAGGCAGATGCGACACCGAGCCATACGTGCAATGATTCGGGGTGTTTTTGAATAAGGTTTTGATAAACCCGGATAGCGTCCTCAAAGCGTTCAGTTCTGGCGTAGAGCAAGGCGAGATTGGACGCAGCTTGAACCAGATCGGGGGCTATATGCAGCGCGTGTGTCAGTGTCTTCTCAGATGCGGGAAAGTCGCCGAGTTGAAGGTAAACTGTGCCTAAGGCGGCGTGTGCTTTGGCAAATTCAGGATGTAGATCGACGGCGCGGTGAAGATATTGGAGTGCCTGCGAATATTCCCCTTGACGCGCGGCTTGCATACCGCGCGTATATAAATCTTGAGGCGTTTGGGCACCTGCATCCCACACAACACTCAGAAAAATAACAAGGAGAAAGACAAGGAACGATACGCCTTTTTGCGACATAGATGTTTATCCTCCGCTGCCAATTTTAGCCTGAAACAGCACATCGCGTCAAGAATTATTCTTCCACGGGATTATGCTTGATCTATAACGCCCCCTCTGCTAAAATAGGCAGATAATTCACGACTGGAGAAGATGTTATGCAGGAAATTGTGGTAAATTCAGCGAAGTTACGGGATTTCGCTCGAACGCTTTGCGAAAAGGCAGGACTCCGTTCGGAAGATGCGGCAACAATTGCGAGACACCAAGTACTCACTGACTTACGCGGTGTCCATTCACACGGGACACGCGCCTTGCCGGGCTACCTCAATCTCGTTCTTGACGGTAAGATGAACGCAAAACCCGAACTTCGTATCGCAACGGATGGACCGAGTTTCGCCGTTGTTGATGGAGATAACGGGATCGGACATCTCGCAAGCACGTTGGCAATGGAAACAGCGATAGCCAAAGCCGAGACAACCGGTATTGCGGCGGCAGGTGTCCGCAATGCTGGGCATTTCGGTGCGGCGGCGTGCTATTCGATTATGGCGGCATCAAAACAGATGATCGGGTTCTCGACAACGAACACTGGTGGCGCCTCTATTGTAGCACCGGGGGGTGCAGAGGCTGTGGTTGCAAATAACGCTATGAGTTACGCACTCCCCGTTGGTGATGGACATCCGATCGTACTGGATATGGCGTGTGGCGTTTCGGCGTGGGGGAAAATCGGCACGCTCCGGATGTACGGCAAACCGATTCCTGAAGGATGGCTTATAGATGAGACAGGTCAACCGACCAGCGATCCAAGTAAGGGGCGCTTTCTCGCACCCGCAGCGGGGCCGCGGGGTTACGGATTGGCACTTATCATGGGTATCCTCGCAGGTCCGTTATGTGGCGGTTTGATGGCTTGTAACAAAACCGGCGACCCATCTGAACACTTCTTTTTCGCAATGAATGTCGCGAGTTTCACAGATTACGAGGGTTATGTTGAGGAAATTCAGCGCGGTATCAGCAAGATTCACACCTCGAAAACGGCAGAGGGTGTGGAACAAGCCTATCTTCCGGGTGAAATCGAGTGGAACAACTACGATAACTATCTTGAGAACGGCATTCCGATCCATGTAGACCATTTACGGGGTCTCGCAAACCTCGCAGAGAAGTTAGATGTCCCAATCTGTTGGGAATGGTGAGAAATAGGTAATAACGTCTCAATGTCTCAATCCGCAATCAAAACCTGAAGTGAGGAGGGAATAATATGGCAGAAACCAAAGAAACTGTATCAGGCGGTACGCTCCCCGATTGGGAGGTTGATGATTTACCTGCACCGCCGCCGTATCAATTCGGAAAGGCGTTTCGGAATATCTTGGGACCTGGGATTATTGCGTTAGGCGGTTCAATCGGGAGTGGTGAATGGCTGCTGGGTCCCGCGATTACCGCACAATACGGTGGTACATTGCTCTGGATCGCGACAATTGCTATTCTGCTTCAAGTAATCCTGAATACAGAAGCGATCCGCTATACGCTCTATACCGGTGAGCCGATGATGAGCGGTTATATGCGCTGTAAACCCGGTGCGGGCTTCTGGATGACGTTCTACTCGAGTATTAACTTCTTCGGGATTTGGCCCGGTTGGGCGATGACAGCTGCCACGGCAATTGCTGCCGCATGGCTCGGTTATATGCCCCAAGATGCAGATGGCGGAACGGTGCGTGTGTTCGCCTATCTTATCTTTTTCTCCTGTCTGGGGATTGTGCTGTTCGGCGGGAAGATTTACAACTCGCTTGAGAAGGTCTCACTCTTTATGGTGATTTGGATTATCGCCTACCTTGTCATCGTCGATCTGTTTATGGTGTCACCGAGCACATGGTGGAATGTTATCAAAGGCTTCTTTAGTTTTGGAGCACTCCCGACTGGCGGAGAAGACGGGCAGGTAAATTGGTTGTTAGTCGGTGCGTTCGCGGCGTATGCAGGCAGCGGCGGCTTGGGCAATGTCGGCATCACGCATTACGTCCGAGACAAAGGCTGGGGCATGAGCAGTCTCGTCGGTGCGATTCCCTCCATAATCGGCGGACAACATGTGACACTTTCGCACTGGGGCAAAGTATTTCGCATCACACCAGAGAATCTCAAACGGTTCAAAGAGTGGTGGAAATATGTCCGGTTTGAACAGTATTATATTTGGATGATTGGCTGCTTTGTCGGTATTGCGTTGCCAGCAATGTTGACCTTAGAGTTTGTACCTCAAGGACAAGAGATGGAACAGTGGTCGGCAGCAGCAATGCAAGCACAAGGACTTGAGGCAAAAGGCGGTAGAGTTATGTGGTACCTCACACTACTCTGCGGTTTCTGGGTGCTGTTTTCGACACAACTCAGTGGCGTAGATGGCGTGCCTCGCGGGTTTACCGATATTATTTGGACTGGCGTGAGACGTGCAAGAAGCTTAGGTGAAAACAGCGCGAAATGGATTTATTATCCGATTCTGGCGGTCTATATCGTCTGGGGTATTATCGCTATGTACCTTGCTAAACCGTTCTTTATGATCCTGGTATCAGCGACGGTTGGTGGATACCTCCTTGTGTTTTCGGCGATACATACGCTCTACGTGAACCGCAAGTTCTTACCGCCGGAAATACAAGCACCACTATGGAAACAAATTGGGCTGCTGTTGTGTGCAGGTTACTACTCAATCTTCGGGACTATTACCGTCTATCAAAAAGTGCTTGTGCCTTATGTTTTTCCGATTTTTGGATAGATAAACACTATACCATCTCTTTACGGAAAAACTGGCGAAGCGATTTATTAGGGAAGACTGGCGAGGTTAGAAACCTCGCCTACCTATTTTAACGCAAGTTTTACCTATTCACATCTTTACGTGAAGCATCACGGTAGACCTCAACAATTGCCTTTGTAAGGCTCTCTACTGAGGCTTCCTCTGCAACCACATCAACTTTCACACCATTCACCACCGCAGTCTTTTGCGTTGTGGGACCAATCACGGCGATCTTGACCTCAGCGAGTAACACCGCAGGTTCGTGTGCTGGAAACATCTCAAGGAAGTTCGTAACCGTTGAAGAGCTGGTGAATGTGACGAGATCAATCCTGCCGTTCAAGAGGTCGGCTTCAATTTCATGGCAATTTTCGATCCCCACTTTGACGGTATCATAGAGCGGCAGGTCATCGACATGTGCCCCTTTCTCTCGTAAACCGTTGGGCAGATCCGCAGCGGCAATTTTCGCTCGTGGCAGTAGGATTTTCTTTCCGCTCACGTCCTCCATTTCAGTAGCAATAACATTACCGCGGGAGTGCGACGGTACAAAATCGGGATAGACACCAATGCGGTTTAGCGCATCTATTGTTTTTGGTCCAACTGCACAGATTCTGCTTGCGCCGAATGCGCGTGTATCCTTTCCTCTCTTCCTCAAGTGTTCATAGAAGATTTCTACGGCGTTGACACTTGTAAAGATAATCCAATCGTATTGGTCGGGAGAAGGAATGTTCACATTCTCAATAGGTTGAATCTTTATGGTAGGAAATTGGATAATTTCGGACCCGTTTGCTTCCAAAAGGTCAGCGAATTGGCTCGCTTGGGCGCGGGCGCGTGTAACGAGGATTCGCTTCCCAAAAAGCGGTTTGGTTTCAAACCATCGGAGTTGTTCACGCAGCCGGTTAACTTCACCGACGACGATCACTGCAGGACTTTTCAGTTGGGCTGCTTCGACCTTTTGAACAATATCATTCAAGGTGCCTTGGACGACCTGCTGCCGCGGTGTCGTTCCGACGCGGACTAAACTCACAGGGGTTTGTGGATTTCTGCCGTATGTTATCAGTCGTTCGGTGATCTGAGGGAGATGGGCGACCCCCATGTAAATGACAAGTGTATCTACCGCTGTGGCAAGATGCTCCCAATTGATGTTTGAATCGGGACGCAACGCGGCGGAATGTCCAGTAACAAACGCTACCGACGAAGCGTAGTCGCGATGCGTGACCGGGATGCCAGCATAAGCGGATGCGGCAATCGCAGAAGTAATCCCCGGAACAACTTCAAAGGGAACACCCGCCTCGGTAAGAGCGACAGCCTCTTCGCCCCCCCTTCCAAAGATATAAGGGTCCCCGCCTTTGAGGCGAACAACCACCTTACCGATTTTCGCATGTTCGATAAGCATCTGATTGAGTTCAGTTTGGCGCGTCGCTCGGACTCTTGGGTCGGGGGCTTGGATTTTCTCGGTGTGCGCGGGGCAATGTTCCAAGAGGACATCGTTCAGTAACAAATCGTAGATGACAACATCTGCGCGTTGGAGACACTCCACACCTTTGAGTGTAATCAGTTTTCGATCGCCTGGACCCGCACCTACAATATAAACAATGCCGGTGTCCGATTTATCTGGAGATGCGTTCATCAAGAGTTCCCCTATAACCTCAACAGTTCAGTTGCGCCACCACTTTGAAGTTTTTCGGCTACGATGTCGCCCAAATGATTTGCTGCGTTAGGTGCTCCGGTGGCAGTCTCTACGATACGATGGATACCCTCCGGGTGACACACAGCGGCAATAAGCGAAAGTTCACCATCAACATGCCAAGCATGCGCACCAACGGGGATTTGGCATCCACCGCCGAGGCTTTCCAATACCGTTCTTTCAGCAGTAACCTCAGCAACCGTCCGCGGATGGTTAAGAGGCGAGAGCAACGCTTTAACGGCACTATCGCTTTCTCGTGCTTCAATCGCAAGGGCACCCTGTCCGACAGCAGGTACCATCCGTTCTATATCAAAATATTGTGTGATAATTTCGGGTTCAAGAAGGCGTTTGATTCCCGCCGCAGCGAGTATAATTCCGTCAAGGTCAGTTTCACGAAGCTTGCGTAACCGCGTATCAATGTTCCCTCGGACATCGACGACTCGCAGATTTGGACGTATCCCCAGCAGTTGCGCCCTCCGACGTGGACTCGTGGTGCCGATTTTTGCACCGCCGAGTAAATCTTCCAAAGGGAATCCCGTGGCAGTGATCAGCACATCTCGTGGATCCTCCCGCTCTGGAATAGCCGCAATGCAAAGTCCTTGTGGCAATTCTGTCGGAAGATCCTTCAAACTATGGACTGCGATGTCAATGCGCCGCGTCAAGAGTGCGTCTTCTATCTCCTTGGTAAATACACCTTTACCGAGCCCAACGAGTGACGCTTCTGGATTGGTGTCCCCAGTGGTTTTGATAACCTCTATGTGGACCCCAAGCTTCGGAAAATGGGACTCCAATTGATTTCTAACAAATTGTGCTTGCCAGCGCGCGAGTTGACTACCACGTGTGCCGATTGTAAGCGAGTTCTGCATCAAAGTTCCTTGTAACTAAAAAGGGGTGTGTAATGACCGAGGTATAGATCTACCTACAACTCCGAATTATCATCGTTAACATCCAGTTCAAACAGTTCTTGTAAGGCTTGGACATATTGGGCGTGGTCGGCATCACCATCGTTGACAGCACATCGGAGATTTTGCATGGGATGATGGAGCAGTTTTTTAACGATAGCCTGCGTCATAGAGGTGACAGCCGCTTCCTGCTGATGGGAGAGTGCTGCTTTGTAGAAGCACGCTTGCAATTCGGTATCAGCGACCTGTTGAAACTGCTGATGGATCGCCTTAATTGTAGGATTAACCTGAAAGACTTGTAATTGGTTGTAGAACCGTTTGGCTTCTTCAGCGACAATCCGCTCTGCTTGGACTGCTTCTTGCTGTCTGTCCTGGAGGTTGGAAGCGACAACAGCCTCAAGGTCATCAATATTGTATAGGAAGGCGTGATCAACCTTACTCACGTCCGGATCTATGTCGCGTGGAACTGCGATGTCAATCAGAAACATATACCGATGCCTGCGCCTACGCATAATGTCCGCGAGGGGTTGTCGATTGATGAGATAATGCGGGGCATCCGTAGAACTGATGACAATATCTGCTGCCATGAGGAAATCAAGGTTGCTATCATAAGCGAGAGGCGTCCCGTTAAACTTCTCGGCGACTTTGACGGCACGCGCATAAGTGCGGTTTGCAACGACGACCTTGGAAACACCATTTGCAACAAGATGCTTGGCAGTCAGTTCGCTCATCTCACCCGCCCCGAGAATCGCGACAGTTTTACCTTCAAGCGTATTAAAAATCTTCTTAGCGAGTTCAACAGCGGCGTAGCTAATGGAAACAGCACCAGCGGTGATTGTTGTCTCGGAGCGGACGCGTTTACCAACGCTGAAGGCTTTGGTGAAAAGCCGATTGAGAACTGTGCCCACGGCACCGGTTTCACGCGAACGGTTGTAAGAGGCTTTAACTTGCCCCAATATTTGGGACTCACCAACGACCATAGAATCAAGGCTTGCCGTTACTCTGAAGAGATGCTGGATCGTCTCAAGATTATGGTGGAGATAGCACCACTTCTTGAGCGATTCGACGCTCATCTGATGGTATTGGGCAAGAAACTCAAGGAGCATTTTGGCGGCTGCATCAGCATTTCGCACTGAATGCGCAACCGCATAAAGTTCTACCCGGTTACAGGTAGAGAGAATCACAGCCTCTTGAACCTGATCAGATTCACGCAAGCGTTGGAGGGATTCAATAAGTTGTTCTTCGGAAAACGCCAATTTTTCCCTGAATTCAATAGGAGCCACATGATGGCTGGTTCCGACGGAGACAAGTTGGTTCATTTTTCCTCAAGAAAAATCCAAAAAGGTGAACACTCATACATTGGATAAATTATATCACATATTATAAGTCGTGTCAAATTTAGAATTCAGTCTATCCACACACCTGCTCTACATTACCGATACGTATGCATGCTGTCTAAAAAGAGGTCTACGCCAACATAAGTGCAGAGAACAGCGGCAAAACCGAGGATTGCGGCATACGCCGCTCTGTGCCCATGCCATCCCCAAAACTGCCGGAAACCAATCTGGACAACATAGATGAACCACGTTACCAAAGTGGAAATCACCTTTGCGTCAATCCATCTCCACGGGACATCTCGGATATATTGGGTCCAGAGACTTCCGACAATCACTCCCATTGTGAGCAAAATCACACCCAAGATTGTGCAACGATACCCAAGTTCATCAGAAATACCGAGGGAAGGGAGAAGATTATCGAAAAGCGTGTCTGTCTTTTGGCGAATTTTTCGCTCTGCTATCAGATACATCAGTCCAAAGCCAAACGCAGCGATAAAAGCGGCATACGCAAGAAAAATAAGCGTCGTATGCGCCAGAAGCCAGTAATTCTGCAACGGTTCGGGAAGCGCAGCGACATCTGTAACAAAATTATAGGAGATGAGGATAGCAATAAACGCAACCGGAACGACGAAACTCCCCAATGCACGCAAATCTGTCAAACGGACAATAATGAGGTAAATCAATGTTATTGCCCAGGCGAAGAAAGCGATGGAGTGCGTCCGGTAAGTCATTGGAAAATGTCCATGCTGTAGAACCCAGACGCCGATAAAAAACGTCAGCAGCGCGAACCCAGCGATAGTACTCCAGAGTGCTATAGACGCGATTTTCGGACGCAAGGTTGACGCGCCAGAGCGTGCACCGGTTGCGAGAAAGAGTGCCTGAAAAATACTGGCAGCTAAGTATATCAAAACAGTTAAGAGAAATAAAAAGCTCATAGCTTTGGAAAAATTAACTCGGATTTATAGACAGTCTTTTTAAAAGATCCGATACAAAATTATTAGCATGTTTCAGTCTTCCACTCCGAACCCAGTTGAAAAGGCATTCGGCAGAACAGTTAGGGTTTGTAAGTCCAAGGCAACAGGTCTCGGTTTGTCCGCTATCCATTTCAACGCTGTCAATAAGCACCTCGAAAAAGTCTGCACGTTTCTTAGGTGTCGGAAAAGATTTAAGAATTTCAGAACGGCGCGCGCCGAGAAATTCTATAAATGCACCATAGCCGTTGTTCTCAAACTGGTTTGCGAGTTTCTTACGAAGCCGTTCTGCCTTCTCAATACCTGTGCTGTTTCTGGCAGCGATGCTAATTATTAGGTTATCATCTGTTACAAGATGCGGTGTAAAATGGGTCCCGGCACTCGGTTCATCAAGATACTCCCGAATGAATCCGTCTCCACTTTCACACGAAGCGTCCATCGCAGATGTTTTCTCTGCCATAACAAGGAATGCATCTTCCAGATGATACGACTCCACAGTGTCGGGTGCCGGACATAAAACCGAAGCACCACACTGACGTAACAGCAAAACGCGACGTTCAATCTCCTCTGTTTTTCGCTCATATAAGACAACACATTTCCGATTTTCCAACAAGAGATAAACTGGATAGGGAAGTCCTTGACTCTCAATCGGCACAGGATTTCCAGCCTCATAACCGAGGGTGTATAACGAATCTGCGTTTAGGAGTGTCTCAAAGTACTCACGGACACGACGACTCGTTGCAGGACTTTTACCGCTTGTTGAGATGCTGAGCATAAGTTCCCCATCGGTTACGACAGAGGCAGCGGCAAAGGTGCATTGCGGAATAACATCAACGACGTTGACTAAACGGATTTTATTTTTTTCGTGTGCCTCCGCAAAGGCAGCTGTATTAATATCGGTGAAATCGGTGGCAGCGCAGACAAGAAAATAGCCATCCGTATCGCCTGCATTCAGCTGCCGCTTGTGCCAACGAATCGTGCCGATATGTGAGAGGAACGTCAACAATTTTGTTGCGTCTGGACTGATTAGGGTAACATCACCACCGCTGAGAAGCATGGCGACGACTTTCCGCTCTGCGACAGTCCCGCCGCCAACAACGAGGCATTTCCGATCTTCAAGGTTTACGTATGCTGGATAAAACATTTTATGAGTTGTCGGTCATCAGTTGTCAGTTATCGGTCAAAGAGGGTTCTAATTAACTATGCCCGTCTAACCGACGACATATTCCTCATGACTCTCGTGAGACGACATAATCTGCGAGTTGTTGTAGCGCGAGGCGAGCATCGGTCTGCGGTAGAATTGCTAATGCCGCTTTGGCGCGGTCGGCGTAACCTTGTGCAACTTTCAAACAGTAGCTCTCGACATCATATCGTTGAAACAGCGATTCGACAAAGGCGATCGCCTCGGTTTCATCTGTGTTGGGATTCAGGACTTTTTCCAGCATCTGTTTCTCATCATTATTACAGACACTCCGGGCATAAATAATTGGAAAAGTGAGTTTTCCTTCACGGAGGTCCCCGAATGTATTTTTTCCCAATTTATCTGGGTTTTCTGCAAAATCAAGTACATCATCAACAATTTGGAAAGCAACTCCAATTTGTTGTCCATAGACAGTAAGTGCTTCAATCTGCTTGGGATCGGTTGTGCCGAGATGCGCACCGAGGGTGCAAGAAGCAGTAATCAGTTTACCCGTCTTGAAACTGATAATTTTGAGGTATTCGGCTTCGGAGATGTCAAAATCACCGCTTTTGTATGCGTGTATGACTTCACCTTCACACATCGCTTGTGTGGTATCAGCGAGGATCGCCATGGCAGGGTCATCGGCACGACGAGAGACGAGCATAGAAAGGACACGGGCATGGAGGTAATCTCCGACGAGGACAGCGACCTTATTGCCCCACTTGGCATGTAAAGTTTCGCGCCCCCGGCGGATGGCAGCTTCGTCAAGTACATCGTCATGAACAAGCGAGGCGACATGTATGAGTTCAACAACAGCAGCGAGCGTATGTGCGTCGCTGCCCTCATATCCATAGACTTTAGCAGAAAGGACAACGAGGATCGGACGGAGGCGTTTGCCGCCGCCTTCCACAACATGCTGGACTGCCATGTCAACGAAACTATATTCACTGGCGGTCTGTTCGGTGAGTTTCACCTCAACAGCAGCGAGGTCATCAGCAATCAATTGGACGATTTGATCAAAGTTGGACATAATGTAATGGTTGTCAGTTGTCAGTCGTTAGTCGTCAGTTAAGAGGTTTCTCGTAGTTTCGACAGAAATAGCAACCGCCACAGGAGATTAACCGATAACCGATAACCGATAACTGTTCCCCTGATAACTGAAAGGTTTTTCGCAGAAAAACCGCGCTGACAACTGACAACTCCTAAGAAAGATCAGCCAATACCTGTGATGCGGCTTGAATAGTTGTGTCGATATCCTCTTGAGAGTGAACTAAGGAGACAAAGCCTGCCTCAAATTGGGAGGGTGCGACATAGACCCCTCGCTCCACGAGTCCCCAGAAGTATTGCTGAAAGCGTTCAGTATCTGCCGTGCGCGCGCCATCGGCATCCGTGACGGTTTCTGGGGTGAAGTATAGCATGAGCATCGAGCCGACGCGGCTGTGCCACGCATCAATTCCGTACTTTTCGGTCGCCTCGGCGAGTCCATCAGCAAGGGCAGCGGCACTGTTCTCAAGTCTTTCATAAACCCCAGGCTCAGCGAGTTTCTTAAGCGTTGTTATGCCTGCAGTAACCGCTAACGGGTTCCCTGACAGCGTTCCTGCCTGATAGACATCGCCTTCCGGGGCGACACACCGCATGATGTCTCGTTTTCCCCCGTAAGCCCCAACAGGCAAACCACCCCCAATAATCTTCCCTAAACAGGTCATGTCTGGCGTAACGTTATAGCGAGATTGCGCGCCGCCATAAGCGACTCGAAACCCGGTGATGACCTCATCGAAAATAAGGACAACACCGTGTGCCTCCGTAATCTCACGGAGTTCATTGAGGTAACCGTCTCTGGGAGGGATAATCCCCATATTCCCCATAATCGGTTCCAGAAT
>JAJECD010000177.1 GCA_022822215.1 Candidatus Poribacteria bacterium | reverse complement strand
CGAGGAAACCCAATACCTCGCCAGCGTGTGCATCGAATGTAACATTATCAACAGCAACCGTCGTGCCGTAGGATTTTGTGAGTTCTCTGACTTCAATCATACGTTTTAATTTTCTAAGAAGGACTTGTCTATTATGTCCTGGGGAATGAACGAAAGATATTTCTTGCGCTCGTGTAAAAATAAAATATACTTAAAATAATAGCACAAAAAATTGAGAATGTCAAGTGAAAATTGAACGCAGAAATTATAGTTTTCCTGTAGGAGCGAGCGGTGCTCGCGACTCTTTCTGACAGCTATTAGCAGAATTCCCTTGATAGATTTATCTGGGCAGATTAGAATGCAACAAGACTACATCGCACATTACCAAGGAGACAGACTTATGGGCAACACACTTAAAGCAGCAAGCGCGACGGCAAATATTACCCCGCCGCTTGGGACGAAGATTCCGGGTGGGTTTCGCCCCAGATACGCTGAAAATGTTGATGACGAACTCTTTGCTAAGGCACTCGTGATTGATAACGGCGCGACGCGTATCGCAATCGTTACATGCGACCTCATCGCTATACCAGAGAAGATAGCGGATGCTGCCAAAACACGCATCGCCGAGAGGTGCGATATTCCGCCAGCATGCGTGATGATCAATGCTACGCATACGCATACCGCCGTAGCAGTGGCAAATCTACTTGGGGTTGGTGAAGATTCCGCTTACACCGATTGGGTCCCACTGAAGATCGCCGATGCAGTTGAGCTTGCAGTGTGGCGACTCCAACCCGCACGGGTGGGATTTGCAAGTGTTGATGAAGAACGCATTACCTTCAATCGACGGTGGCACATGAAAGATGGCACCGTTCGTTTTAATCCCGGCGTCGAACACCCTGATCTCGTGGAACCGACTGGGACGATTGACCCAGAGTTAGCAATGATGTTTGTCGAAGCAGCTGACGGAACACCTATCTCCGCCGTTGCCAACTTTTCACTGCACTACATCGGCACAGATAACGGTAACGCACTCTCCGCCGACTATTTTGGGCACTTCGACCGACTCATGCGCCGCTATCTGGGGGATACGTGTGTCTCGCTCCTCTGGAATGCCGCATCCGGTCAGATTAATAATACCGATTTTAGTGGAAAAGTGAAATGGACGGCGAGAGGACACCGACAGGCAGTAAAGATGGCGAATGTGCTCGCTGGGCATTTTATCACCGAGATGCAGTTTATGGAGATGCACGACGGAGTTAATCTCAACGGGGACCTTACCACACTAACGTTCCAACGCAAACAGATTACCGCCGAAGACCTCGAAATTGCTGAGCAGATACTATCCGTGCCACAAGGCACTTATGATGCCTACGAGACAGGTCCGTTTAGTTGGGTCGTCGGAGAGCCGATACCGACGGCACTGGTAGATGTTTATGCCATGGAATGCCAGCGTTTGGCGAAACTACCAGAGCAGCTGACGGCACCGGTTCAGGTGATTCGTTTGGGTGAAGCGGCAATTGTGGCATTGCCAGGAGAGGTATTCGTTGAGACAGGGATGAACATTAAAGCTGTGTCCAACGCGAGTCCAACGTTTCTCGTGAGTTTGGCGAATGCGTATATCGGTTACATCTGTACCGACAAAGCGTTAGTAGAGGAAGGGGGCTATGAGACGTGGGCAGCGCTGTCGTCTCTACCGGCTGTTGGGACGGTGCCGAGGATGGAAGCACTCGTGGCTTCGCTTTTGAAGTAAGATAAATCTATGTGAGAAGGAGAATGGGCGGGGTCGGAAATTGTCAAAGAATTTACAGCACTCTTAGTCGTTAGACTCTGGCAAATAAATAGTTCGCTTATCTGCCTGACTTTTGAAGACTATAGGAAGGTTGAGTTCACGGAAGGTTACGACATAAGGAATACCTCCATGTGTTTGAATTTGGCGGCTAAGAGATTTCCACGCAGTTTTTAAATAATAAGGACGCGCGGTATGTTCTGTGAAAAACATCAAACGGAGATAATCGTAGTGGGTTTCTCCTTTTCGGACATTAATTTCGGTAAGAAGAACAGCATTTTTTGGCAGATGTTCCGCCGCAAATGAGGCTATATCAGAGAGGGTGTGTTCATTGTGAGTTTGGGTGACCCGCCAATTCTGAACGCTCTCTCCAACACATAGAATCACAAGCAGAGTTGCCCAAGCGACGCGAATCCTGCGTTTGTAATGGGAATCGTTGGAATTGTGGCATGTGGTCCGTTCAGCAAAGTTACCGAGTATCAGTAGAAATGCGGGCATACTGATAAGCGTAGCACTGGGAGTTTTTGTGACGGCGATCGAAAAGGGGAGTAAAACTCCGAATCCCCAAGCGTAAAATAAAAAGAGACCGATATTTTTCTCTCGGAAAAGATGGATCAAGGAGCAACAAACTGCTATGGCAACTGGTACAGTGAGTAGGTTAAATATCTGAGCACTGTACAAAAATACCTTGTACCAAGGTGCACGCCACCCCTCAACGTCTTCTGTTAGGTGTCTAAAAATGTAATTATGTTCAATTTTGAACTCGACGGGATACTGATAGGCAGTATACGCCATCCACGGGCCAGCGATAAGGATTGTTGTTATTATCATAACTAAAATATGCTGTCCACGGAGGCGGCAATCCTCTTTTTTTAGTAAACTAAACTTGGATGCTAACCAAATTACGAAAGCGACACCAGTAATAATGAATGCTGGATAGGTTTTTGAAAGGAAGGCAAGCCCTTGGGATATCCCCGCCAACAGGACGAAACGCCACTTGCCTGTTTTAATAGCACGAACAAGACCATAAATGCCGAGTTCACAGTAAAACAACAGCGAAATGTCAATTGCATCGCTAAATTGGTAGTCGTGCGTCAAGCGCATGGTAAACACCGAGAATGCCTGAGTAGCAGCGGCGATAGCCGCTCCACGACGCGTTAAGAATTGTGTACCAATCAGATAGGTGAGCCCAGCAGCGAAGGTGATGAGGATAGCACTGGGGAGTCGAAGGGCGAAGGTGCTAACGCCTAATATCCAATACGAGAGGCATATTTGCCAGAGCGGGAGAATAGGTTTGTGAAGCCATACATGGTTTTCACTCCACGTTGCCTCTCTATAAGGGAGATAGGGGACATCAATGAGTGTCGGCTTAAAGGGATGTTTGAGGAGGTTTTTAGCGACGAGGGCATGGCAGGACTCATCAACGCTCCCAAAACTTTGGTGTCCGAGATTGTTGAGTTTGAGTCCGAAGGAAAGAAGTAGGACAATGGCTAATGAGAGTGCGGGTAAATTCTTTTTAAAGGTTTTCAATATACTATAGTCTGACTCCACTTGGAGAGAAGGCGTGCTGTGGTGCGGTTTGAAAGGGAAGCATTACAGTATGTAGACGCGATACAGAAGCGTTAAGCAAAACGTTATGGAATGCTGCATTTGAGGAAAGTGGGATTGAGTTTGTTTTACTCTCCTCCTACGGAAATGTTGAATTTAACCTTTACATTCCCGCCTTCCTCTTGGAATGCTTTAATTTCTCGGAAGACTTCAAGATTTTCTGACAGCTGCCTCATTGATTCAGTTTCACCCGCGGGTAGAAGACTTATAGATGCTTCTATCATGACAATTGCGTTATCAAGGGTCAAGTTGTCTTCATTTGAACGTCTGATATTTTCAACCAATATTTCAATTTCAGGACGATCTCCAAACATTTCTTTAAAGCGGTCAGTAAGCCGTTCATAAGCATAATCTGGATCGGTTTCAAGAAAGTCGTTATAATCTTGGCTAGCTGCCTTTACTTTTACCCAGTTGATTCCCTCAATAGGTGATTTCGGTAATGCTTCCGGCAGTTCTACTGTGGAAAGAGAAAGGGGGTCCGATTCCAAAGTAAACTCAGATGGATCAGTTTCTTGAAAGGGATCAGTTTCCTGAAGCGTCTGCCCTTCTGTTTCGACATTAGGTATTTCAGGAGTTAAGGGAAGATTTTCCAAAACTTCAGGTTCCATTATTGCTGCGGATGGCATTTGTGTTGGACGTTCTTTGACGTTCAATCCTCTTTGTTCAACCAGCGTTATGGAATTTTCAAATTTGGGTGGTTCCGGAAGTTCCGCCACAAAACGTTGATTCTCCCAGCGTGTGTAAAAAAAAATGCTGAAAGAAAAAAAGACAACCAGAATAGTGGCAATACCTAAGATATTAAAAATATTAATTTTCATCTGGCATTCCTTTGGCATTCCTTACAGAAAAAATAAGTAGAATATCTCAGTTATGGTGTGTTAAACATACCGGGCATTTCATAAGTTTCAAGATTTTTGCCCTGACTTTCAAGCAGTTTACCCATTGATTCCAAACCGCTCAGAGCGTCCTGTAAGTCTTTGAGTAATTGCGTATGTGCTTGTGTCCGTTTTTCAGGTTTAACATCTGTAAGCATCTGAACATGCCATTGAGTGGCATGTTGTATGTCCGCGAAGGTTCCTTTTTGGTTACGTGCAAGACGCACAAAAAGTTTGACCCACTTGTCACCAAGCGGATGTTCTCCAAAACGCGCCTTTACGTACTTTGAAAGTTCGGTTTCTGCTGCTTCAAGATCTGTTTTCAGAAGGGAAAAGAATGCCAGAAAATGCTCTTGTGCCGTATCTACTCTGGGATCAGTAGGTACTTTCCCTTGTTGAACGGATTCGAGGGCGTAATCTTCTACTTGACTATCCTTGATAGGTGGTTTTTCTCCGAGATCTTTCGCGTCTTCAGTAAGTCCGGCAGTTTGTTCATCTCTTGTAGATACCTGTTCTTGATTTGGAATTTCCCCCCGATTGCCTATACATCCGGAAGTGAGATGTGATAAACAAATGAGACTAATGAAAATAATCAGGAATCGCATTGTTTCTCCATATAGGTTAGGAGGATATTGCTTGGTGATAATATTGCCAAGTCCTAATGAAACTCAAATCGCTAAAAATATAGGGACTCAATCATCAAAACCGTCTTGTATCATTACCTAGGCAAAATCCTCTAGGTTATTACTAATAGTCTGTCACATCTAAACAGATGGACGGTTCGTAGTAGGGAAACCATTCATTGCCCGTTCTTGACGTGCGATAAATCGCACTACTACAAGCAGGGGTTACCTTTCATTTCAATGTTGACAGACTACTAGCTTCATCATTAGTGATCATGGGTTTCCCATTCACAGTATATCCCTATATAATCAGTGCTAATTATCCACCTACAATAAAAGTGGTACTTGCCAGCTTCAGCTTCCGGTGGGGATATGGGAACTAACGGTATTGGCATAGATCCCAGTACCAAAAACGCTGCGATAGCAATTATCAAAATCTTTTTCGCCATTATAAGCTCTCCTTCCCGGAAATAAGAAGTGAAGTGCATACGCTTATTTAGACCACTTTTTCGCAAAGTTAAGATAAGGTTTGCTGTTGAAATTCCATAGGTGTCAAATATCCTAACGCCGAATGCGGGCGTTTCTGGTGATAGACGTGTTCGATAAAATGCCCGATGCGATCTCTCGCCTCGGTGATGCTTTGATACTCATTGAGGTGAACTTCTTCCTCTTTGAGCGTACGGATGAGTCTTTCAGCGTATCCGTTCTCCCAAGGCCGGCCTCGGTGGGCGACGGAAATCTCAACGCCATGTGCTTTGAGCGTGGAAACATAAGCTTTTGAAAGATACTGCGCGCCTTGATCGGAATGATGAATCTCTGGAACGCTGTGGCATAAAGCTTCTTCAAGCGGCTTAAGCGTCAAAGATTGGTTCAAATGCTGACTGAGTTGCCACGCTCTGATCATTCGGGTGAAAACATCCATGAGGAGGCAGACATAGACGAAGCGTCGGTTGAGACGCACATAGGTAATATCGCCAACCCAGACCTGATCCTGACGAGAGACTTCAAGGGTTTCAAGCAGGTTGCTCCAAGGTTTATCGCCCTGAAGCGATTTTGTGGTTTGACCCGAACCCCGCTTGATAGACACCAAGAGATTCATCTCTTTCATCAACCCAGCGACGCGTCGGGTCCCAACGCTGTATCCCTGACGCTGTAGCGACTGCGTGATACGCCTATACCCGTAGGTTGGATACGCTCCAGCAAGCGTCTCTATTTTAGCGCGCAGGACCGCTTCGGACGGATCCGCTCTCGGTTGATAATAGAAACTGCTGCGGTTAACATCAAGAATGTCACAAATATCTCGCACGGAATGCTCCTGCTGCAATACGGAAATGAAGCCTCGCTTTTCAGATAAACTTAGTCCAACAAGGTCAATAGTTTTTTTTGGATGTCTAAGGCGACCGCCATTCTCCCAACGAGCTGCTCAAGGTGAGCGATACGCTTCTCGGCATCGCTCGATGGCTTATCCGTGGACGCAAACAGCGAGGGCGCATTTTCAAGCAACTGTCGCTTCCACTGTGAGAGTTGATTTTCGTTGAGATGATGACGCCGACAGACTTCTGCTTGGGAACTTTCACCGCTGAGGACTTCGAAAACAACTTCCGCTTTAAACTCAGGGGTAAATCT
>JAJECD010000414.1 GCA_022822215.1 Candidatus Poribacteria bacterium | reverse complement strand
GTTTGAACGTAACCCCTTTTTACTTGAAGCGGTGACTCCAGAAACGAGGTCAAATTGAGGAGCAGGGCGCGGCTTTCTATTTGATGTTGAAAGGCATCAAAATGCGGAGCAAAAGCAATGGACATATCCGGAGCGGTTCTCTGGTTCTGTTTGATTTGATTCAATTCCTTGAAGAGTTGAATGAGTCTCTTCGCATTGTTATTCCATGTGAAGGTTACTGCCCGGTCGCGTGCTTTTTGTCCGAGTCCTTGGCGAAAATCATCCTTAAGGAGTGAAGTAATCCCTTCCGAGAGTTTGGCAGGTGAAACATAAGCTGCAAATCCTGCCATGTCTTCTGAAAACTCATCCGCAGAGACAATGACTCCAGCATCGCCAACAACATCCGGTAACCCATCGAATTGCGGCACAACAGGCGGCACACCACATGCCATCGCTTCCAAAAGGGTAAGCCCAAATGTCTCCTCTGCCGCCATGGACGGAAAACAGTAGATGTCAAAGGCGTTGTAGAGGGTCGGCAGCTGCTTTCGAGGCAAAAAACCTACGTAGATTAGGTTATCTGGCAACTCTTCAAATGAAGGACGGAGTAAAAATCTTCCGCCCACTAAGAAAAGCAGATCTGGATGCATTTCAGCGAGTTGAATGAAGATATGCGCGCCTTTTTCGGGCTGAAACCGGGAGAGAAAACCAACGGTTAGTCTCTCTTCAATTCGCCTGTCTTGCACAATCTCAGCAATAGTTGCTTTTGCCTCGGATTTATCTTGTGGTTTGAAGGTCTCGGCATCTACGCCGTTTGGATTTGTGTGAAAGTGACACGTATCGCCGACAAATTGTGAGTAGAATTTGGCGACAGAGTCCGAAGGCGATGTAAAGGCATCGAAAGGACGCATTAAGGCATGGTGTAACAGGGTGGTATTAATCGCTTGCCCGGCATGGCCTCTGGGTGCATGATTCTGAACAATTATTGGCAGATTGACTTTTTGAAAGAAAGGAACGAGTTCGTAACTTCCATAACTTTGATAAGCCAAGATACCGTTCACTTTGAGTTGGCTCAACCTTTGGTTAAATCTTCTCGGCGATTCTTGTAATTCGTCCACAGACAGCTTTATCGTATGGATTCCTGGTGCGATTTCTTCCTCTGTCTTCCCCGATAAATAGATATCAGCAAAATTCGATAAACATCGGATCGTATGATATAGAGCAATGTTTGTTCCGCCCGAGATGGATTCTGGGTCTACAAACCATGCATCTTTACTCTGTGGCACGTAAATTCTCAACCGATTTTCACCTTGAACAAGAGGGGTTGTCCGTGAGGGCGGGTAAAAGATTAATCCATTATTTTGAAAATCTGCAAGTAATCTTAAGGTTTCAAGCACCGATTCCCTTGAATAGGTTTGATTCAGGTGTGCCATTAATGCCTCCGTTCCCAGTATTGAAGACAATTCGACGACATCCCACGCAATCTGATTGACTTCAATCAGTCGGAACCGATCCAGGTCGGCAATGAACAACCGATCGTTATGCTTGAACTTATGGAGATGGTGTGTTTTGGCCGGACATTTCAACATGAGCGTTCTTCGTTAAATTCGTCTAAAATCGCTTTAAACTTCCCCACGCCGTTGCGATTTTCATCTTAGGGATCACAGGCTGCGGAATATCTTTGCCAGTAATCACGATATTATCAAAGCGGGCAGTGTAATTTGAGAGTCCCAGACCAACTCTACCCATAGCAAAGTCATGAAATCCTTCTACTTCTTTGGGATCCAAAACTACAGTTTCTAAAACTTGATTATCGTTAACCCAGAAAGTCAGCATATCTCCATCAACGCTCAACTTTAACGTAGACCATCTATTAAGTGGTAAAAATTTATGAGGGAACTGTTTACGTATGAGAAAGCGGCCAGCCTGGAGATTGACACTCATACAAGTCGCATTAGATCCAAGTTGAGGTAAAAATTTATCACCAACCATGCACATCACTCCCTGGTCCCCTTGCATCCGCGCGACAATTAGAATACTTCCAACACCTATTTTTTCGAGCGGTTTTACCTCAAATTCAATGCTATAATTTTGCCAAGTCTCATCTTTAGTTGTTAATAAACAAATGAATTCATGAGGATTAAATCCATGAAGTTCTCCATCAATAACATCCCAGGAGGCGTTCACTTTAGGATCTCCGACTTCCTGCCAATCATCCAAGTTTTCATCGTCAAAAGTTTCGAGGATAACACCTGTCCATCCGGAGGAAGTAAAAAGTACAATCCCGGTTACAATGATAATGGATTTCATTGAAAACTCCTGTGGTAGAATTTGTGGAAAACAAATACGGCAAATAAGGTTTCAATCAGGCACTTTGCATGGTAGGCGCGCTCGGAACGCGCCTACCGGTTGAAATATTAGATAGCAACAGATATCACTATCTCTGTCGTCGATCCATCAGGGTGCTGGATCTTCACAGCATCGCTGCTTGATTGACTCAGTGCCAACGCACCAGCAAAAGCACCGATTGTGGCAGCATTTTTGATGCCGACACTCCCAGTTTCGGAGCGGATGAAGTCAGCAATCGTCTTTTTACCAACCTTTTTGACGCGCTTCAGTTCAATATCTTTCACAGATTTTTCCTCCTTGATCTTAATATCGTAAGATTATAGTGAAGCCCGAAAATATATGAGCACTTGTACCACAAACTAACAGTTTGCCCTACAATAGAAGTGTCCAATTAATTATAGAATTCACTATAAAATTCATCATTTTTCTAATGTTCTGCCCAGTCTCATTTTATGAGTGGAAGTCGGGAACCAGAGTTCCCTCCTACCGCAGGATATTGAGTTCTTATGAAATCTAACCCCATTTTTTCAGATGGACAAAGTACTAGATTGCTATCTCAATCACCACGGTTCCATCTTCTAATGTAGTAGCATCGCTGCTTGACTGACTCAGTGCCAAGGCCCCAGCAAATGCACCGATTGTGGCGGCGTTCTTGATACCGACACTCCCAGTTTCGGAACGGATGAAGTCGGCAATCGTCTTTTTGCTAACCTTTTTGACGCGTTCCAGTTCAAGGTCTTTCATGGACTTTTGTCTCCTTTCATTGGTATCTTCAAATTTAACTTCCATCCCAAGCATCGCCAATGCCTCTTTGGCTCAGGGACGGTTATCTACATTCCCATAGCGATGCGGTTGTAAATCAGTTCCTGATTCGAGGGGTGAAATTATGACAACATTACATCATAAGCCATGTCTCAATAAGACACGGCATTCATGATTATATTGAGCAAGTTTCATGCCAATCCTTTTAGGAAGGCACAACATTTGTGCCAAAACCTCTGAAATTCCGAAAATATTTTTACGACGATCCCTCTGAAACATAGGTATACACTGGGTCTATTTATGGGAAAGTGTTTGTAATCCACTGCCTATTGCCACAATACGAAAAAATCGAATTCAGCCCGATTTTGAACTACGTCATTTTGACGGAGTGCGTCCTATTGACGTACTGAAACTACGGCATTTTGACGCACCGACGATAGATAACGTTCCGCAGAGCGCACAAAATTCTGGGCTAAATATTAGAGTGTGACTGGCACCCATCGACGTTTACACAAGCACCCGTCACCAGACTCGCCCGTTCCGATGACAGAAAAACAACGACATTCGCAACTTCCTCGGGTTTCCCAAATCTACCGAGTGGCATATCGCTTTTCACAAAGGCATCCATTGCCGCCGGGTCGGCTGCGATTCGGCGCGCCCAGCCGCCACCTGGAAAGAGTATGGAACCGGGTGCGACGCTATTTACACGGATATTGTCGGGGGCGAGTTCTCTTGCTAACGACTTGGTCATACTAATCTCGGCGGCTTTCGCGGCGTTGTAGGTAATGTGTCCACCGCCTTCTCTACCGTAGATGGAGGTTATCATCAGAATTGCGCCACTGCCCTGCTTTTTCATTTCAGGGATGGCGAGTTGGTTAACGCGTGCTGCAGAAACCAGATTCAGATCAAGAATCTCGTGCCACTCGGTATCCGAAATATCTTCCAATGGGGTCCATCGACTCCCGCCGACGTTGTTCACAACGACATCAATCCTGCCATAAGTTTCCACTGTTTCTGATATAAACGCCTCAACTTGATCTGTATCTGTGACATCTGTGAGCTTGGCAAAGACTTGCGTGCCTTTTGCTGTGAGTTCGGTTGTTACGCTTTGGAGTGTGTCTTGGGTTCTGCCACAGATGCTCAGGCGTGCGCCTTCATCGGCGAACCCGTGTGCGATTGCACGTCCGATGCCGCGGCTCGCGCCTGTTACAACGACGACTTTGTCTTTTAGTCCTAAGTTCATTGGAATCCCCTTATTTTTTGGATGAAATATATTGATTTAAAAACGACCTCTCATGAGGAACATTATCATTATAGTCTAAGAGCTCTGGAACGTCAATGGAATAGTTTTTAACGAATAAAAACACACTTGACAATCTAAAAAGATTATGGTAAAATATATTACATCAAGCATATCAGGAAGATTTTGTCTAAAAATACAGGAAAAGAACAAATGGCGTACTATATCACTGAAGAATGTATTGGGTGTATGGCATGTTTAACGAATTGTCCGGTTGATGCGATTACGGGCGATAGAAACATGCTGCACATCATCGATCCAAACATTTGTATTGACTGCAGTGCGTGTGGGATGGTCTGTCCGGTTGAGGCGATTCGGGACCAGTTCGGCGAAGTGTGTAAGTTCATCCGTCGTCCGACGCACCGACCCATCGCTGTGATCTACGAAGAACTCTGTTCGGGGTGCGATTTCTGCGTCCATATCTGCCCATGGGATTGTCTTGAACTCAAGGATCCGGAGACGGGGGAACACGCTGAGAGTTTCTTCGGTATCTGTGAATTGGTTAAACCGAAGGATTGTGTCGGCTGCAAGTTGTGCGAAGAGGTTTGTATCAAGGACGCTATCCGTATCGAATCACCCGTGCTTGTAGAACTTGCAGAAGCCGCAGACTAATTTTTAACGGTTGCTTTTGAGCTGCTGCAGACGTTGTCCTTGCAGGTTTCCAATTGTTAAAAGCCTTTTTTTAATCTTGATCAGGTTTTTTAATGATTCCCACGGATGCGATGTTCGGACATAATCGTAAAAAAATGGCGAATACACACCTTTACAAACCGAACCTTGTTATCGTCATCTCCGGTCCGTCTGGCTCAGGAAAAAGCACTATTATTGATGCCCTCTGCAAAGCCGATCCGACATTAAAACTATCCGTTTCCGCCACAACACGCAATCCGCGCCGTGGTGAAGTGGATGGCGTCAATTACCACTTCCTATCAAAAGCAGAATTTGAAGCGCACATTCAGCAGGGCAGCTTCTTAGAATGGGCGGCATACGGAGACAATCTCTACGGTACCCTTAAATCTGAAATCGTCGCGGCACGCGAAGCCGGGAAAGACGCTGTTTTAGAGATTGAGGTAAAAGGTTCCCTCCAAATTCGAGACCAAGCGCGAGACCTTGCTCCTGCGAGAAGTCTCCTCATTTTTATTGTCCCGCCATCCTTTGCTACCTTGGAGAAACGTCTTCGCCGCAGACAGACAGAATCGGAGAAGGAACTGAGACAGCGTTTGGACATCGCTAAATCCGAAGTCCTTCAGATTCAACATTACGATTACTGGGTCCGCAATCCAAACAAGGCAATCCAACAAGCCGTTGAACAGATTCGGGCTATTATTGCTGCTGAACGCTCCCGTATTGATGATAAGTTGATAGAGGCGATTAATCCGTTGCTCGGCGTTGACGGTGTAGATTAGGTATGGAATTCAAAGATCGGACTATCATTTTAGGTGCCACGGGTGGGATTGCCATCCACAAATCGCTTGATGTGGCCAGCCAACTCGTCAAAAGTGGTGCCTCTGTCCACGTCGTGATGAC
>JAJECD010000304.1 GCA_022822215.1 Candidatus Poribacteria bacterium | reverse complement strand
CTTTGAATGTATTGTCAACTCCTTTTCTTCTTCTGTTGTCTCTTGTATCTGTTGGAGTCGGGTTTGTGAGTCTTCGAGTTCCGCTTCGTACTGTTTCTGCTGTGGTATCAGCGATACACTATCGTATTTAAGGTCCGTGAGATTCAACCCGATAAGCGGACTCAAATCTCTGATTGGATTTCCCTTGATTCGTAGTGTCCGCAAACGTGTTAGTTCTTCAAGCGGACTGAAGTCCTCAATGCGATTGCGTGTAAGGATTAGCTCCTTTAGGTCTTTCAAGTCCGCCAACATAGCAATATTTTCAATTTCGTTAGCAAAAAGATCTAATGTCTTTAAACTTGTTAGATTCGCAAGCGGACCGAGATCGCCTACATAATTGTCAGCTAAATTCAGGTTGGTCAAGGCAGTCAGCGAACGCAGTGGGGATACATCGGTTACTTGATTGCTCCAGAGACTTAACCCAGTGAGATTTGTTAGATTGGCGAGCGGTCTCAGATCTGTTACTTGATTCCCGCCTACATTGAGATGAGTCAAGGAGGTGAGTGTAGCGAGCGGACTTAAGTCAGCAACATAATTACCCTCATCACCTAAATGTAACTGGACTAAATTTTGGGCAAATTCCAGTCCTCTTATATCCGTAATCCCTTTTCCACTGGCTGTTAGATACCGCAGTTCTTGCATCTGCTCCTTTGTTATGGGAACAGCCTCCGGAAGTGTGAGTGCCTCCCGGACTGCGGTACGTAACGCGGCATCCGGCATCCACTGTACCGTAGAGAGGTCACCTGAATTTTCCAATGCCCTGGACATTGAGACCGTTTCATCCATCTGCACACTGGTACCGCGGCTTTTACCCTCAGTATCAGCCCGTCCGATTTGGTTCCGCACAGCCGGTTTTGCGTCAATATCAAGCACAGTGGGTGCTTCAATAATTTCGATCATTGGTTTAGATGTTGCCTCAAAACTATACGGTTTCTGAAAACGGACGAGGTATTGATTGCTAAATCCGATTAGGAGCACAAGCAAAATCGCCGCTGCACCAAAAGCCGCCCAAGGGAGCAGAGGTTTTGAAACCGAAGTCGGTGTGAGTTTCATGTCAGCGATTTGCTGCATGATATTTTGGCTGACACTCGCCGATAACTGAACACCACCGAGAACTTCTTGAACCAAAAGTTCTTCTTTTTCCTGTAAACGTTTGCGTGCCCGATGGAGCCGACTGTCAATCGTCCGGACAGAAACACCTAAAAATTTTCCAATTTCCCGTGCCGTCATTTCGCCGAGATAGTGGAGTGTGACGACTGTGCGTTCGCTCTCTGGCAGCCTTGCCAGCAGCTGCTCAACGATTTCATAACGGCGTTCCCGGGCTTCTGTCTCCTGTTTCTCCGATATATAACGCGCATACGCCGATCCCTCTATTTCTTTCACAGATGTGTCCTCCAGCGATTGCGTCGCAGATTTTTGCTTCCGATTCCAATCGATGCAAAGTCGATTGGCAATAACATAGAGCCATCCAGCAAATTGGTCGGGGTTTCTGAGCGTCCTGAGTTTGTTGTATGCTTGGAGGAAGGTGTCTTGCGTAATCTCTTCAGCATAGTGAAAGTCACCAATCTTCCGCCATGCAAGCGCGTGAACGCCCTTTTGGTACTTCTGGACCAATGTGTTGAATGCAGCGTCGTCGCCCAATAAAATATTCTGAATCAGTTGAGCATCTTTTTCTCTTTCCACAGAGGCTCCTTCTTAATGAACAAACCAGGTCGTGTTTGTATGTGCTAAACGCTTAACCAAATATAGGGTCTTTAAAATTACACAATACGATAGGGTTCATGCCTTTTATTATTAAAGACGAAATTTTAGGATAGAAAACTTGCATAATCTAAAAAAAATGAAAGATTTCTGAATTTTTTGAGGATGTTTAGAGGGGATCGGGTTCGGGCTGCACGCTAAACGCGCCTGTTATTTTGATTGTCTGCGGTTGTAACGCACCTGCCACAACGACCAGAAGACTGTCGGAATAAGCGGGAGTGCTACCATTCCCCAGAGAATCGCACCGATATGAAGCTGATCTAACAACGCACCGACGACGGCTGTGGCGATGCTCCCCATGAGTGTAAAAAGCGCAAATTCCGTGCCGAAGATGCGTCCTCGGATCTCATTCGGAGCGTTTTGGAGTAGGAGCTGCGTTGAAAAGACCCATACAATCCCGCCACCGATACTCCGGACAAATCCGCCGATAAGTACAGTTGTGAGATTATAAAGTGGCGCGGTAATAATAACCCCACACGCGCCAATGAGGTAGCCGATGCTAATGCTTATCCGAAGTAGCCTATCTCGGTCGCCGGTCCAATGTCGTGCAAGAATAGGTCCGATACCGCTACCGACCCCATTTACACCATACATGAAGCCTAAACTGATTGCGCCACCGACTCCGATGACAAAATAACTATTGGCAATTTCTATTTGTACAATCTGAAATCCTGAGGAGAGTAGGAGGGCTATGGCTGCCTTATGCATCGCAATAAAAAGAAGGTCGGGATGTTGGAACATGTAACGTAAGGCGCTTAGCTTTGCTCGGGCGGGGGTCCCTGGTACCGCGGACGGTGGACCGGGTAGTTTAATTGGAAGTAGGAAAGCGGCTGAAACGAAAAAGGTTAATCCGTCAACAATAAAAGCCGTTTGACTGCCAAAGAGTCCGGTTGTTAAACCGCCAACCATTGCACCAACAGCGAGCATTACCGACCAAGTCGCAGCACCCAGGGCGTTGGCTGTGCCGAGTTCTCGCGAGGTAGTGATATCTGGTAAGATCGCGCTTCGAGCAGGACTGAAGAAGCCGCTGACTGCGAATAGGAGTGTCGTGAGCGCATAAAGCAGCCAAACGTGGCTTTCGTCTTGGACGAAAAGGAATCCGAAAACGATGATAGCACGTACAACGTCAGTGATGATTAAGAGGTGTTTTCGGTTGTAACGGTCTGCGCATATCCCTGCAATTGGAGCAATGACAAAGGGTGCTACCATCCGGATTGTGAAGAGGAATCCCAACGCGAGTCCTGACCCCGTTAAGTCAGCGATTAATATTGCCGAGGCAATCAGATTAAACCAGTCACCAAGCAAGCTGACGACTTGCCCTGCCCAGAGGCAGCGGAAATTGCGATTGCGGAAGATGAGTTCAAAATATCCGACCGGTTTCCCTATCTCCGGTGGGTGTTCCTCTGTAGGTTTCGTTGGAGAACGTTCCTGTTTAGACAATTAGAGATTCCACCGTTCGTTGATCGGTTTCTGATAAACTTCTATATTCCCCGCCACCACCTCTTCATAGTCCACTGCTTGTCCGCAGGCATTAGATTCATAAATCGCTTCGCAGATGGACTTTGCGCGGAGTCCCACCTCGGCATCGAGTTCGGGCGGACGGTTGTTCTCTATCGCATCAACAAAATCGTGGCATTCCAGTACGACACCATCGGTGAAATTATGGGGAAAAAGTCGTTCCTTCTCTTCATCTGAAAGGCTTGCCATATATTCGGCGATGAGGCTTTCCATGCTATGGCGTGTGCCATCTTTGAGGATGACTTCCGCGCCATCAAACGGACCGTGGAAAATGTCCCCATCATCGAGCAGACAGCCTTCACTCCCATAATAGACAACGTGATGAAAACCGTGCCCGACCGCAGCCCATGTACACGTCCAAAGTCCAATTACACCTCTCTTGAAGTTGATAGTCGCCACCCATGTGTCCTCTTGTTCGTTCTTAACGATTTCTCCGGCTTTGGTGACTTTCAAGTCTTCAAACTGACAGACGCGCCCATAAACGGTATCTGGATCGCCGAAGAGGTAACGTATAGTATCACAGTAGTGTGCGCCAGAGTCCATGACCATACCGCCGCCCCCGAGTGTCAGATCGAGTCGCCAGTGCCAGTTGCTTTGTGGATCTGGTTCGCGATAGCTGGCGTGCTGTGCGGAGAACATCCGCAAGTCTCCGAGCATCTGTTTTTTGTTCATCAGCCATTCAGCAGTGCGCCGACTCGGCATCCGACGAATATTTTCAGCGGTCGCCGCAATTTTGTTGTTGGCTTTTGCCGCTGCAATAATTGCGTGGCTCGCTTTGACGGTAACGCCCATGGGTTTCTCTACCATGACGTTGACACCGCTGTTGAGGCACTTTATTGCATTGATGTGATGATGTGCGTGCGAAGTGCAGATGTCCGCGCCGTCCAAATCCGCCTTTGCGAGCATCTCGTCGGTGTCTTGAAAAATCGCAGGTTTCTTGCCCGTTACCTCTTTGACCCGTTCGGCAAATTGGTCTGCACGTTCTTCAACCTCATCGCACATAGCAACGAGTTCAACTTTTCCAGGGACTGCTTGATGAATGGTGAGATAGGCGTTGAGATGTCCGTTTGCCATCCCGCCACAACCGATAATTGCAATCTGAACCGCCATAGTGTTCCCCTTTTCGGCAGAAATACGAAATATAATATGGGTTACAATATCACGGATGTCCTTTTTTCGCAAGGTGTGTTTTGGCTGCTGGAGGATTGTATGTCGTCGGAGGGATTGAAGTGCTTTCAAGCGAGAGGTTCCCGTTGAAGGTGCCTCCCGCGTTGAATTGCACTTGTAGTGTTGATAGACGAATTGGTTCTTAGCACTAAGGAAATTCTATTCCCTGTTTTCGGCACATCTTGCGGATCTTGTTAATCGCGCCGCCGATCTGTTTCCCGTTCCGTGTAATACCGAAGAGGTGTTGGCTCACAACACGCCGGGAGATGCCGAGGATATAACCAATCTCTTCTTGGGTTTTGCCTTGGTAGAAGTAGAGTTGGATGCACTCGGCTTGGCGGTGGGTTAGGTCGTTTGCGATAATCTGATGAATTTGTTCTAAGACCGCTTGACGTTTGAGACGACGGGCTATGGTATATCCGTCATCAGGTGCTCGATACCAAAGATAATCTTCTGTCGTAAACTGATCGAAATATTCCGGTGGCACCGGAATTTCCCAAAATTCAGGATTAAATTTGGGCATAGATAGAGCGACTCCTCACGTATGAGGCGACTGCGCCTATGCCATTTCAATCAAATCGTCGATAATGGGCAGAGGCACCATCGCCGTGGACTGCATGTCTTTCGATGAAGTGTAGCGTGGTTCAAACGTAGCATAATAGGTACCTCCTCCTTTTTGTCTCTGTTTGTAAGTTTAGAACGGTTGAAAAATTAACAACATGTTGGCAAAGATTACACTTTGCTAATTGTACGGGATAGTATACCAAAAGATAGAAAAATATGCCATAAAAATTTGGTGAGTACTGCTTCTATAAAAAAAAGAGTATACATCGAAAATGGGGGACAGAGGGGTTTCAACCCCCCGTCCCCTTCCAAAGTGTGCGACACTTAGTGCCACACCCACAAGGGCGCGACACTAAGTGTCACACCTCCTCTGGTTTACTAACATAATAAATTCCTCCTTTTTTCGCTTGCCACAATACAGCGGCAATAGGATACCATCGCCATTTAAAAAATGACAATGATTCGTTTGTACACATTTTCGGATGCACTTTCGTCAATTATTTGAAAAAAAATCAGGGCGAGTACGCCGCAAACCTCACCTACCTATTTTGGAGAATATTATAGAAAATCAAAAAATTCACTCTTCCTCATCAAAAAACGCACCAAGAGGCACGCTGAGGCGTGGGGATGCCGCCGCCTCGTCGATCAGCGTGTCGCCTTCCCATTCACTGCGTTCAATGCCCATGGTGTAGGTCTGTCCTGCAGTATCTGTGTAACCGAGATAGCGGAACCCTGCATTCTCAAAACAGATGAGCGCGGGTCCATTGTCAACGGACACCTGCAGCGTAATATGTTCCGCGCCGAGTTGCTCAAAAGCGTAGTGCGCGGCTTCAACGAGGGTCTCCGTGCCGTATCCACGCGCACGGTAATCCGGTCGAATGACGACGAATTTGATGGTAACGGTATCTTCGTCGTATTGGAGAAGGATAAATCCGATGAGAAGCCGCGTTGTACGGAGTTCAATAGCGTGGGCGTGCGTTTGCTCTTGCGCTGTCCAACGGTGCCAATCTTCGAGGAAGGTTTCAAACGATACGCGCGCTGTGTAGAGATGTCTTCTGATGGCAGGTCGGTTTATCCACCCCCAAATTTGGCGGATTTCATGCTCCGTAGTATGCCGCAAATGGATACCGCCGCTATAAAGACGTTCCAAGCGATACAGTTCACTACGCAAGCCTTCTAACTGTGCTGAGTGCGCACCAACCTGAGCACCCGCAGCACGAACCTTACGCTGATTTGGGCGATCCATGAATTTTGCCTGTTTCACGCGGTTTTGGAAGTATTCAAGCTTCTGTTCACTTCTCTCAATAATACGGTGCAAGTTCTGAATAGCCTCTGCCCACTTTCGCGGATCAGCGTTTACGTCGTCGCGTCTTTCGGTCGGTTCGTTTCTTATCTGAGTTTCGTTCATATCTCCCTTCCTTAAATCCGGAGATCCGGAGATAGCTTTCATATCGGATAGGGTTGATGTCCCCGGTTTCGACTGCCCGCTTAACGGCACAAGCAGGCTCGTGTTGGTGTGTACAAGCGGCAAACTTACACTCCGGTATATAAGCCCGCATATCTGGGAAATAGATATCGAGTCCCTGTTCGTCATCGATTTCAAGCAAACCGAGGGTTCGGACGCCGGGTGTATCGGCGACGAATCCACCGAATTCGAGTGGTAAGAGTACGACTTCAGTCGTTGTATGTTGCCCTTTGTGGATGCGGTCATCAACCTCGCCTATTCGGAGTTGTAATCCGGGCTGCAATGCGTTCAACAGCGAGGATTTCCCAACGCCTGATGAACCGACAATCGCTGAAATCCTATTCTGCATCACTTCGCGTAATTCGTCAATACCTATACCGGTCACGGTACTTGTATAAACCACTTTATAGCCTAATTCTTCATATAATTTGAGTTCGCGTTGTACATTCTCGAATTTCGCCAAATCAATTTTGTTAATACAGATGACGGGTTCAACATCAGATGCCTCGGCAGTAACGAGGAATCTATCAAGCATGCGAAGCTTGAGGGTCGGCTGGCGTGCGGCGAAGATGATAAGTAACATATCGAGGTTGGCGACGATGATTTGCCGCCAACCGTCCATACGGGTGCGTCCGAATTGCGTGTCGCGTGGAAGGCATTCCTCAATATATCCGCTCTCTTGTGTAACTGGTGTTGTCGAGATACGGACTCGGTCGCCGACAGCGACTAAATCGACATAGGGCATCTCTTTCGTCTCATCAAGTCTTCGTTTTTCATCCTCAATGAGTTGGTGACGCAAGACGCAGGTATAGCATTGATTGCCGACCTGTACCTCGTATGCGCCACCGCGCGCTTTTATTACAATGCCTTCCATAATTAGATTTGCCTGCCGGAGGTGCGTTGCCTATGTGCGCAATCAGAAAAACAGGCTATTACTCCTTTTTATTCTTGCACGGACGCGATTGCATGAAACGCAGCGTTCTCCATGAAACGGGGTGCGTAACGGCAGGTGCTAATTGCCCGGATTCCGCCAAACGATACGTCCACGCGTGAGATCATAGGGAGAAAGTTCAAGGGTAACCTGGTCGCCGGGGAGAACCCAGATTTTGTGCTGCATCAACTTACCGGCAAGGTAGGCGACAACCTTGTAATCGTTATCCTCTAACTTCACGTGAAAGAGATTGCCGGGTAAAGATTCCAACACTGTTCCAAGCACACGGATCGCTGCATCTTTCGTCGTAGATTCAGAAGTTTCGGGCGTTACGTGTTCATTTTTCATTTTTCTTTCTCCTTTTTTGATAATACTTTGTTACTTTTAACATTAATTTGGATGTACTTTGTCAACGAATTGTTCGGAAAAAAGTTGACATAGGCATCTAAAAGTTATAAAATACCGAAGTGAGATTGAACTTTCCAAGTTTCGCTTTAGAAAAAGGAGAAACAGACAATGAGCCAATCCCTACCTCTTGTAGCCTATCCTGACCTCGAAAGCCAAGTCAGGGCAATGGAGGAGGACGGATACGCCTATCTACCGAAGGTTATTGAAGGGGCACAACTGGTGGAACTCCGCGCCGCGATGGACAGGTTAACCGCTATTCCTGAGAGTTTTGACAGGCACGGCACGCCAGAAAATGGAAACGGTTTCCTCAACAAACACATTAATAATGCCTTCAATCGCGATCCGGTCTTCCTCCAATATCTCGACATGTCTCCTGTTATTGCGTTAGCAGAGGCAGTGCACGGCGAAGACTGCCACGTCATCGGTATGACGGCATGGGTAACAGGTCCGGGTCGTCCTGATCAAGGGTTACACACAGATTGGTTACCGATTCCGCTGCCAACGGATATTTTAGAGGATCCGCGCGTCAAGGTCCCGATTTTCATCACAACTGCACACTACTACCTGGATGACCTTTACGAAGACCTCGGTCCAACAAAGTTTGTGCCGGGTAGCCACCTTTCTGGACGGCGACCGGATGGCGAAACGGAATGGAAAGGGAATCAAGAGAAGAGCATTCTCTGTAATGGTGGTGATGTTGTGCTTTTCCGAAGTGAGGTTTGGCATCGAGGGACAGCGAATCGGAGCGATCAGACCCGGTATCTCCTACAGGTGCATTACGCGAATCGGATGATAACCCAGAAATTCCCGCCTTATCTGAATCGGTTCCAGTTCAACGACAACATTTTGGAACAGGCGACGGAACGTCAACAACGCCTAATGGGGAACCACCGTCCGGGTGCCTACGATTAATGCAATCAGGATTGCAAACTCTTCCTACTGTAGGAAACGGAATCTTCTACTGAGGACATCAATTTCTTTTGAATAAAAAAGAGACTATCGGAACATCGTCAAGACCAGCAGTGATTAGTGAGGAGCCGCGGGGGAAGATTATCGCCCTTGCTTTGCTCCTCGCATTTCTTTGGGGTGGGAATTCGCCGTCAATCAAAATTGGGCTGCAAGATTTCCCACCCATGGCACTGGCGTTTTTCCGGTTTGTGATTGGACTCGTTATTATTGGGGGGTGGTCCCTCTTCAGACGTGTTTCGCTTGGTTTACGTCCCGGTGAACTTCCGCGCCTGCTCCTCCTCACGACTATCTTCATACTTCAAATTATCACATTGAACACAGGGACGTTCTTCACAACGGCATCGCGTTCAACTATCTTCATCAACGTATACCCTTTTTTTACAGCGATATTTGCGCATCTCTGGATTCCGGCAGAACGCCTTTCTATTCCAAAGACCTTGGGGATTATCGTTGCCTTCAGTGGTGTTTTCGTAACAGTCGCTCCGAACCTGGGTGATGGTGACACGAGTATTCTCGGCGATATCCTTGTACTCGTCAGTGGGTGTTTCTTGGGGCTACGCGTTGTCGTGACAAAACTACTCGTCCAATCGATTCATCCCTACCGACTGCTCGTGTGGTATTTAAGTTTGAGTCTTCCGTGTTATGCTATAATAAGTTTCTTATTTGAACGCGGTGAACCGATGCAGCTCACACTTTCAAGTGCCGCTGCGCTCCTTTATCAAGGTGGTGTTATCGCGGGCTTTTGCTTTTTGGCGTGGACATCTATACTTGAGAGATATAGCGCGAGTAAACTCGTTGTACTCTTTTTTGCAACGCCTTTGTCGGGGGTATTGTTTAGTTACTTAATCTTAGGGGATGAGTTGACGATTAGTCTGCTGGGGGGTGCTGCGTTGGTAGCGGCTGGGATTTATTTGGTGAATATGCGGGGTTGACCAAAATCATTTACGCAGCCTCTCCCGTTCGTGATACTCACAACGGCTAAAGCCGTGTGCTTCTTTGCCTACTCTTGATAGGCTTGCTTGATATGAGTCCCCGAAAGGGTGACCACGAATCAAGCCGACGTAGGTTGGGTTGATACCGAATACCTACGGGGGATACCACCGCCCCGACTACAGGGTTGAATAACAACGCCTGATACTTTGTAAGAATATTACTCGCACCGACTATATCTCTATGTCCGTGCCACTGGCACTTAGAACAGCGATAGGTCCTACGACTCGGTTTCTTTCTGTGTCCACAAGACGGGCAGGTTTGTGAGGTATATGCTTCGTCTTCTTTCTCAACGTTGATACCGAGTGCTTTTGCCTTATAGGTTATCATGTTCTCTATTTTAGAGAACGCCCATTGGTGCAACTTCTGATTGGCTTTTTTGCCGTAGCTAATGGCTTGACGAATGTGCTTAATATCACCAATAACTATAGTTTCTGACTTTCGCTTATAGCAAGCAGAAACGAAACAAGACGTGATTTTGTGTCTCATATCACGGATTTGTGAATTAAGTCTTGCGAGGGTTCGGTTTTGGGTGTGTTTGAGTTTCTTATACCTTTTGCTACCTTTCTTACACCGTGAGAGTTTTTGATTGATACGTGCTTTAAACTTCTCACGATATTGTGATTTACTTCGGATTTCGCGACCGTTATAGATTTCGGCATGCGTGCCGTCAAAACTCGCAATAGGGTGTATTTCGCCCATATCAACAGCGACAGCAGTCCCTACGGTTGCTTTTGCTTTTTTAGGTTTCGTATCGTAGGTTGCATGATACTCATATTGACGGGGGGTTCGGTTATAGACGAGTGAGACTTCAGATGGCACTAATCTGTGAAACTTCTTATCAATCTTTATCAAAACGGGTTCTCTGTCTTTGCCCATTGATAGCCGAAGTTTGCCCCGCTTATAGGAAATGCCTGTGGCACGCCACGTGAAAGTGTGGAACTTGCGGGTTTTCTTTGGCGGTTTTGCTTTCGGGTTCGTTTTCTTGTTACTAAAGAATGACCGCCTTGCACCACAATAGTCGTCTATGATCGCCTGCACAGAGTGTGCATGGCATGGATACGCCTTAAATTTAAGATACTTCTTAAGTCCACCGTCTGAGAGCCAAAAGCCTTTTCGCTTGTGTATCGCAAACGCCAGCGAGACGGTTTTAGAATATATCCGACCGCCGAGAAACGTCAAAGCGTCTAACTGTTCTGACGGCTTGGCAGTTGCGAGTACATAGGTGCGATAGGCTTTCTTGGATTTAGACATTCTTTTGATCCTCAATGTATTTCTTGACGACTTCTAAGGATACGCAACCAACAGAGGATATAAACTTAGAACGCGTCCAAAGTGAAGGTATGCGAGATTTGAGGTGTGGGAATTCCTCGCGTAATACTTTTGACGTGTAGCCTTTGATTAACCCAACTGTCCGAGTTATAGGCACTTTCGGATTATTCTCAAGTATGAGGTGAACGTGGTCTTCCATTATCTCAATAGCACGCACTTTGAAATCTAACTCGGTTTGTTTAGAACAGATTAAGGGGTGCAAACGCTCTTGGATAGTATCGTCTAAAACCTTACGCCTATACTTCGTACACCAAATGACATGGTATTGGCAACTATAGACAAGGTTTGTATCAGAATACCAACTTTTTTCGGGGTTTTTGATAAACATATTATACCTATTGTGTTAGTTTGTATAATATAGTATAACATATTTTATAGATAAAGTCAAGTTTATTTTCGCTTTGGAACGAGACACGCGGGTTGGACCCAAGCCTAAAGACTTGGGATTGTTAACCAATGCCCTTCAGAGAGCAGTGCCAGAAGAGTGTGCTCAATTTCTTTGATCGTCGGTAGATTACTAACAGCCATTTTACTTGTTATCCTCCATACGAATCATAGGTTAACCGGCAATCGTTGCCGTTGTGAAGTGAATTATGATATTTTGACGATCTCCCCAGTTGTCTCGTTATCGCGTAGCTTTCCGAGGTCATATCCCCGGAGTGCGAGTTCCAAGAACAACGTTTCGTCCGCATGTTTTCTCAGTGAACTGCCCAAAATACACCTTTCGTGCAGTTCACCATTTACAGCCATTTCCTCTATGGCTTCCCGCACTGAGGCATAGTTAACGCCCAAGTACTTCTGCGTCGTCGCGACGTTTTTATGCCCCAACATCTCTTGCACAGCGAAAATATCATCCGTGCGATCATACAACCGCTGCGCAAACGATTTTCGCAAAGAATGTGTCGCCACGTGACCGTTCAGCCCCGCTGCATCAAAAGCAGCTTTCAAAACATTATGCGCCGTACGCCGAGACATCCGTTGCGTGCCCTGCCCGTTCCGAGATGGGAACAGCGGACGACTCGCATCGATCGTGTTGTATGCCTCATCATGCCACGCGATCAGGGCCTCGATGGCGCGTCTACCATCGGAATTCACAGGAACCGCTCTCGATACCTCTCCGCCCTTGACAACGGATTTGTCGAAAAGCAGGTCACCGACAGCTCTCTCGTTTTGCCAGACATCCCCAATCTGTAGGCTCAGCAGTTCGCTAATACGACCCCCCGTGGAAACACCCAACATAAACAAACCGCGATTCCGTGTCTCAAACCTACCCGCAAAGCACGCCGAGACTAACCGGATTTCTTGACTGTCTAACGGTCTCGTGCCTTTCATAGCGTTTGCCTCCAATTTTAATTTGCGTTGCAAGACACCCTGTGTTATTGAGATTTCTGAGACTCGCCCCTTGCAAGGGCACTTGTCTTGCCTGTCTGCTTTCATATTTGCCCAGAAAACTTTTCTGATATTACGCAATCGGCGGCTTATCGTGCATCCGAAAGAACGCATTCAACGCTTCAGCGAGTATAGCCTGCGTCGTCAGTCCTTTCTCTGCACCGACAATCTTCAACTGCCGATACACGGCTTCGTCGAAATAACCACCAATATGCCGTTTTTTCGGTTGCGTCGCCTTCTCTGGCTGAGCCTCGACGACTTCCAGTTTCGGTTGTAATTCTTCTTGATCCACTTTAAAAGCTTCGGCAAGGTTCACTTTGTTCTTCACACTATACCCCCATTTTAGATGATATGTACTCGTAGAGATCGCTAACTTCCTGACTCGCTTTACCACCCGGTTCGCATTCCTGAACGGTCAAACCGGCATTGTACGCATATTGACTTGCGAAAGAAATAGGGTTTATTGGTTATCAGATTTTCCAGTCTGTTTATCCGCTGCGAAGGTGAGAAGTTGGTAGACACACCGTGAAGTACACTTCTCAGTGCTACCCAAACTGGTTTGAACAGTATATCATATAAGTGGACAGGAGGCAAGACAAAATGTAAGTTTAGCGGATACCCACAACAAATCATTGGTAGTGTTATATAACTGGAACTATGATAAAATATACACCAGAGGGTAGTTGAGGCATTTTTGATGGAGGGTTCTCCAAGGAAATCCTACCAGTAGTGAGAACCCTTTTTTGGTCCATTATTCACTGAAATGTTTATTTATTTTCATAATTCATCATCAAAAGAAAATTTATGTCAAATACTGAACTCAAAACCACTTTCAATACCGCTGCAATCCTCTATGAAGAGGTCCGTCCCGGATACCCTGAGGAATTAATCTCAGATGTCATAGCCCTCTCTTGCATCGAAAATCATAGTAGAATCCTTGAGATTGGATGTGGGACAGGAAAAGCAACACGCCCCTTTGCGGAACGCGGATATGAAATGGTCTGTCTGGACATAGGTGTTGACCTTGTTGCCGTTGCGAGTGAAAGATTAAAGGAATTTCCAAATGTTTTGTTTGTAGAACAAGCATTTGAAGGGTGGCAACCAGAAGACAAATTTGATTTGATTATTTCTGCTACCGCCTTTCATTGGGTGGACCCAAAAGTGAGATACCTAAAGGCATTCGAGGTACTTGAATCAGGTGGGTTCCTTGCCGTTTTCTCCAATCAACATGTCAGAAAGGATGAAGGGTTCTTTGTGGAAAGTCAAAGTCTCTACGATAAATACTATCCTCCGCTAACCACGAATCGTCCCACACACGCCACAAACTTTCCCGGCGTAGAAGCCTTTCAGGATCCAATCAAACGTGTATATCCGTGGACGCAAACGTATTCATCTGAACAATATATCAAACTCTTAGGGACTTATTCGGATCACATCGCGTTGCCAGATGAGAATAGGCATTGCCTATTTGACGGAATTGTTAATCTCATTGAGACAAAGTACAATGGTCGGATAACCAAACACTACGAAGCCGTTCTCGACCTTCGGGAGACGAAATGAAAATCACAAAGATTGAGGCGTTCCAGATCGAAACACCACGCTACTACGGTCACATATCCGGGCATGTTATCGTTAAAGTTTATGTGGACGACGGTCCCATAGGATTGGGAGAAGCCTCCGACAGCCAAGCTGAAGATTTAAGCGCAGTAACCAAACGCTACAACGATTTACTCGTCGGACGTGATGCCACCCGTATCACTGAGATCAACGAGTTTCTACGGACACAAAATTTCGGTAGCACAGTTAGCAATCTACACCTCGCTTCTGCCATTGACCTCGCGCTTTATGACCTGAACGGTAAGGTCCAGGGCATCCCGGTTTATCAAATGCTCGGAGGGAAATTGCGAGACAGCGTTTATTGTTGCTATCCAATTTTTGGATGGCAGGTGCGAGAAGACTTTGAAAAGACTGCGGGTTATCTGCAACGACTTGTAGACCTCGGACACCATCTCTTCCGCTACTACGTATCCGGTGATAGTGCGCTGGATGATCGATTCCTAACTGAGATGACATCGAGGTTTGGTGAGCAAATCAAGCTTAAACAGATTGATTTCTCCGGTCGCTTCAACGACTGGGAGATCGCCTTGCGTTACGCTGATGCCCTTCGACATCATACCCCCTACCATTTTGAGCAACCCTCACAAAGTCTACGAGTATCTGCAGAGTTTACCAAACGCATGGATTTGCCGGTGAGCCGACACATCAGTAGTTTGGAACACGGGTATGAGGCAGCCGAACGCGGGGCTTGTACTGTCTTTAATGTTGCGTGTGTATCCGGAGGGCCCACGCATATTCGTCGTCTGTTTGCGTTAGCAGAGGCGGCGGGACTCAGATGTCTCATCGGCACCGATCAGGAATCAACACTTGGAACAGCGGCACAAATCCACGTTGGCGTTTCAATGCCTAACCTTACACTGCCGTGTGATCCGATGGGACCCGTGCTCTATACCGCATCACCGGCAAAGGAACGCATCCGAGCAGAAGCCAGCCATCTTTATCCACCTGAAGGACCCGGACTCGGTGTCGAATTGGATGACGACCAACTGAAGACGTTGACAGTCGTATCGGCATAGAATTTGGATTTAGGTCGGTCATTCCTTCGGGAGTTTATGTTTTTCTTTCCACCGTGGGTACTCGTCTGTGAGTAACCGGGTGGCCCAGCTGCCGTAGTAGGCGTAGCCGGTGCGGCGTTCCTGCCCGATCTCGGAGAACGCGTAGCGAACCACCGAGTCGCGATCAAGAAAGATGGGACGGTTGCTGCCGATCTCGTAGAAACGCCCCCAGAGCGGTCCCGCGTCGGGATCCGCCACGACTCGCCTATCGTCCTGCCCTGCTGCATCAGTGAACTTCTCTAAGCGGATGCCGTGGATTGCAGTACTCCTGAACCATTCAACGGCTCCTTCGACAGCGGCGATGATCGCTGGTGTCGGTTCTTCGATTGACATCAGAAAACGCACGACACTGACGCTTTCAGCACCTGAGATGGATGGCGGTTCATAGGAACGCGCCCACGCAGGCGCAAGCGTTTTTTCGTCATGCTGCGCACACCAAGCAGTGCGTTTACCATCCTGTTTGATCTGCGTGCGCAGGATGCAGTCGATGCCCTTGGTTACTGCAGCTTTAGCTTTAGCCCGGTACGCCGTTTCCAAAAACCCATAGTCTGAAGATTCAGAGATGTCTCGGAGAAGTTCGAGAATTCGCACCATAGCATTGTCATTGAACGTGATGTGGCGATGATAGCTTTTGCTTAGCGGATAATACTGGGGCCACCCGCCAGTTGGGTATTGTGCTTCAAGGATATGGGAAAGACCTTTGAGAAATGCCTGTTTGTAGCGCGGCTCGTTTGTCGCACGAAACGCACGGGCAAGGAACCGGAGTTCGCCAGTGGTGGCACTGTTGTCGAATGTCCCGCGCAGATCGTCACTTTTGCCATCAAACGGCTCAGATGCCGTGTCTCGATTTTTGGGCCAACTGCCGTGCGGTGTCTGCCACGTGAGGACGTTGTCGGCAATGCGGCGGCCTTCCTCGCCCTGGAACCATTCGATCGATTGCTTCGCGTATTCGGAAGGAACGGTTGCATCAGCAAATGGTAAAAGCAAAAGGCATAGGATACAAGACACAGTAAGTTGTAATTTTATCTCTAACTTCATGAAGATATCCTTTTGTTAGTATGCTGGTTGATTTATTACACGCTTAAGTTGAACTCGCGTTAATTTATTCTCTTTCTATAAAGTGAGTTTAATAATACTATTTTTACCAACTGAGGTCAAGTTGAAATGGATTGCTAATAGAGTCATTCAATTGACATCTCTTTCCAAGTATGATAGACTAATGTACCTTCGGTACTATCACACCGAAACAGAAAAGAAATCAGACCTGAAAATTCCTTATAGGAGGAAAAGAGCATGTTTGTTATCATCGCTCCCATTCAGATTAAAGAAGGGCACAGAGAAGCATTCATCGAATCAATGCTGGACGATGCCAAAGGCTCCGTCGAGAATGAACCCGGTTGTCTGAGATTTGATGTCATTCAGGATGGTGCCGATCCGAACCGGATCTGGCTCTACGAAGTCTATGTGGATGAAGCTGCGTTCCAAGAGCATCTAAAAGCACCGCACTTCATTAAATGGCGGGATACCGTCAAGGACTGGTTTGCTGAGAGCGACTTTAAAGGCGCAGGTAGCGGAAGTTCCAACATTTACCCGCCAGACGACGATTGGAAATAGGTAGATTTTGATAGTTGATGCCCTATCCATAGTTACCCCTTCCGTACAGCATATCATTGCGGGAAAGAAGGTCGTCGAAATAAGGCATTGGTTGCCGCCGGAAATTCCGTTCCTCAATCTCGTGCTTGTTGAGAACGAAATCTACTTGACCGAAGAAGGACAGGAAGACCCCAACGGATTGGCACGCGCAGTCGTCGACATTACGGGTGTTCACGAGTGGACACACGAGGAAGCAGAATC
>JAJECD010000189.1 GCA_022822215.1 Candidatus Poribacteria bacterium | reverse complement strand
CATGCTGCTGTCGTCGAACTCACGGATGGAAGGCTGATGGCTTACGGGCGCGGCGATACGATTGACGGACAGATGCCGAAAAGCGTCTCTGCAGATGACGGCAAAACGTGGCAGTATAGCGCGAGTCAATTTCCCGTACTTTCAGGTGGACAGCGATGCGTCCTTTTGCGGCTTCAAGAGGGACCTATCTTCTTGGCATCGTTCACAGGCGATCAGAAGGAACCGACACCAATGCCGATTGTTGAGGCCTCTGGAAACGAACGTCTCGTTACGGGACTCTTTAGTGCGTTGTCCTACGACGATGGTGAAACATGGGAACACATCCGTCCGATTACAGACGACGGTGCAGACCGAGAGATTGAAACACTCGATGGGCGACTCTTTACGATGGGGTTAAACAGTGCTGAACCCGGCGGTTACCTCGCTGTTCACCAAGGGCGAAACGGAATCATCCATCTCATTAGCAGCCGTCAACACTATAGATTCAATCTTGCGTGGTTGAAGGAACCACCGCCATCAGAAGTAAGGAATTAACAATGAAACTCCCCTTTTTACATCAAGAAGTAGAGGTTAGTACCGATTTACGCGAAAGCAACGACATCCTTGACGCTCCTGATGCCTTGAAAGAACGGATAGCAACGGACGGCTATCTCCTGATCCGAGGGTTGCATGACAAGGCGACAATCCTTACAGCGCGCCGGCAAATTCTGGAGAAACTCGAAACAAAGGGTATGCTCGCCCCAGGTACCGCTTTGATGGACGGTATCTTCAATCCGGATTATCCTGAACCGACATCTACCGGATCAATGGGCAACAAAGCGTTTACGGAGCTAGCGGCATTTAAAGCAGTCGTCGAAGGTAAACCTGTGATGGATTTCTTCAAGCACTTCCTCGGTGGTGAGGCGCGAACGTTTGATTTCAAATGGCTTCGCACGGCGGGCCCTGGGTCGGGTTCTCCGATTCATTATGACATCGTTTTTATGGGTAGAGGTACACAAAACCTCTACTCTTGTTGGACTCCGTTCGGCGATATATCGCTTGATATGGGTCCTATTGTTTTTTGTCTCGGTTCCAACCGATTTGAAAAGGTCCGGACGACTTATGGGCAAGCAGACGTTGACCGAGATCTCATTGAAGGACATTTCAGCGACAACCCACTTGAAATCGTCGAGAAATTCGGCGGGCACTGGGCAACAACAACATTTTCGACAGGCGATGTTATTATTTTTAGCATGTTCCTGATGCACGCCTCCCTCGTTAATACATCTAACAAAATTCGGATAACTGCCGATACACGGTATCAACTCGCCTCGGAACCGATTGACGAACGCTGGATCGGCAAAAAACCGAAAGGGCATTACGCATGGAAACAGGAGAACGCGCGAGTCGAATCCTTGGCGGAATCTCGAAAACGTTGGGGCGTTTGAATGATCCGTTATGACTAACACTTCCACAACACCTAAAAGCAGCAAGCCCAATTTATTCATACCTTTCCTTCTCATCTTTCTCTGTGCCGTTGCGATCGGCTTCGGTATCAGATACTATAGAAGCACCCGTGGAACGACGACCAACATACCATGGGAGGTCTACTTTAGCGAAGTCAATGCTGGTGCTAATCACTATTCTCTTGAAAAACGACTCGTTACAAGGCTCACTGATGCTGCATTGCGAATTGATGCCGCGCTTTACGATCTGGATTCTGTCCCGATAGCCGACGCTTTAATCGAAGCACATCGCCGTGGATGCCAAGTGCAAATCTTCACTGAAACTGACAATATTGAAGAACAAATTCGACGATTACAAGCAGCTGGTATCCCTGTCATGGACGACAAAGATCCTGATAGTTATATGCACCACAAGTTTGTCGTGATTGACGAACGATACGTCTGGACTGGCTCTTATAATACAACCTACAATGGAGCATATAAGAACAATAACAACGTTATACTCATCGACTCAGTCCAACTTGCGTATAACTTCACACAGGAATTTCGAGAACTGTTTTTGCGTGAAGAAGTTGGGCAATCCTCTGAAAGGTCTGCGGTCTATTCACAGGTAACGTTGCGCGACGGGACGCAGATTGCCACCTATTTCTCACCAGACACTGACACCATCTCACCCCTCCTCAAGGAGATCCAGTCGGCGGAACAGTCAATCCATTTTATGGCGTTCTCTTTCACACACGACACACTCGGTGCTGCAATACGCGACCGCTTTGAAGCCGGTGTTGACGTGCAAGGTGTCTTTGAGAAACGGCAGGCGAATAACCGATATGCCGAATATAAAAGTATGAAGGATGCCGGATTATCAGTGGTGCTGGATGAAAACAGAGGGGCTATGCATCACAAGGTAATTGTGATTGACGGAGAGACGGTGGTGACGGGGTCGTATAACTTCTCGAAAAATGCAGAAACCCGTAACTCTGAAAACCTCCTGATTATCAAAGGGAATCAGGAGATTGCGGGGGCTTATATAGCGGAGTTTCAGCGGATAACGCGTTAGCGTTTCTCACCTAATATTACTGTACAGTGCTGCGCTGTCCCGTTCCTATCAATTTTAAGCTGGACGCTCGTATCCGGTCGCTTGGTCACGACACATCTTAGCAATTCAGCATAGGAGCGTACAGCGGTTTTGTCAAATTCAAGAATCACGTCTTTGGGCAAGAGTCCACTTTTGTGTGCCGGGCTGCCTTCAATTACACGGGTAACATAGACCCCAGCCTCACCGACATCAACCTCAACACCGAGCCAACCGCGCGCCACCTTGCCGTGTTCTATAATCTCTTTGGCAACCGTGCGAACTATCTCTATTGGCAGCGCAAAAGCGATCTCTTGATTACGAGTCCCTAACGGTGAGGGTTGCACAAGAAATTGTGTAATGTCTATATCGTCTTGTTCCCCGAACAGTACGTTAGCGGGTGAATTAATGCCTGTCGGCTCTGTCAGAACGGCGAGTATCATTCCCACGATCTCTCCGGATGTATTGACAACAGCACCTCCACTGTTTCCAGGCGTAATGGCTGCGTTGATTTTAATGAGTTCCGCACACATTTGATCCGGCAAGGTATCCCATCCACCGACGATTCCGAAGGAAATAATTGGGCTATGTCCGTAAGAACTCCCTATCGTTACAGTCCACGAACCCATGTCAATCTTTGAGGAATCTCCCCATTTGATAGGTAGTATCGCTTTAGATGCAGTTGCCAGCGATGTATCAGCGACGCGAAGCACTGCAATGTCGGTGAGTGTATCCGTGCCAAGCAGTTTTGCTGAAGTTACCTTTCCATCACTAAAGACGATCTCAATCTTACTCGGATTCTCTATCTCAAAAGTCGTTGTTACGACGTGTCCAGTGGTGTCAATCAGGATACCGGAACCGATATCTTGGCGGGTGAGTGCTAACCGCTTAGGATTCGGTTGGAGCCATACTGAATTGACCTGCGTCGCTACTACTTTGACAACAGCGGGACGAGCACCGGCGACGATCTTCTGAAAATCCTTCTCGAACATCTGTAGGATATTTTCGTTCGCAAAGCTGAAGGGGATTGCATAGAAAAGTAGACCGA
>JAJECD010000383.1 GCA_022822215.1 Candidatus Poribacteria bacterium | reverse complement strand
TGCAGCAATCCAATTGGCCGCCCTGATTGATAGAGGTCATCGTGAATTGCCGATCGCTGCTGATTATGTCGGCAAGAATGTCCCCACCTCCCGAAAAGAGTTTGTTCGGGTACAACTTGCCGAAGAGCATGGCATAGACGCAGCGATAATTTATGAAAGAGAGGATGAATGAGCGACGCTTTTATTGCTAACGGGCATATCATTGATCCAGCCAATAACATTGAGGAAGTCGGCAATTTGCTTATCACTGATGGTAGAATCAGAAAGCATGAGGGGTTGCAAACCCGTCCCACACTATCTGATAGCCGAAAACCGATAGCCGATAGCCACTCCGATGTCTACGATGCAACGGGTTTGATTGTTGCACCCGGCTTAATTGATATGCACGTCCATCTCCGTGAACCGGGATTTGAGCACAAAGAGACGATCGCTACCGGTACAGCGGCAGCAGCAGCAGGCGGATTCACGTCGGTTGCTTGTATGGCGAATACATCACCTGTGATAGATACGCCCGAAAAGATTGAGCAAATTTACGACATCGCAGCAGAAACCGCAGCAACCAACGTATTTCCTTTCGGTAGTATTACCAAGGACCTTGCCGGTGATGAGCTCACCGATATGCGTGGAATGCATTCCGCCGGTGCAGTCGGTTTTAGCGACGATGGTGTTACCGTTATGAATGCTGCACGCATGCGCGACGCACTCGCCTTGAGCGCAGAACTCGAATTCCCGATTATGGTTCACTGCGAAGATCACAATCTCAATGCAGGTGCCGTCATGAATCTCGGAGAGACTTCCCGAAAGTTAGGTCTCATCGGCAGCCCAAACGCCGCGGAGGACATCATCGTAGCGCGCGACATCATGTTAGCAGAGATGACAGGTGGACATCTTCACGTGCTTCACGTTAGCACAGCCGGTGCCGTCGAGTTAGTCCGCCAAGGGAAAAGCCGAGGCGTTCATGTGACTGCCGAGGCGTGTCCACACCACTGGATCCTCACCGATACGGAGGTAGAGAAACAAGGAACGAATGCCAAGATGCATCCGCCGCTACGTACACAGACCGATATTGACGCAGTCATCAAAGGTCTATGTGATGGAACAATTGACGCAATCGCGACCGACCACGCCCCACACGCGCCTTCGGAAAAAGCAGAAGGTATGCTTAATGCCCCTAACGGAATTATCGGCTCGGAAACGTGTCTACCCCTTGTGTTTACACATCTCGTCGAGCCAGGACATCTTACGTTGATAGAGGCAATCGCGAAAATGACTTCAATTCCGGCAAACATCCTCGGCATCAACCGCGGGACACTGTCTGCTGGAGCAGTCGGAGATGTCACCATCATCGATGTTAATTCGGTTAAACGGGTTGACGTAAAAAAATCTCGTTCAAAAAGTCAAAACACACCTTTCGATGGATGGGAACTTAAAGGCTGGCAGACACTCACACTCCGAGAAGGAAGAAAAATATGAAAGCAATTTTGGCATTAGCCGACGGAACAGTTTTTGAGGGGAAGCAGTTTGGCGCGACGGGCGAAACCGCCGGCGAGGTTGTCTTTAATACCAGTATGACGGGTTATCAGGAAGTGCTGACCGATCCTTCTTACAAAGGACAAATCGTCACAATGACATACCCGTTGATTGGTAATTACGGCTGCAACGAAGCAGACGTTGAATCTATCGGACCACAGGTAGAGGGATTTGTCGTTCGTGAATACAGTGCCTACCACAGCAATTGGCGTTCAAAATGGAGTTTAGATACCTACCTTGCCGAACACGGTATCATTGGTATTCAAGGGATAGACACCCGGGCACTCACCCGCCGTCTCCGGGTCCACGGTGTCATGAATGGTTGCCTCTCCACAGAAGACCTGAACCCTGCGTCTCTCGTCTCAAAAGCCAAAGCGTGGCACGGTTTAGTTGGTTGGGATTTGGTGCAACGCGTAACATGTCCAAACCCGTATGCCTGGCAGCATCAAGAGAATAACAATGTCGTTCCAAAATACCGTGTGGTTGCCCTCGACTTCGGTATTAAATATAACATCTTGCGTCAACTGACCGAACACGGATGCGAAGTTCAAGTTGTCCCAGCAAAGACAACCGCTGAAGAGATTCTCGCCGTGGAGCCAGATGGCGTGTTCTTATCAAACGGTCCGGGTGACCCAATGCCAGTCGACTATGCGATTGAGACAATACAAGGATTGATGGGCAAAAAACCGCTTTTCGGTATCTGTTTGGGACATCAACTTTTAGGACTTGCCCTCGGCGCAAAAACGTTCAAACTAAAGTTTGGACATCGAGGCGCAAATCAACCCGTTAAGCATCTTGAGACCGATCGGGTTGAAATTACCTCACAAAACCACGGATTCTGTGTTGACATTGACTCGCTGCCAAACAGCGTTGACATTACACATATTAACCTAAATGACGACACACTGGAAGGGATACAACATCGGGAGTATCCCATTTTTTCTGTGCAGTATCATCCAGAAGCGTCACCCGGTCCGCACGATGCGACTTATCTCTTTTCGCGCTTTACAGAAATGATGGATTTTTAACTATTAAATCTGAGCTGCTGCGTCCTATGTGCTTGCAGCTTCAGAATCGTTAAGAAACCTTTTCAAGCCTAAAAAAACGTTCTTTCTACATAGAATCTTAGTAACTGTTCATATTCCTATTGTTATTGTCCTTGGATTTAACCAAAAACCCGGGGAATGCCACGCGGCATTCATACCGTTGATTCGCGAAACGAAGTGGCGCGATGACCAGATTTAATAGTTAAAAAAATGCCAAAACGAACAGATATAGAAAAAATCTTAATTATCGGATCCGGCGCAATTATCATTGGTCAAGCGTGTGAGTTTGACTATTCAGGAACGCAGGCATGCAAGGCACTCAAAGAGGAGGGCTACGAAATTACCCTCGTCAATAGCAACCCTGCGACTATCATGACGGATCCGGATTTCGCCGATCAGACCTACATTGAACCGATTACAGCGGACACGGTGGAACTCGTCATTGCCAAAGAGCGTCCACAGGCATTGCTCCCGACGCTCGGTGGGCAAACGGCACTGAACGTGTCTGTTGAACTTGCGGAAAATGGCATATTAGATAAGTACAACGTCGAACTTATCGGTGCCAAATTGCCAGCCATCCAAAAAGCAGAAGATCGCGCCCTCTTCAAAGAGGCGATGATAAAAATCGGATTGGAAGTCCCTCAGAGCGGTATCGCGCATTCCGTGCAGGAAGCCCTTGATCTCGTTAAAGAGATCGGGTTCCCCGCAATCATCCGTCCCGCGTTTACACTCGGTGGCACAGGCGGTGGAATCGCTTACAACATCGAAGAATACGAAAAAATGGTCGCCGCCGGTCTCGCCCTAAGCCCTATCAGCGAACTCCTTATCGAAGAATCCGTTATAGGTTGGAAGGAATTCGAGTTGGAGGTCATGCGAGATGGAGCAGACAACGTCGTTATAATATGTTCGATTGAAAATGTCGATCCAATGGGAATCCACACCGGTGATAGTATTACCGTCGCTCCCATCCAAACCCTAACAGACAAAGAATATCAACGCATGCGGGATTCGGCGATTAAAATTATTCGCGAAATAGGCGTTGACACAGGAGGCTCGAATATTCAATTCGCTGTTGATCCGAAGACAGGTAAACAGGTCGTCATTGAGATGAATCCTCGCGTCTCTCGGAGTTCCGCGCTCGCCTCAAAAGCCACTGGATTTCCGATCGCTAAGATTGCTGCAAAATTGGCGGTCGGTTATAATTTGGACGAAATACCCAACGATATTACAGCTGAAACGCCAGCTTGCTTTGAACCAACGATCGATTACGTCGTTGTTAAAATTCCGCGGTGGGCGTTTGAAAAATTTCAAGGTACGGATGAGACCCTTACAACACAGATGAAATCCGTCGGTGAGGCGATGGCGATCGGCGGGACCTTTAAAGAAGCACTACAGAAAGGACTCCGTTCGTTAGAAACTGGATGGTCTGGGTTAGACAACCATCCACTTGAAGAACTTCCACTGTCCGAACTTCCGAGTAAACTCAGCATTCCGAACGTCAAGCGTATTTTTTATATCAAAGCTGCCCTTGCGCGTGGAATGAGTATTGAGGAAATTCATGCTTACACGCACATTGACCCGTTTTTCCTCTACAATTTGAAGGAAATCGTTGACTTTGAACAGACCTTGTCCCAACCGAGCACGCAGCAACAGATAAAACAGCATTTGCAAGACGCTGTGCGAAATCACATTCCGCAAAACAGCGAACCCAATGGTGTAGCCACAAAGGAACTCTTACAGCAAGCAAAACAATTCGGATTTTCTGACCGACAATTAAGCGACATCTACGACGTATCCGAGGGCACCATCCGTGAAGGTCGAGAAAGTCTCGGCATTGAAGCGACTTTCAAAACTGTTGACACCTGCGCCGCTGAGTTTGAGGCAGAAACGCCCTACTATTATTCTACCTGTTCCAGCGAAGACGAGGTCCGTCCATCTGATAAACCGAAAATCATGATCCTTGGCGGGGGTCCAAATCGGATCGGACAAGGTATCGAATTCGACTACTGTTGTGTCCATGCTGCCCTTGCTCTGAAAGCCGAGGGTTATGAAACCATTATGGTGAACAGCAATCCAGAAACCGTTAGTACGGACTACGATACTTCGGATCGACTCTACTTTGAACCGTTAACGCGCGAAGACGTTTTAAATATTTATCATAAAGAGAAACCCTTCGGGGTCATTGTTCAGTTTGGCGGACAGACCCCATTAAACCTTGCTATCGCCCTCAAGGAAGCAGGCGTTCCGATAATCGGCACCAGTCCTGAAGATATTGCTCGCTCCGAGGATCGAAAACTTTTCAAAGCCGTATTAGATGAAATTGGACTGATGCAACCCCCTAACGGTACGGCAACGTCAAGCGAGGAAGCCGCGCCTATCGCTGCAGCACTCGGCTATCCTGTTATTGTGCGTCCCTCTTACGTGTTAGGGGGACGTGCAATGCAAATCGTTTACGACGAAGAACTCTTACAGGAATACATGCATTCCGCCGTTCAAGCCTCGCCGGAGCATCCAGTCCTTATCGATAAATACCTTGAAGAGGCGATCGAAGTGGACGTTGACGCAATATCCGATGGAGAAGAAACCGTCATTGGTGGTATTATGGAACACATTGAGGAGGCGGGTATCCATTCAGGAGACAGCGACTGTGTGCTACCACCCTATACACTCGTAGATGAACAGATCGAAACCCTAAAAACTTTCACCTACGCTTTAGCAAAAGCACTACGCGTGCGCGGTCTGATGAATGTCCAGTATGCGATAAAAAATGATGAAATCTACGTGCTTGAGGTAAATCCACGTGCGTCTCGAACCATCCCGTTTGTGAGCAAAGCGATCGGTGTGCCACTGGCAAAACTTGCAGCGCGTGTCATGGCAGGTGAAACGCTCGCTGAACTTGGATTTACACGTGAAATTGAACCTACCTATTTCAGTGTCAAGGCACCGGTTTTTCCGTTTAATCGCTTTCCAGGTTCCAATACTCGACTTGGACCCGAAATGAAATCTACTGGCGAGGTAATGGGGATTGACACAGATTTCTCTCGCGCCTTTGCGAAAGCACAAAAGGCTTGCGGTTATACACTACCGTTGGGTGGCAAAGTTTTTATCAGCGTCAAAAATAAAGACAAGCGCGCGATTATTTTCATCGCCAAGAAACTCATAGATATGGGCTTTGAACTCATCGCCACACACGGAACCGCGAAAGTACTTCTCCGCAATGGAATGGAGGCAGAACTCGTTTTCAGCATCGGAAAAGGCAGACCGACTATTCATGATTATATCAAAAATCATGCCGTCGACCTGATCATCAATACACCGACCGGAGACTTGCACCGTCCGAACGAACTTTTAATTCGGGAGATGGCAATAACCCATGATATTCCGATTTTCTCAACGATTCCTGGCGCAGCCGCAGCCGTCAATGCTATTGATGCACTGCAACGTGGAGATATTACGGTCACGTCTCTCCAAGACCACTTTCGGACGCTTTAATAGTTATCGGTTTACAGTTAAGTGTATGGCAGTCGTCTGCGCTCTCACCTACCCTAACGAGTTACCGACGATCAATTACTGAAAACTGAAAAGGACAAAAAGGATATATAAATGGAAACCAACGACTCTATACAAAGAAACACCCGATGGGTTCAAACCTTCGATCGGATTCTCGAAATGCTGAATCTTGATGTCGAACGTCCCGTGAGTATCCTGAAAATCGAAGATGGTAGAGAGGTTGTTGTTGTGCAACCAAACGCTTTTACGATTTCCCGCATTTACGCAACCGGCCGTCCTGACGGGATGCGCCCGCACGGTGTGGATTCTTATTACGATTACTTTTTCGCAAAATTACGGACGTATGAAGAACACCACGGAACCCGTGAAGGATTTGAATTAGAATCAGAGGAATGGCAAACACTCTTTGAGGAATCTTTCCATCGCTATACACGCTACCTTTTGTTTGCAGGTATCAAACGATGGAAAGATGTACAGCGTGATACTGCTACTAATATTGCTGTAACGAATTTGGCACGCCAATGCGCGCCATCAGATATCGCCTGGCAGAGCTACCAATATAAGGGGTACATGCTTATGATGCACAGCATTGCCAGCGCAGAATTGAGTCTGCAAGCAGACGACGCGGCAGCAGCATTACAACATATAGACGCTGGTATCCGACAGATTGGCGAGTTTTGTGGTGAATGTTTGCGCGAGGAGCACGGGGAAGCAGAAAATATTACACGCGAACGCTACCTGAGCAATCTCATAGAGTTCCGTTCTGATTTGGAAGCACTTGATACAGAAGCCACCGAGGCAGAAAGCGATGAAGAGGACATCTTAGCAGAATTGGAAAGATTACTAAACGAAGACGAAGATGAAAACGAAGATGAAGCGTAATTTCTGCTTCTGTTAAATGCTTCGGTCCAAAGGTCGACGATAGTCAGCAAAGTTCTCAGTCTCGCCCGGCTATAGTGGTTCTTCCTCCGCGGGTGCTTGCAGGAGGATACCACCAAGAAACAGAAATGCAATGCCTCGGGTCAGCAAGTGCAACTGTATATCCATGTTCAGGATAACACCCACTGGAAAAGCGATTACCGAAATAAAGAACAGATACATACTAATCGAATTTCCCCAGGCACCGAGCGCTGAACCATAACAGATCGCTAATAGGGCACACAGAAAGGCACTGGTCATAAAGAGTGCCTCTCCCCATTCTACCCAGAGCGTATAAAGTGATTCTCCAATTGAAGCTGTAGAGGTTTCTTTTGCTAACTTGGATAGTTCGTTCAATGGAGCAGTTTGGGAACAGTGGGCTATTAACTCTATAATAAGCCACGATACGGCAAAAGTCGCGCCTAAGATGCTGCGTGTACCTGCTTCCGAAGAAAGTAA
>JAJECD010000391.1 GCA_022822215.1 Candidatus Poribacteria bacterium | reverse complement strand
GGGCATATACGGCAATGCTTAACTACTATGTCCGCGATGAACTGGGATTCGCGTCTGACCTTCCTTATGAAATCCTGAGCAGACGGGTGCATCCGTGGGATTATGGCGACCATCAGAACGCTTATGTTAACGTTGCGGATACGCTTCGGAAGGCGATGACGACCAATCCTGCGCTAAAGGTTTTCGTTGCGAACGGGTACTACGATCTGGCAACGCCGTTTTTGGCATCGGAGTATACCTTCACACACCTTGGTCTCGATAAATCTTTACAGGACAACATCTCAATGGCTTACTATCAGGCAGGGCACATGATGTACATCGATCAAGGGGAACTACAGAAGATGAAAAGAGACCTGGATGCCTATCTTGATAGTGTGCTTTCAGGGGAGTAAGCTATGAGTTATCAGAGAGAATTTGAGAAGCGATTAGATGTTGCGGTTGTGGGTGTCGGTTCACACGGCTATCGGAATGTTCTACCGACAATGACCTTTCTTCCGGTCCGACTGAAAGCGTTGTGCGATCTCGATATCGAGCGTGCGCGTATTACTGCCAAGCAGTACGGTGTTGATGCGTTTTATCCGAATATGGCAGAGATGTTTGAGAATGAAGAGCTGGACGCTGTTTTTCTGTGTGCACCGCCGCGGCTTCATCCCGAACTGACGTGTGAGGCACTGGATGCGGGGATGCATGTCTGGTTAGAAAAGCCGCCTGGGATGTTTGCAGCTGAAGTTTCGGAGATGATCGCCCACCGAAAGGATCACGTTGTGGTGGTCGGATTCAAAAAGGCGTTCATGCCAGCCACACAGAAGATTATTGAAATTTTTGCAACAGAGGAATACGGTCCCTTACGCAGCATTTTAGGGGTCTATCCGATGACGATTGCAGCGGATGGAAGACGAGTATTACGTGAGAAAGAGCATACCAATTGGCTTCAAAATGGGGTGCATCCGTTGTCGCTGCTTGTGGCGGTCGGTGGGAAGGTTGCCAATGTGACGGTTCATAGGAGTCAGCGGGGTGGCGGTGCGTGCATATTAGAATATGAGAGTGGGGTACTCGGAAACTTTCATCTGGCGGATGGTGCCAGGCACGGGCAACCCTCGGAACTCTATCAGTTCTTTGGTGATGGGTGTCACGCTGAAATTCGGAACGGCACGCAAGTTTTACTCCAGCGCGGTGTGTCTCTCAACTACAGTGGTAGCACGAGTTATGTGCCTGAAGGTTTTGACAGCGGCGCGATTATCTGGGAACCGCAATTTAGCTTGGGAACACTTGAAAACAAGGGGCTTTTTATACAAGGGTTCTATCAAGAGATGCGGTATTTCTGTGATTGTATTCTGGAAGGCAAACCGGCGGAGCAAGGATCACTTGAATTTGCACTGGAAGTGATGAAGGTTTATGAGGCGGGACTCCGTTCGGAAGGCGAGACGGTTGCTGTTTGATGCGGATAACCGCAGCCGGAGGTAGAGATGCTAACAAAATTGATTTGCCGTAATTTCAAAAACTTTGGCGAGGTTGAGATTGAATTGGGGAATCCCGTCGTCTTCATCGGACCAAACAATTCTGGCAAGACAACAGCGTTGCAAGCACTCGCTTTATGGGAGATAGGTCTCAAACGTTGGAACGAGAACCGCAAAGGGAAAACAAATCCTGAAAAGCGTCCGGGTGTTGTTATCAACCGACTCGACCTTATCTCTGTCCCTGTGCCGAATGCGCGATTGCTCTGGCGAGCTTTGCAAGTTCGTGACGTGAAAAAGGTTGAGGGTAGACAACACACTCAAAATGTCCGCATAGACATCATTGTGAAGGGTGTTACCGCTAACAAAGCATGGCAGTGTGGTTTCGAGTTTGATTATGCCAATCAGGAATCTTTTTACTGCCGTCCACTGAGAACATCAGAAATAGATGGGGAAGTATCCGCTCGAATGCCTGTCCCCGAAGAGGCGGAACGCCTCTCTGTTGCTTTTCTGCCCCCGATGTCTGGACTCACATCCAATGAAACACGGCTCGATCAAGGTGCAATCAATGTCCGGATTGGAGAGGGACGGACAGCGGAAGTTTTGCGGAATCTCTGTTATCAAATTTCACAAGATGAAGAAACATGGAAAGGACTCTGCAAGCAAATCAACGACCTGTTTGGCGTGAAACTTGAGAAACCGGATTATATTCCGGGACGTGGAGAGATCACGATGCGTTATCGGGAAGCGTCTAATGTATCTTTAGACCTTTCTTCATCGGGCCGCGGTTTACAGCAAACGCTTCTACTACTTGCCTACATTGCTACACACCCGGGTTCTGTTCTATTACTTGACGAACCCGATGCACACCTTGAAATCCTTCGGCAACGGCAAATTTATCAGGTGCTTACAGACTTGGCAACGGAACACGGGAGCCAGATCGTTGCCGCCAGCCATTCTGAGGTCATCCTCAGAGCGGCAGTAAAGCGTGACGATGCTGTTATCGCATTTCTTGGTAAGCCCCATCGTATTAACGATCGCGGCAGTCAATTGCTTAAATCGCTTATAGACTTTGATTTTGAACAGTATTACCAAGCACAGCAAAGGGGTTGGGTGCTTTATCTTGAAGGGTCCACAGATCTCTCAATCTTGCAAGCTTTTGCCGAGAAACTCAATCACCCCGCGCAAAAAATATTGAAAGCACCTTATACCTATGACATCAGCAACCGACAAGGAAAAGCTCATAAGCACTTTTATGCCTTACGCGAGGCAAAACCAGATCTGGTGGGATTCTGTCTCCTTGATCGAATTACTGGACAACTTCAGCAAGTTCCTGGATTAATAACCTATGCTTGGCAGCGGCGCGAGATTGAGAACTACATTGTTCCCACCCAAAAAGTGTTAATTGACTGGGCACGCAATGCAGCTGGAGGTCCTCTGTTCTCGGATATTTGGGTGCCTACAATGAAGGAAATCATTACAGAAATTGAAAAAGCTCGAGTAGTGCTTCGTCAAGAATCGCCATGGTCTCCAGATATAAAAGTGACCAACGATTTCCTAAACCCACTTTTCGAGGCTTTCTTTGAAAAATTGGAATTACCAAATACCATGCGAAAGACAAATTATCATACTTTAGTCGAATATCTACCAGCAGAACAGATTGATCCGGAAGTTACCAAAGTACTTAATAGTATCTTAGAAGTTGCCGAAAAAGCAGTACCATTGGGTAATGTATAATCTATAAGATGGAGGAAAAACGTGGAATATAGAAGATTAGGGAAAAGTGGACTCAAGGTATCCGAAATCTGTTTAGGCACGATGACCTTTGGGCACGGTGCTGATGAAGCGGAATCAACTCGCATGACACATCTGGCTTGTGATGCGGGTGTGAACTTTTTTGATACCGCCAATTCCTATGCGGATGGTGAGTCTGAAATTCTGCTGGGTAAAGCACTTAAAGGTAGACGACGGGGTGCGGTTGTCGCAACCAAGTTTTCCAACCCGATGGGTACCGGTCCTAACGACTCTGGCATGTCCCGCGTCCACATCATGCAGGCGATTGATGACAGTCTGAAACGCCTACAGATGGATTATGTAGATATTTACTATATTCACCACGTTGATATTCAAACCCCTTTAGAGGAGATGCTTCAAGCATTGGACGATCTCGTCCGACAAGGGAAAGTCCGTTACACGGCATGCAGCAACTACCAAGCGTGGCGACTCTCTGAAGCACTATGGCTTAGCGATACAAACGGTTGGACACAGTTCTCCTGTTATCAACCGCAATATAGCCTCGTTGTGCGAGATATAGAGCAAGAACTCGTTCCACTCTGCGAACTTAAAGGGTTAGGTGTCGTTGTATGGAGTCCGTTAGCAGGTGGATTTCTCTCTGGTAAATATAAACCCGGGGAACGAACACAAGGCGGCACGCGATCCGAAGAGGGCTGGGCATACCCGGAACGCTATTTCGCAGATAACGCCGATGAGACGTTACAAACACTTTTTGACGTTTCTGACGAACTTGGACGCAGTCCTGCCCAAGTTGCGCTCCGGTGGGTGCTTGAACAACGCGCAATGACTTCTGTGATTGTCGGTGCCAGGCATACGGGGCATTTGCGTGATAACCTCGGTGCAGCGGGATGGCGTCTTGAAGGTGAGGCACTCCAAAAACTCAACGCAGCTTCACATCTGCCAGATCGGTACCCGGAAGCGATGGAAAAGAATATGCACGAACGACGGGATAGTGCCGTTGATATGCCGAGTTTGTAGACCTGTCCCTCAAAAAAGCGAACCTTTCCCTTTTAGACTTGACTAAATTAGCAAGATGGCACGTATGCCAGCCAAATAATCTTCGGAGCGGGAGAAAAGGAAAATATAATTTAGCGTCTTACTATTAAAAGGGAGTAGCTATAATGGGAAAATGGAAACTTATTGCGATTGTTGGTGCAGCGGTGCTGGTTGTAGCGGTCGCGGTTGTCGTAGGACGCATGGTATTTGCCACTAAAGACGAAGCCGCCGGTCCTGACGCGTCAGCAATCAAAACAGCAATGGTTGAACGCGGTGATATCGCAGTCACGATTGACGCAACAGGCACTATTAAACCGTTGAATATTGTTAAGGTTAGCTCGAAAGCGAGTGGAAAGATTTTAAAACTCAATGTTGATGCCGGTGATTATGTGGAAAAGGACGACATCATTGCGATCATTGAAACGACCTACGTTCAGATTAGTCTGGAGCAGGCGCAAGCGGATCTGAGATCCGCCGAAGCACGTTTGCAACAGGCAGAAATCGACCTCCAACTCCAGAAAGAACAATCGGCAATCCAGATTCGTCAGGCACAAGAATCCCTCGCTGAAGCCAAGCAACGGCTCGTCCAATTGCAGGCGGAAATCCGACTTGAAAAGATCGCAAATGCCCGCGGTGTCATGGATGCGGAAAACAGCCTTAACATCGCCAAGATTCGGTATAAATTGCTCACCTCTGATGAGGTGCGGGATGAAAATAGAAGACGCGCGCAAGCCTCCTTAGAACAGGAAAAGGCAAACTTAGACTTGGTAACCGCCGAGCATAAAAGGAATAAGACACTTTATGAAAAAGAACTCATTTCTCAGGCTGCGTTAGAATCTTCGGAGGCACAACTGAAATCGGCACAGGCACGGCATCGTTCTGCTGAAGAAAATCTGAAATTGGTAGAAAAGCCAGCCACTGAAGCCGAACTTGAATTGGGGCAAGCCGATATTAGAAAGGCGGAATTCAATCTTGAAATCGCTAAAGAACGCGTCGAAGCGGAAGCCACGCGGGATATGGATATTGAACTTCAGCAGCAACGGATTGTACAGAGTGAAGAAACTTTGAAACTCGCAGAAGCGAATCGAAAACAGATTGAACGTAAGGAACGCGACTTGGAGACTGCACGTTCATCAGTCACACGTAGTGAAACGCAGCTGGAACTTCGTCAAATCGAATATAATGATACCGTTATCAAAGCGCCCATTTCTGGAACGATTCTTGAGAAATTGGTTGAAGAGGGACAGGTTATCACTTCACGTCTCTCCTCACTCGCCTCAGAAGAGGGGCAAACGCTTGTCACGATGGCAGACCTTGACACGGTTTATGTCGTAACAGAGGTCGATGAAACCGACATCGGTAAGGTGGAGATCGGACAACCTGTGACAATTACCGTTGAAGCCTATCCGGATACGCCGTTTCAGGGGGAAGTCTTGAAGATTGCGCCGCAAGGACAAGCGATTCAGAATGTAACGACGTTTGAAGTGACCTCCGAGTTGAAAAACGTGGAAGCGACAAGCACACGGCAAGGCATGGGAAGAGGTGCTGGCAGATGGCAGGGACAAGGTGGGGGTGCCCGTCCAGACTTCGCAAATATGACTGAGGAAGAGCGTGAACGTTTCCGTGCGATGCGCCAACAACGTCAGGCAGAAGGTGGTACTGGTGAAGGTGAAGCGGCAAGACCGGACTCGCAAGAAACCTCGACACAAGCGACCGCGACAGAGAATGAACCTGTTGCTCAAGCGGAAGAAGAGACCGATGGAGACGATTGGGGTGGACTTTTCGGCGGCTTTTTTGCGGAAACACCCGCTGTAGAAACGCCGACGCAACCTGAACCCGCAGCAGAAACTGAAGATGCAAAGATACCCTTCCTTAAGCCGGGTATGAACGCCACCGTCCAGATCTCAGCTGTAAATAAAATGGGGATTCTCACGCTACCCACTGAAGCAGTCCTTGATATGCGAGGCAGAAAAATGGTTAGGATTATCGGGGCAGACGGACAACCCGGTCGACCGCAGCCGGTCATGACGGGTGTGAACAGTTTTGATAAGATTGAAATTGTCTCTGGACTTGCTGAAGGCGATACCGTTGTAATCGGAGGTGCTGGCCCTGGCGGTGGCGGTGGTGAAGACTGGCGGCGACGCATGATGCAGAATCCGGCTTCCACAATGCGTCGAATGGGTGGCGGCGGCCGCGGTGGACGATAGGTTTATCAATCGGCTTGCTGGTGTAGTTCGTGAAATAAAAATACATTCGGCAAGATCCAGTGCGGTTACAAACCACCCTTACCGCGGTCAGAGGCATAGGAGGAAATACGATGAGTATATTAGAGAGTCTTACAAACGCATTAAGTGCCTTGTTAGCGAATAAACTCCGGTCTATGTTAACGATGTTAGGGGTCATCATCGGTGTAGGTGCGATTATAACGACGACTTCAATTGGAGAAGGGGCAAAAGCCGATATTACGGAACGGATTCAGACCTTGGGTGCAAATATCCTTGCTGTCCGACCTGGGCAAAGTATGTTTCGTGGACGCGGCTCTGCGGATGCGCGAAAAAGTCTTACTGTCAAAGATATGGAGGCATTAGAGGCACGCGGACAGACGTTTGGTTATGTCACCCCTGAAGTTAGCAGCCGCGCACAAGTGAAATATTTGAGTAAGAATACAAACACAACCATCGTCGGCACCTCGCCAGCGTATCTCGTTACAGCAAATTTTACGGTCGCGAACGGACGATTTTTTACAGACGGCGAAATTCGATATCGGGAACGCGTCTGTGTGCTTGGCAAAACTGTTGTTGACAATCTCTTTGATACCATAGACCCTATCGGCAAGACTGTGAAAATTAAGAACATAGGTTTCCACGTCGTCGGTGTTATGAAGGAAAAAGGGGCAAGCGGATGGCGGAACCCAGATGACCAGATTTTCATTCCGTATACAACCGCCATGAAACGGGTTTTTGGAGAGGAGTATCTATCGAGTATTAGTATACAAGCCAATAGCGATAAACTTATCGGCGCAGCAGAAACTGAGGTAACTGAGCTCCTAAGAAAACAGCATAAGATTCCAATAAACAAAGAACTTGACTTTCATATACGCAACCAAGCGGAATTCATGGAAACGCTTGAAGAATCGAGTCAGTCGTTTACGAATATGATTTTGGGTATCGCTGTTGTCTCGCTTGTTGTCGGAGGTATCGGTATTATGAATATCATGCTCGTCTCAGTGACGGAACGGACGAAGGAAATTGGGCTTCGGAAAGCCGTCGGTGCCCAGCGTTCGGATATCCTCGTTCAGTTCCTCGTCGAATCCACGACGCTTGCGCTTGCCGGTGGACTCGTCGGGATCGGTGTTGGGATTCTCGGCGCAGAAATGGTACCTTCGCTTTGGGGATGGAAGACGGTGATCCCGGTAATGTATGCCATTGTCTCTTTTATCGTCAGTGCGTTGGTAGGCATCTTCTTCGGGGCATATCCGGCATGGAAAGCATCGAAACTCCATCCGATTGATGCGCTTAGACATGAATAGCGGTTAACGGTTTAATCAAACTCACGTAAAGAAGGAATCACTATGGAACAAATAGCAGTTATTGCAGGCGTGGGTCCCGGTTTAGGGGCTGCACTTGCTCGTAAATTTGTAAAGGAAGGATGTGACGTGGCCCTTCTGTCACGCTCATCCCCGTACATTAAAAATCTCTCCACACGGTTGGCAGAATCCGGTCGGAAAGCCATACCGATCCCAACAGATATTGCAGACCCTGAACAGGTCGCGGAAAGTTTTGCCCGGATTCGAGAAGAGCTCGGCGATCCGGATATTCTTGTGAACCACGCAGCAAACGCCGCTTGGGGAAGTTTCGCGGACCTCACACCTGAAGCGTTTGAGGGGGCATGGCGCGTCTGTACGCTCGGCGGCTTTCTCTGTTCAAAACAGGTCGTACCGGGGATGCTACGGAAAGGGGGCGGGAATATTCTATTTACCGGTGCAACGTCTGCCGTCCGTGGTAGAGCGGGGGCATTGGCATTCAGCAGTGCGAAGTATGCCACCCGCGGTTTAGCCTCGGCACTCGCCCGTGAAGTCGGTCCGCAGGGCATCCATGTCTCACATATTATTGTTGATGGCGTTATTGACACACCAGGGGTACGGCAACGTTTTAAACTCAGAGAAAACGAACCGCTGCTTGAACCGGATGCGATTGCGGATACCTACTGGGCTTTGATACAGCAGGAACGGAGTTCGTGGACTTTTGAGGTGGA
>JAJECD010000087.1 GCA_022822215.1 Candidatus Poribacteria bacterium | reverse complement strand
TAGGTTCGAATCCTACCCGCCCTGTCTCCTTTTTTATTCTTGTCAGTTACCAGTTGTCAGGCGTCGGTTAAGAGGTGTGTTTGTAACAATTCTCGCTTTCTTGGTGTACGCCAGGAAGTGGCGAATTGTTACATCAAGACTTCTTAACTGATAACCGATAACCAATAACTGATAACCTTTAAAACCGACAACCCTTAAAATGGACAAAAGAAAATGCTACAAGCAAAATTAGAGGTTCAACCGCGCGATGTTTTCGGAAAGCAAAATGCACGGGCAATCCGGCGCGAAGGCGGCGTTCCCGCTGTCTTATATGGACGTTCGCAAGACACCTTAGCGATTCAGCTCAACGCGCGGACCTTCAAACAATTCCTACGCGCACACGGTGAAAATGTTATCATTAATATGGAAATCGGTGGGGGTGACCCCGAAACTGTCATTATCAAAGAAATTCAACGCGATCCCGTGGAGAAACACCAACTCCTCCATGCCGATTTTATCAGAATTTCTCTCGATGAACCTGTGACCTCATCGGTACCGGTCATTTTGGTAGGCATACCATCCGGTGTTGAAGAGGGCGGTGTTCTTGAATTACCACTCCGTCAAGTGACACTTCACTGTCTACCCATGCAACTCCCCACTGATATTTCCATTGATGTCAGTGAATTGAATATAGGTGATGCTATCCATGTCAGCGATTTAAACCTCGACGATGAAGTTGAGATTCTTGACGAAGCCGATCGGATCATTGCAACGGTAAGTCAGCCACGGATCCAACTCGAATTGGAAGCTGAAGAAGCCGCAGCTGAAGCCGCTGCCGAAGGTGAAGAAGACCTTGAAGAACAACCTTCGGAACCAGAAGTTATTTCTCGTAGGCAAGACGATGACGAGGCAGAAGAGTAACGTTGTCTACATAAAGAATCCACAAAAAATGCGCGTGAACAGACGCTTGGGGCACCATCCGCTCATCGCTATGCGGAACTCTGTTTACGCGCTTTTTTTCGTAATTTTCATCTCGTGTCTCGTAGACAACGGCGTTGCCCAAGAACCGGATGTCCACTTTATTGATGCTGATGGAAAGACAATTGCGGAAGTCCCTGCGCAACTCAAAGACGAGACGGTTTACCTTTCTGTTGATGCCGTGAAACAAGTTTTTGACCCGGCAATGACACAGCAATATAACCACCCCCGAAAGCGGCTCACCCTCAGAATGAAAGGCAAGCAGCTTCGCTTACAGATGGACAAGCCGACAATCAACATCGACCCCGGTGGAGAGATCGTTACGCTCTCAGCACCACCGGTCATTATCGGGCAGCAACCGATGGTACCTATCGGTTTTTTCACGCAGCTTCTACCCATCTTCAATGATGTCGAAGTCATCTACAATCCAAGCCTGAGAAGGATCCAAATGAGACCTAAGGGGGCTTGGATGCCTATGGAGACAGCCGGTCCTCAGAATTGGGCAATCATCATTGACCCAGGGCACGGCGGCGTGGATGACACCGGATGCCAAGCCAGTACCGGCCTCCTTGAAAAAGACGTTGTCCTCGCACTCGCAAAACAGATCCAACGGCTTAACAAACCACGGGAGATGCAGGTTTACCTCACGCGTCAGACAGATACGAAAAAAACACACTTTGAACGGATTCAAGTTGCGAATCGGAACCAAGGCAGACTCTTTCTCAGCCTACACTGCAACGCCTCTTTTTCACCGCACGAAAAAGGTATAAAGATTTATCTCAACAATCCTAAGGGGCAACTCCGATTCCCAAGTACCACCGGGCAGGCACCTTCGGGACAGAGATTAAAAATCCTCGCACAAGCCAACTTTTTAAAGCAAAGCCGAGATTTCGCATCTGACCTACAAACAGAACTCAATTTCCTAACGGAGATACCCGTCACGATTACCGAATTACCGCTTATTGCGTTATCTGAAATCTATATGCCGGGCGTTGTTTTGGAACTCGGTTATCTCTCTAATGCTGAGGATTTAGAGCAACTTTCCAATCCTGAGTATATCACAAGCGTTGCCCAGGCGGTCACCCGTGCTATCCAGCGCTATATTTCTTCTGCGAATCAGTCTGTACTACCGAAACAAACCGATAATCCATAACACGGACAAAACAGTGAAGTATAACAGCAGTGCTGGCTTTTCGAGGCTCTTAATAATCTGGGGAATAACGCTTTTTGTCGTCGTTATCTCTCTCGGCTTGACCCTCTTTCTGATTGAGCAGTCGAAGCAAACGGTGATTCCGATTGCCCCGCCGCCGTTGCCAGTTGCTGCCAACCCTTCGGATACACCGCCGCCACCTCAACGAGTCAACCTATTTCTTCTCGACCCAACTGCTCTCACGCTTGTTCCGGTCAAAATTGAACGACGACTTCATACCGAGGCTACGCAACGCTTGAGTCAAGTCATCAAGGCACTGATTCAAGAAACGTCGCCTAACTTTAGAAATCCTATTCCGCGCGGCACACTCCTCAATGAAGTCTACATTGACAGCCATCAGACTGCCTACTTAGATTTTTCGAGGCACCTCACTGACGGTCATATCGGTGGGACCACCGCTGAGCGTTTAACCGTTATGGCGATTCTTCAAACTGTCTTTGACGCGTTCCCAAATGATATTAAACAGGTTCAGATTCTAATTGATGGAAACGAAGTAAAAACCCTTGCTGGACATCTTAACCTCTCACAACCTCTACACTTTTTTCATTAATGAAGCTCATTATTGGGCTCGGTAATCCCGGGCTCCGCTATCAAGACACCAAACACAACGTCGGCTTTCGCGTAATTGATGCCCTCCACGAAAAAACGCAAAATAAGCAGCAAACCGCACGCTATACACAAACATCGGTCTGCAGGTCGCTTGTTATGCAGACGACATGGCACGACACATCTGTTATCCTCGCAAAACCGATGACGTATATGAATAACAGTGGTGTAGCCGTTGCTGCACTCGTTGATCGGTTTGAGGTGCCGCTCTCGCAGCTCTGTGTCGTCTACGACGATGTTCATTTGGACATCGGTATATTGCGGATGCGTCAAAAGGGGAGTGACGGCGGACAGAAAGGGATGAAATCTATTATTCATCACTTGGGGACGAACCAGTTTCCGCGGCTTCGCATCGGTATTGGTGAACCCGTTGGTGATTTGGTCGATTATGTCCTCACGGAATTTTCGCAAGCCGAAGCGATGGAGATTGAACCGACTATCCATCGAGCCGTTGATGCTATCGAAACTTTTGTCAAAGATGATATCCTAACAGCCATGAATCAATTTAACAGACGCGAAAAAGTTGACCTTATTTGATTTGTCATGTAAAATGGATATATAACGTTTCTCCGCTCCAATCTAAGACTTAACGCAAAGAGGTGAGACTATGGATAAGAAATACCGTATTCAGAACGTTGAGACGATCCCCAGTCCATCGTTGGTTGTCTATCTCGCACAGGTTCAACAGAACATTGAGCGTGCTATTGCTGTTGTTGATGGGGATGTCTCGAAACTGAGACCGCATGTGAAGACGCATAAAACCGCAGAGATTATCGCCATGGAGCGCGAGGCTGGCATTCTAAAGCACAAATGCGCTACCCTCCGCGAAGCAGAAATGCTGGCACAGAACGGTATAGCGGATATTGTGATTGCTTATCAGATGGTCGGACCTAATATCAATCGGTTCGTCTCGCTGCAATTGACATATCCAGATGCCGATTTTAAGGTCATTGTCGATCATTCAGCGGCAGTAACGGGTTTGTCATCAGCCGCGGCGAGTGCCGGTTTGAACGTCAAGGTTATGCTCGACTTGGATGTCGGCATGCACCGCACAGGGATACCCGTGGGTGATGATGCCGTGAATCTCTACACCCAGATTGCAGCGGCGGACGGATTACAACCCTGGGGTCTACACGTTTACGATGGACACATCCACGATGAAGATGTCGTTGAGAGACAAGCGTCCTGCAACAAAAGCCTCGCGCAGGTAGAGGAAATGCAAGAGAGGCTCTCTGCCAAAGGACTTGAAGTGCCGTTGATTGTGATGGGCGGGACACCCACATTCCCTATCTATGCCAAGACCCCAGGCGTGGAAGCATCACCAGGGACCTTTATTTTTCATGATTACGGTTACACGACCCTCTTCCCCGATCTCGGTTTTACCCCAGCCGCACTGCTCTTGAGCCGTATCATTAGCGTGCCTACCTCCAATCGGATAACGCTTGATTTGGGACATAAAGCCATCGCTGCAGATCCTGACGGTGTCCGCGGGGTCATCTTGAATATTGATAATGCTCAGGTGGACAAGCAGCATGAAGAACATTGGGCGATTAACGTTCCGGACAGTACGCCTCTGTCCATTGGACAAGAAATTTACGTCTGTCCGACACATATCTGCCCATGTGTCGCGCTCCATCCATTTTACTATGTCATAGATGCTGATGGCTATTGTCGGGATACTTGGGAGGTCACGGCGCGCAATCGAAGTGCTGCGTAAGCCGCTGGAATCTGACGCTCACGGCCACGGAAAGAACGGTGCAGGGACGTTTGCGCCCCAACTGATAAGCACCCACACAACCGCCATGCTGAATTCCCCAAAAACCATGCCCAAAAAGAACGGGCGGAGCCGTTGATACTGCCGAATACCGCTGTAACGCAGGATTGGCGTCTTAATGCTCCACGCGATTACAACCGGAAACCAGAACACAATAAGCGTCCACGAAGCCGATAGCGCATACCCAAGGGGATGCAGGGGCCACCACCAATATAGCATCCGTAAAATGACCAATCCCGTCGTCACAAGCGCACCGATGCCAAAAAAGAGCCCACCAGTTGTGCGCGAGTCTGTCCCTAATCCTTCCATCGCCGCGACGTTATCCTGAAATGCCCACAGCGGGTTTCCGCGATAGGTGTAGCTATACATATAGTTTGCACCGTGTGTATAAGGGAGCCATAAGTGGATAGCAGCCGCACATAAGAATGCGAGGGTACTCCCTAACACAAACACGCCTAAAAGTGAACGATAGGACATTCCCACCCGATCTCTGATTTTTAAGCCGTCTAAGAAACCCGTTAGAATGAGCCCGCGTTGATCGCGAGTGAAGATGGCGTCAAGGAACGAGAGTATCGTAAGGCTTTGCGCCCCCAGTGTCGCTTTGCTCGCAATAAGTTGATAGAGATCGATCGGTCGAAACGATGTTTCCGTCATCAGCAACCCACCTTCAGCTGTACTACGCGCCATTACCACCGCTACGATGCCGATATAGACGAGTATCTCAAAGGCGGCAAACCCTAAGTTCAGTCCTGCTGCGTAACACCACCCGATCGCAAGCAGCAAACTAAGAATAAGTCCCCAAACTGCCGTGCGGTAAGGCATAAGTTCCGCCGTATCATCTACTTTGTTTGTACGAAACGCTCGCCGAAACACGCTTTTGAAATGTGGAAATCCCATATAGATAAACGAAATAACCAGCACCACATAGGCACCTGCGACTTGGTAACCCAAATAGAGTCGGGTCGGGTAGAGGGGCATTCCGCTTACCCGTAGACCAAACATCGCTGCGACGACATCTTGGAATCGGGTGAAAAGAAAAAAGAACCATAGACTGAAAAGCAGTTGTGTCGGCAGGAGATAGAAAAATCCTACTGCCGCGAAGGAAAGAAAAATCGGGGTGTAGGCGATGGCGTTGAAAGGCTGTTCTGTGAAGTATTGATTGAGCAGATACCGGAGCGGAATATTCGGAATTTGGGGCCAGATTTCGTGCAGACCGTTTAACGTGAAGATGAGGGCAGGCAATCCAAACCCTAACCACATCAAGCGATGCCGCAGAAAACCGCGTCCCTCGTGAACAAACTCAAGCGGGAGTGAGACTAATGGGAACGACAGTTTCTCGTTTTCAATCCACTGTTTTCGCAGGATCGCCGCGAGGCAGAGAAATGCCGTGAACACCAAAAAGACAAGCACACCCCAGAGGCACAACGGCTCCACCCAGGCACGCCACGGAATTACATCACCCGTCTCACTGCCTTCGTAGAAACTGATTGCAACCGCTGCTTGCCCCTTTTGTTCTGGCGAAAATGGAATTAACCACGGCTTGATGTGTGGGAAAAAGAGCGTGTCCCAACCGTTCGTTTCGTTGGTAAAATAGTTGACCGCGATGAGGGCGGGAATGAGTTTTTCCATCACCCCGCGCGATGAAATCATCGAGGCGACCAGCATCATACAATAGATGCTCATCAGCTCCCGCGGCGACAAACCCAATCGCTTGTTCAGTTTTTCGAGCAACCGATTCCCTAATACCAGAAAGAAGAACAACCCGATAACCGCAGGGGGCAGCTGTAAAAATCCGATTTGAATGTAGGTAATTACTAATTCCGCATAAGAGACGATGCAGCATATAGCAACAACGAAACAGATACCCAGAAGAATGGAACGTCCTGATATACGATTTTCGTGTGTCGGAAACAATATCGCACTTTCCTATGTTAAGAGTTGATAGAGTTTAGCACAAGGTCAGAGCGTTGTCAAATGCGCTATAGGATGGATTTCCCAATCCCGACCCACTTACCAACTGCCCACTGTTAGACAAAAAAATAATAAAAACCACATTTTTGTAACTCATTCTCAAATTAAAACGTTATGTAAAGTATGAATAATACTGGTTACTTATGGACTGAAGCGATGCCTAATGAATCAATTCAATCCTTCGTTAAAGTTAATCCACTTGTTGGACTGCCCGTCAAGACACTACGTCTCTATAACGCGTTAGAGGTCTTCAAGAAGAAATATCGTTCTTCGGAAGAACCTGAATGGTTTAGTATACCCGAACGCGATCCACTTCTTCTGAAAATCGGATTTTCTAAGACGGAGATTGAGACCGGGCTCAAGGAATTGAAACAAGCGAATTTGTTGCAAATTCGCGAGGAAGATGATACATGTTGGTATTGCCTGAAATAAGATGCAAGCCCACAAACTAATCTTAGGTGCCTCGCGTCTGGTATTAGCCTCTGCCTCGCCTCGACGGACTGCGTTGTTATCGCAGATTGGACTGACCTTCGAGGTTCGTCCGAGTGATGTCGTTGAACCGCCGCACAGCGCGTTTTCAGACAAACGAGGAGATGAGATTACGCGGAAACTTGCCTTACTAAAGGCGAAATCTGTCGCGCAACATTACAGCGAAGGTATAATTATCGGCGCAGATACCTTAGTATCGCTGAATGGGAAACTTCTCGGAAAACCGACTGATGATGCAGACGCTGTGACAATGCTGACCCAGCTCAGCGGTACCTCTCATAAGGTCATAACAGGCGTCGCACTCGTTGACGCTTTCACAGAACGGACTGTCGTTTGGGCGGAAACGACCCAAGTTTATTTTCGGGAACTCCATAGAACCGAAATTGCTGATTATATTGCTACCGGCGAAGCAGCGGATAAAGCGGGTGCCTACGGAATCCAAGAACGAGGTGCTGCTTTCGTTAACCGCATTGAGGGCTGCTATTTCAATGTCGTTGGACTCCCGTTAGCGAGCCTCGTTGAACGCCTCTCTCATTTTCAATCCGATGTCAGCGTGTAAAAAATACATTCCCACCGAGGGCTACACCGAAATTGTGAAGCCCGGCGAAATGGGGATCACCAAACTCCATTTCGGAATTCTTACCCTCACGCCCCAAACAACTTTCTTTGATCACTCTGACGATACCGAAGTCGCATTGGTTGCGTTAGGCGGGCACTGCACCCTATTGGTCGGACACAATGGAAACAAAGCCTACGGCGTTTTGGGTGAACGTTCAAGTGTCTTCCAAGATGAAGCGTGTGTGGCGCATATCCCACATCACACAACTTATGAGATGCTCGTAGGGGATGTCGGTATTGAAGTCGCAGTCTGCAAAGTAGAATCCCATTCGGAATCTGCTGCAGTGATTCTGGCGGCAGGAGAGATAACACCCGAACAGGAAACACATTTTAGGATATGGGAGAACACCGCATCGAGTGATTTAGATGTCCGTACAGCGGACACGCACGTGATACCTGTACAGGGAGAAGCGATCTGTCTCTATAGATCTCTTGATGTGAGTAACCGCCCTGTTTTCGATGTCACGCGCACCGTAGATAACAAAAGAACGGCACGCGTGCGATTGGCTAACAACGATGTCCTAATGCTCTCAGAGCAGGATAGCATCGTATCCCTAACGTCTGAAGGGGTTGGCTACCAGTTATGGATACAACCCGATTTATAGTTACTTAGCATTTACGCATTGCGATGGTAGGTGCGATTTCTAACCGCCCCGGTTCGGTTTTATTCACCTTCAATAAGTTCGCCGCCCTTCTTGAGAAAAGCGACAGCACTCCGTGAGATTTGAACTTTTACCTCTTGATTGTTCAGTTCTCCAACAGTGATGAGAATAATATTCTTGTCGTTACTCAAACCCAGAATTTTACCGTGCAATCCACCATTGGTTACAATTTCGTCACCCTTAGATAGATTCTCCAGCATATTCTGATGTTTTTTCCGTTTGGCTTGTTCTGGTCGCCAGAGTAAGAAATACATGATAGCACCCATTGCGATGAACGGAACAAGCAGCCCCATTATTTGGTCCATAAGTCTCTCCTTCTGTTTTTCTAAAGAATCAGCATGGCATCGCCATAACTGTAAAAACGATAATTGTGCTGAAGTGCCTCTTGATACGCTTTCTGAATTAAGTTCTTTCCCGCGAAGGCACTCACAAGCATGAGTAAGGTGGATTTAGGTAGATGGAAGTTAGTAACCAAGGCATCTACGACATTAAATTGATAACCGGGATAGATGAAAAGTTCGCTATAACAGCTATAGGGTTCGACAGTCCCTGTCGTACCAGCACTTTCCAGCGCGCGAACAACTGTGGTACCAATAGCGATAATTTTCACACCCGCTTCCCGCCCTAAACGGATACGGTTTGCTTCTGTTTCAGTGAGGTGGATGTATTCAGCGTGCATTTTGTGGGTCTGAATCTCTTCCACTTTCACGGGTTGGAATGTCCCGGGTCCAACGTGTAATGTTAACGTTGCGGTTTCTGTCCCGTTACTTTTCAATTCCTCCAACAATTCTTGTGTAAAATGCAACCCTGCTGTTGGAGCAGCGATTGCGCCTTCAGTAGCGGCATAAACGGATTGGTAACGCACCTTATCCTCAGCGTTCGGTGGGCGACGAATATAAGGCGGCAGCGGCATCATACCAACTTCTGTAAGGACGGTTGAAAACATTCCCTTATAGTTAAGACCGACAAGGCAGTGTCCATCTTCTGGTTTCGCCAGGACTTCTGCGATCAGCGTACCGTTTCCAAATACAATTTGTGTGCCGATTCGGAGGTTGCGCCGTGGTTTCGCTAATGCCTCCCAGATGTCTGTCTCCTTTTCACGAATAAGAAGTAACTCTATCTTTCCACCAGTGCCACTTTTGTTTCCAATTAACCGTGCCGGTATAACCTTCGTGTCGTTTAGCACCAAGAGCGAAGCGTCCGGCAGATATTTTCCAATCTGTGAGAATCGGGTGTGGTGAAACGTATGAGTGCCGCGGTCAACTACCAAAAGTCGTGAGGTGTCACGTTGTTGGAGAGGGCTTTGTGCGATTCGGTCAGGAGGCAGGTGATAATCGAAATCTGTGAGTCTCATAACTCCGTAGGCGCGCTGTGTCTCTAAAATAGAACTTCCGCAGCGCGTTCATCAATCCCCGTGATAACCTGTGGTAAATCGTAGAGGCGAGGTCTCCTCGCCGCTTTCTGTGTAAGTCTGACAACCCTTAAAATAATGATATTTGAGAATTGACAGGATAATTGAAGTATTCATGCGCGGCATCGGTTGCGACACGTCCGCCCGGTGTCAACATCAGGAACCCCTCTTTGATGTAGTAAGGTTCGTAGACCTCTGAGATAGTCCGTTCATCTTCACTTAGCGCGACAGCGAGTGCTTTAAGCCCCGCGCGTCCATTGAATTTCTCAATAAGCGTTTGAAAATAGGCGTAGTCTTGGGCATCTAATCCGCGTTCATCAATCCCAAAGAATTCGAGTGCCTCCTCCGCAATCTCATGTGAGAGCACGCCATTACCTTTGACTTGTGCATAATCCCTGACGTTTGCGAGCAACTTATTGGCGATTCGCATCGTGCCACGTGAACGCCGCGCTAATGTGTATTCGGCGTTTTCGTCGATATTAATGTCAAGTTTTCCACTGTTGATGCGAATGGATTGTTGAAGGTCTTCTGCTTCGTAGTAATCAAGATGTATCCGGATACCAAAGCGATCGCGAAAGGGGCCAGCGAGCAAACCTTCGCGTGTGGTTGCACCAACGAGCGTGAAATGGGCAATAGAGACTTGGACCACATCCGATGCGGGTCCTTGTCCAATCGCTAAATCCAGGTGATAGTCTTCCATTGCTGGGTAGAGCGATTCTTGCACGTACCCTTTCATGCGATGGATTTCATCAATAAACAGAACATCGCCTTTGTCAAGGTTTGTCAAAGTTGAGGCGAGATCAAGCCGTTCCATAATGGGACCGATCGCCTGTTTAAAGCCGCTCTGCATCTCATTAGCGATAATTTTTGCAAGCGTAGTCTTTCCGAGGCCCGGCGGACTGACAAGAAGCACATGTTCTAACGCATCTCCACGTTTCTTAGCGGCTTCAATGTGGATACGAAGTTGTTCTTTGGCTCTCTCCTGTCCAATAAATTCGTTTAGCCATTCCGGGCGGAGACTGTATCCAAGGGCCTCGTCTTCTTCAGTCGCTAAATCTTGCATCAATATTTCCTGATTATCCATTGTTCTGTCCTAATGTGGGATGCGTGCTGCGCCTTGGGTGCAGCACGCATCACGTTCCTGAAGAAGTTTAATTTTGAATGTAGCGGAGTGCATGTTGCACTAAGTTTTCTCGTTTCGCAGCAGGTCCCAGGATTTTTTGCGCCTTTTCCACGGCTTTTTCCGCTTGAAGTTCTGGGGCACCGAGGTTGACAAGCATTTCGATCACCTCTGCATCCAGGGATATAGCGTGTTCGGGGTCAACATCGCCTTCAAATTTCATTTTCATAATATTCTTTTTCAGCTTGGAGATTATGACGTGAGCGAGTTCGTTACCTAAACGCGGAACTCGCGTCAGCGCGGCGATGTCTCCGCGATGGATAGCGCGCTGGAATTGTGCCGGTGATAACCGCTCGG